>CAYROQ010000004.1:60525-87017 GCA_964425955.1 uncultured Sideroxydans sp.
GCTCAACGGCTCAACCCCCATCCTAACCTTCCCCCTGCCAGGGGGAAGGGACTGAGAGAGGCCATATAGAGAGATCCCCTGCAACGCTTTGCGCGTGTCTTTCTTCTTGTGCACCGGCAGTAACGCACCGTTCACCCACGCGCCATACACCGCCAGTTCCGCCATGTATTGACGCTGCGCTGCGTCACCGGAAACCGCGATCGCGATACGCTTGGGATGTTCGTCCAACAACAGTTGCAACGCTTTGCGAATTAGGGTCTGTTGCGCGAAAGTGTCTTGCCCGAAATCCAGCATGACCCACACCACCAAAGCTCCGTTGACCGCGTTGGCGCTCACGGGCGTCTTGGCCAATTCATCCGGCTTCATCGCGCGGCGCTGGAGCACAGCGGCAAGCAATTCGGCATGCGGCAGCTCTTTGAGAAGACTCTTGGCTTTTGGCAACAACACCAGCAGGTGCGTGGCATCCAGTGTCTTGGGCAGAGCGGGAATTTGGGTCAGTTGTGCTAGCATTGCGTCCTCAAAAGAATCGAAAAACCACGCAATTATACGAGCTTCAACATGCGCCAATATCTGGATTTAATGCAGCACGTCCTCAACACCGGAACAAGCAAATCTGACCGCACCGGAACCGGCACCACCAGTGTCTTCGGTTACCAGATGCGCTTCGATCTTGCACAAGGATTCCCGCTGGTCACCACCAAAAAGTGCCACCTGAAATCCATTGTGCATGAATTGTTGTGGTTTCTTCAGGGCAGCACCAATACCAAATATCTCAAAGAAAATGGCGTCAGTATCTGGGACGAATGGGCGGACGAAAACGGCGATCTCGGCCCGGTCTACGGCAAACAATGGCGCTCGTGGGAAACCATCGACGGGCGTGTGGTTGACCAGATCAAAATCGCGGTCGATCAGCTCAAGCACAATCCCGATTCGCGCCGCATCATCGTGTCGGCCTGGAACGTCGGCGAACTGGACAAGATGGCGCTGGCACCCTGTCACGCCTTCTTCCAGTTCTATGTTGCAGACGGCAAACTTTCCTGCCAGTTATATCAGCGCAGTGCCGACATCTTCCTTGGCGTGCCGTTCAATATCGCCAGTTATGCGTTGCTCACGCTGATGATGGCGCAAGTTTGCGATCTGCAACCGGGCGACTTCGTGCATACTTTTGGCGATGCACACCTCTATTCCAACCACATGGAACAGGCCCGGTTGCAACTCTCACGCGAACCGCGCCCGTTGCCGACCATGAAGATCAATCCCGCCGTAAAAGATATCTTCGCATTCAAATTCGGGGATTTCATTTTGGAAGGCTACGATCCGCATCCGGCAATCAAGGCACCGGTCGCGATTTAATCTTGATGACAAGCAATTCAGGAACAACAGTGCAATGAAATATTGTGAACTAACCGTTTGGCAACAATCGATGAATTTGGCAACGGACATCTACAAACTCACTTCCCGCTTCCCGCTCGAAGAACGATTGGGGCTGTCATTTGAAATCAGAAGTTCGGCGATTTCTATCCCCTCGAACATCGCAGACGGTCACGGACGCAAATCGACCGAAGCCTATTTCAAACACCTTTCTATTGCATACGGTGCCTTGATGGAATTGGAGACGCAATTACAACTGGCGCTCCGCTTGAATTTTGTTGGCGCGGACGAAATCTCCAAACTGCTGGCACAAACCAACGAAGTCGGAAAATTACTCATGGGCATCAAGAAGTCATTAGCTGCGGACGCACAATAGCAATGACAAACTCAGGCCGCGATATTACGACTTCACAGCCAACACGGAATATCTCGATCATCGTGGCCATGGCGAAGAACCGCACGATCGGGGTGAACAATACCCTGCCTTGGCGTTGTCCTGAAGACCTCAAACATTTCAAGGCGCTGACCATGGGGCATCACATGATCATGGGGCGCAAGACGTACGACTCCATCGGAAAGCCGCTTCCCGGTCGCGTCACCGTGGTTGTCACGCGTGACAGGAATTTGAAACTCGAAGGTTGTCTCATCGCCCATTCGCTGCCAGATGCCATTGCGGTTTGCGCCAAGGATTCGCAGATCTTCATCGTCGGCGGCGCAGACATCTACTCGCAATCACTTGAGTTCGCGGGCACGCTCTACATCACCGAGATCCAACAAGCAGTGTCGGGTGATGCGCACTTTCCGGAATTCGACACAAGCCAGTGGTCGGAGATCTCTCGTGAAATACGTTCGCAAGAATCCCCCTCCCCGCTTGACTACCACTTCGTGACCTATCGCAGAAAATAGGGTTTGCCTCACCTTCGAATCGAAACTGCCTCCCGACCTAAACTCTTTATTTTTCAATTGGTCAGGTGAAAACCTTCCAGACAATACCGATAATTTTGTCGACATAATCAGATTTTTCTTGCCACAAAGTCCTTTTTCGATGCTAGGATTGCGCCACATTGTCGACAATCGGACGAACACGATGCTGATTCAAGTTCCAGAACAAGGCACCCTCGCAGACGTTGCAGCCCATCGTCTGGCGCACAGCATCGTCACCGGTGAACTGGCGCAAGGCCAGAAGCTGAACGAGGCGGAGTTGGCAGAACGCTTCGGTATGGGACGCGGCCCGTTGCGCGAAGCCCTGCGACATCTGGAAGGCATGCGTCTGGTCACGCGCATTCCCAACGCGGGAACGCGCGTGGTGGTGCTGGATCGCAAGACCCTCTCCGATATCTATGGCGTGCGCGAAGCTCTCGAAGGCATGGCCTGCCGTCTCGCTGCCACGCAGATGACCGATGAAGAGATCGCCAAACTGAGCAAGCTGCTCGACAGTCACGAAGAGCAGATCAAGAAAGTCGGCGGCAAAGTCTATTCACAAAGCGAGGGCGACCTCGATTTTCATTTCCAGATCGCACGCGGCAGCCGCAACCAGATGCTGATGGACATGCTCGGCAGCGAGCAATACCAACTCCTGCGCATGTGCCGTTACTGCACCAGCCGCAAAGCCGCCCGCACCAAACCCGCATTGCAACAACACCGCCAGATCGTCGCGGCATTGGAACAACGCGACGGCGAGCTGGCCGAGCTACTCATGCGTCGCCACATTCACGGCGCATGGAAAAGCATCAGCGAAATGATTGATAAAGAAGAAGAGGAGTCTGCGGCATGAGCTCTTCCAGCCGTCATTCCCGTGGAAACGGGAATCCAGTGCCTTTATTGAATAGGCAGTTGGGCTTTGTCCGCTACGCGGGATTTTTGTTTTAGCTGGATTCCCGCTTGCCCGTAGGGCAGTTTATCCTGAGCTTGTCGAAGGGCGGGAATGACGGAATTTTGAATCACGTGAGGAAACGGAAATGAGCACAACAACAAACACCCCCGGTAACAAACTGCGCCAGGCAGTGAAAGACAATTCCCCGCTACAAGTGGTCGGTGCCGTCACCGCCTACTGCGCCATTCTTGCGCAGAAAAGCGGACACAAGGCGCTATACCTTTCGGGTGGCGGCGTGGCAGCTTCTTCGCTCGGCATCCCCGATCTCGGCATCACCACCTTGCATGACGTATGCGAAGACACACGCCGCATCACGGCGGCGAGCGACTTGCCTTTGCTGGTGGACGTGGATACCGGCTGGGGCGGTGCATTCAACATCGCGCGTGCGACACGTGAAGTGGCACAGGCCGGTGCGGCAGGTTTCCACATTGAAGATCAGGTGATGCAGAAGCGATGCGGTCACCGCCCCAACAAAGCGATCGTAAGCCAGGGCGAGATGGTGGATCGTGTGAAGGCGGCGGTGGATGCACGCGTGGACAGCAGCTTCGTCATCATGGCACGCACCGATGCGCTGGCGGTGGAAGGCATGCACTCTGCCATAGCCCGTGCACAAGCCTGCGTCGAGGCGGGTGCCGACATGATCTTCCCCGAGGCGATGACCACACTGGAGCAATACAAAGAATTCACCAAGGTCGTGAACGTGCCCGTGTTGGCCAACATCACCGAGTTCGGCGCGACACCGCTGTTCACCACGCAAGAATTGTCCGGCGTGGGCGTACAGTTGGTGCTGTATCCACTCTCCGCTTACCGCGCCATGAGCAAGGCGGCGCTGAATGTGTATCAACATATCCTGGCCGATGGCACACAGCAGAAGGTGGTGCCCACGATGCAATCGCGCATGGAGCTTTACGACTATCTCGGCTATCACGAGTTCGAGCAACAGCTCGATCGCTTGTTTGCGGAAAAAGGTGCGGAATGATTGAGAGGGTTCCCCCTCCCTCAATCCCTCCCCCGAGGGGAGAGGGAAGCTAAGCCCTTCTCCCATCGGGGGAAGGGTTGGTAAGGGGGAAGCAGCGCAATGACAACTCCACCATGAATTTGAAAGTGGATTTTATTTAAGGGAGAGCAACATGGCAGAAGAAACCACATTACCGAAGCCCAAGAAGTCCGTCGCACTGTCCGGCACCGTCGCGGGTAACACTGCGGTGTGTACCGTGGGACGCACGGGAAACGACTTGCATTATCGCGGCTACGACATCCTCGACTTTGCCGAGAAGGCGGAATTTGAAGAAATCGCCTATCTGCTGATTCATGAAAAGTTACCGACAGCTGCCGAACTCAAAGCCTACAAAGAAAAGTTGCGGACGCTGCGCGGTCTGCCACCCGCAGTGAAACAAGCGCTGGAGGCCATTCCGGCCAATGCACACCCGATGGATGTGATGCGTACAGGTTGCTCGGTACTGGGCACGGTGGAACAGGAACCCGAAGCACACGAACCGACCAGGACAAAAGACATCATCGACCGCATGCTGGCCAGTTTCGGCTCGATGCTGGCCTACTGGCATCACTACAGCACATCGTGCATACGCATCAACGTGGAAACGGATGATGACTCCATCGGCGCACACTTCCTGCATCTGCTGCACGGGACGCCCGCCAAGGCGTCCTGGGTTCGCGCGATGCACACTTCGCTCATTCTGTACGCCGAACATGAATTCAACGCTTCCACCTTCACCGCACGCGTCATCGCGGGCACCAACTCCGACATCTATTCCTGCATCACCGGTGCCATCGGCGCGTTGCGCGGCCCCAAGCATGGCGGCGCGAACGAGGAAGCCTTCCGCATCCAGAGCCGTTACCCGAGTGCCGACGCAGCCGAGGCCGACATTCGCGCGCGAGTGGCTCGCAAAGAAATCGTTATCGGTTTCGGTCACCCGGTCTACACAATCTCCGATCCGCGCAACGAAGTGATCAAACGCGTGGCGCAAAGTTTGTCGAAGGAAAAAAACGACATGCTGATGTTTGACATTGCGACACGACTGGAGAGTGTGATGTGGGACACCAAGAAGATGTTCCCGAACCTGGACTGGTTCTCTGCCGTGTCGTACCACCAGATGGGGGTGCCGACCGAAATGTTCACGCCGCTGTTTGTCATCTCGCGCGTCACCGGCTGGGGTGCACACGTGATCGAACAACGCGCCGACGGCAAGATCATCCGCCCGAGTGCGAATTACATCGGGCCGGATAATCTGAAGTGGGTGCCGATTGAGAAACGTTAACACTCAAGCAGGACGAGTCGGATCCAAACCACCAATCCGTTCGTCCCGAGTAGGCGCAGCCGTATCGAGGGAAGGTGGCAATCTTGGGGGACTGCGAAACCCACAAACCAGCGGGCTTCGCCCATCCTTCGATACACCGCGCTATGCGCGGCACTCAGGACGAACGGATTGGTGTGAGCTGTGTTCTCTGTGGCAAAAAAGATTTTGACTTTGTCAGAAGGATTTTATGAATACCCAATACCGTAGGCCTTTGGCTGGGAGCAAGCTGGACTACTTTGACACCCGCGCGGCAGTCGAAGCCCTCCAGTCCGGTGCTTATGCCAAGCTGCCCTACACTTCCAAAGTGCTGGCAGAACAACTGGTGCGCCGCTGCGAACCGGAAGCATTGACCGACGCGCTGAAGCAACTGATCGAACGCAAGCGCGACCTCGATTTCCCCTGGTATCCCGCCCGTGTCGTGTGCCACGACATCCTCGGCCAAACCGCCTTGGTAGACCTCGCCGGTCTGCGTGACGCGATCGCCGAGCAAGGCGGCGACCCTGCCTTGGTCAACCCCGTCGTACCGACTCAACTGATCGTCGACCACTCGCTGGCCGTGGAAGCCGCCGGTTTTGACAAGGATGCCTTCCGCAAGAACCGCGAGATCGAAGACCGCCGCAACGAAGACCGCTTCCACTTCATCGAGTGGACCAAGACCGCGTTCAAGAACGTCGACGTGATCCCTGCCGGAAACGGAATCATGCACCAGATCAATCTGGAAAAGATGTCGCCGGTGATCCAGGCACGTGGCGGTGTTGCCTTCCCCGATACATGCGTGGGCACAGACTCGCACACCCCGCACGTCGATGCCCTCGGTGTGGTCGCCATCGGTGTCGGCGGACTGGAAGCAGAGACCGTCATGCTGGGCCTTCCATCCATGATGCGCCTGCCGGACATCGTCGGCGTGAAGCTGGTTGGCAAACGTCAACCCGGCATCACCGCCACCGACATCGTGCTGGCCCTGACCGAGTTCCTGCGCAAGGAAAAAGTGGTCGGCGCCTGGGTCGAATTCTTCGGCGCAGGTGCGGACAGCCTCACCATCGGCGACCGCGCGACCATCTCCAATATGTGCCCGGAATACGGCGCGACGGCGGCGATGTTCTACATCGACGCGCAGACCATCACCTACCTGAAACTGACCGGGCGCGAACCCGAGCAGGTCGCCCTCGTGGAGAACTACGCCAAGACCACCGGTCTGTGGGCAGATCAGATGGTTGCCGCCGAATACGAGCGCGTGCTGGAATTCGATCTGTCCAGCGTGGTGCGCAACATGGCGGGTCCATCCAATCCGCACCGCCGTCTGCCGACCTCCGCTCTGCATGAACGCGGCATCGCGGACGAAGCAAAACTGGCAGCAGGCAAGGCCGAAGAAGCGCAAGGTCTGATGCCGGATGGTGCGGTCATCATCGCTGCCATTACTTCCTGCACCAACACCTCCAACCCGCGCAACGTGGTGGCAGCGGCGCTGCTGGCGAAGAAAGCCAACGCGCTGGGCTTAATCCGCAAGCCTTGGGTCAAGACTTCTTTTGCGCCCGGCTCTAAAGTCGCCGAGCTGTACCTGAAAGAAGCGGGCCTGCTGTCGGAACTGGAGAAACTCGGCTTCGGCATCGTCGGCTTCGCCTGCACCACCTGCAACGGCATGTCCGGCGCACTCGACCCCAAGATCCAGAAAGAGATCATAGACCGCGACCTGTACGCCACCGCCGTACTCTCCGGCAACCGCAACTTCGACGGTCGTATCCACCCGTATGCGAAGCAGGCCTTCCTGGCTTCCCCGCCGCTGGTGGTTGCTTACGCCATCGCGGGTACGGTGCGCTTCGACATCGAGCAGGATGCGTTGGGCACCGACAAGTCCGGCAAGCCGATCACACTGAAAGACATCTGGCCTTCCGACGAGGAGATCGACGCCGTCGTTGCAACTTGCGTGAAGCCGGAACAGTTCAAGCAGGTCTATCTCCCGATGTTCGATCTGGGCGTGATCGAAGCGGCGAAGAGCCCGTTGTACGACTGGCGTCCGCAGTCCACCTACATCCGTCGTCCGCCGTATTGGGAAGGCGCACTGGCCGGCAAACGCACCCTGAAAGGGATGCGTCCGCTGGCCGTGTTGCCGGACAACATCACCACCGACCACTTGTCGCCCTCGAACGCGATTCTGCTCGACTCGGCTGCCGGTGAATACCTGGCGAAGATGGGCCTGCCGGAAGAGGACTTCAATTCCTACGCGACGCACCGCGGTGACCACCTCACCGCGCAACGCGCCACCTTTGCCAATCCGCAACTGGTCAACGAAATGGCTGTGGTCGATGGGCAGGTTAAGAAAGGTTCCCTCGCACGCGTCGAGCCGGACGGCAAGGTGATGCGTATGTGGGAAGCCATCGAAACCTACATGGCGCGCAAGCAGAACCTGATCATCGTGGCCGGTGCCGACTACGGCCAAGGCTCTTCGCGTGACTGGGCGGCCAAAGGCGTGCGGCTGGCCGGTGTGGAAGCCATCGTGGCAGAAGGTTTCGAGCGCATCCACCGCACCAATCTGGTCGGCATGGGCGTGCTGCCGCTGGAGTTCAAGGCAGGTGATACGCGCAAGACCTACGCCATCGACGGCACCGAGACCTATGACGTGGAAGGCGACATCGCCCCGCGCGCCGCGCTGACCGTGGTGATGCATCGCAAGAATGGCGAGACTGTGCGCATCCCTGTCACCTGCCGTCTGGATACCGCTGCCGAAGTGCGCGTGTACAAGGCGGGCGGTGTACTGCAACGCTTTGCGCAGGACTTCCTCGAAGGAGCAGCCTAATGTCCCAGGCCCCGCAGATCAAAATCCCCGCCACCTACATGCGCGGTGGCACATCGAAAGGTGTGTTCTTCCGGCTGGAAGATCTGCCGAAAGCGGCTCAGGTTCCAGGCAAGGCACGTGACAAATTGTTCCAGCGCGTGATCGGCAGCCCCGACCCTTATGCCGCGCAGATCGATGGTATGGGGGGCGCGACCTCCAGCACCAGCAAGTGCGTGATCCTGTCGAAAAGCACACGTCCCGGTCATGACGTGGATTACCTCTACGGCCAGATATCCATCGACAAAGACTTCGTCGACTGGAGCGGCAACTGCGGCAACCTGTCCACAGGAGCGGGCGCTTTCGCAATCCATGCCGGATATATCGATGCCGCACGTCTTGCACAGGATGGCGTCTGCACCGTGCGCATCTGGCAGGCCAACATCAGCAAGACCATCATCGCCCATGTGCCGGTCAGCAACGGTCAGGTACAGGAGACCGGCGATTTCGAACTGGATGGCGTGACCTTCCCGGCAGCGGAGATCGTGCTGGAATTCATGGATCCATCCGATGACAGCGAAGAAGGCGGCAGCCTGTTCCCGACTGGCAATCTGGTCGACCAGCTCGATGTCCCCGGTGTCGGCACCTTCAAGGCCACCATGATTTCCGCTGGGATCCCGACCGTGTTTGTGAATGCGGCGGACATCGGTTACACCGGCACCGAGTTGCGTGAAACCATCAATACCGACCCGGCAGCACTGGCGCGTTTCGAAAAGATCCGCGTGGCGGGCGCATTGCGCATGGGTTTGATCAAAACCCCTGAAGAAGCCGCGACGCGCCAACATACTCCGAAGGTCGCTTTCGTCGCGCCCCCGGTTGACCATGTGGCCTCCAGCGGCAAGAAGATCGACGCTTCCGAAGTCGATCTGCTGGTGCGCGCCCTGTCGATGGGCAAACTGCACCATGCCATGATGGGCACAGCTGCCGTCGCGATCGGCACGGCAGCAGCGATCCCCGGTACGCTGGTGAATCTGGCGGCAGGCGGTGGTGAACGCGATGTGGTGAAGTTCGGACATCCCTCTGGCACCTTGAGAGTCGGTGCCGCCGCAAGCCAAAACGGCGGCGAGTGGAAAGTCGAGAAAGTGACCATGAGCCGCAGCGCGCGCGTGCTGATGGAAGGATGGGTGCGTGTTCCTAGTGATAGTTTTTAATGAAACTCAAATTAAGTTTAATTCGTCGTTCCCGCGCAGGCGGGAACCTAGTTAAATAAACAAACTGGATCCCCGCCTGCGCGGGGATGACGACTTAATCAAAGTTTCCCGGATGTTTATTTTGAAAAAGTCCCACTCGACCTCCCCATAGAAGGGCGGCGGGAAATGGGTTCTAAATGAGAGGAGTCAACAGATGAGTTACCAAACCGAGTACGACCGTTCGATGAAAGACCCAGCCGGCTTCTGGGGTGACCAAGCCAAGGCGCTGGAATGGTTCAAGGCGCCGCAGACGATCCTGACCACCGATGTTGACGGTATCGGTCATTGGTTCGGCGATGGCGAAATGAACACGGCCTACATGGCGCTGGATCATCACGTTAAGAACGGGCGCGGTAACCAGACGGCGATCATCTACGACTCCCCTGTCACCGAGACCAAACGCAAGTACACCTTCGCTGAGCTGACGAATGAGGTGGCACGCACGGCGGGCATGCTGGCGGACTTGGGGGTGGTCAAAGGCGACCGCGTCATCATCTACATGCCGATGATCCCCGAGGCCGTCATCTCGATGTTGGCCGTGGCTCGCCTGGGTGCGATCCATTCGGTAGTGTTCGGTGGTTTCGCACCGCCCGAGTTGGCGCAGCGTATTGACGATTCGACCCCCAAAGTCATCCTCACCGCTTCGTGCGGTATCGAGATCAAGCGCGTCATCGAGTACATGCCCTTGCTCAACAAAGCCATCGACTTGGCGAAACACAAACCGCAAAGCTGTGTGGTGTTCCAACGTCCACAATGCGACGCACCTCTCGTTGCGGGACGCGATCATGACTGGGCGACATTGTTAGCGAAAGCGAAAGCAGTCGGTTGCACGCCAGTGAAAGGTAGCGACCCGCTGTACATCCTCTACACCTCCGGCACCACCGGCAAGCCCAAAGGCGTGGTGCGCGAGAACGGCGGCCATGCGGTGGCATTGAAATACAGCATGAAGGCCATCTACAACGTGGATGCGGGAGATGTGTTCTGGGCGGCATCGGACGTGGGTTGGGTGGTCGGTCACTCGTACATCGTGTATGGCCCATTACTGCAAGGTTGCACCACCATCGTGTATGAAGGCAAACCCATCATGACGCCGGATGCAGGCGCGTTGTGGCGCGTCATCTCCGAATACGGCGTCAAATCGTTCTTCACCGCACCCACTGCTTTCCGAGCAGTGAAAAAAGAAGACCCCAATGCCTTGCTGATGAAGCCTTACGACTTGAGCAAACTGCAGGTCATCTTCTCCGCAGGCGAACGCCTCGATCCACCGACACAAGAATGGCTCACCGAGAAGAGCGGCAAGACGGTGGTGGACCACTGGTGGCAGACCGAAACGGGTTGGGGCATCACCGCCAACCTGTGGGGTGTTGAACCCAAGCCGGTCAAACTCGGCTCTTCTACCCTGCCCACTCCCGGCTTCGATGTGCGCATCCTGGACGAGAACGGCAAGCAGATGGCGACCAACGAACAAGGCTACATCGCCATCAAGTTACCGCTGCCGCCTTCCTGCATGAATCGCATCTGGGGCGATGACAACAAGTTCCGCGAAAGTTATCTGCAATTCCTCCCCGGCTATTACACTACGGGGGACGGCGGTTACATTGACGCGGAAGGTTATGTGTTCGTGATGGGGCGTGTGGACGATGTCATCAACGTGGCGGGACACCGTCTTTCCACCGGCGAAATCGAAGAAGTGGTGGCCAGACATCCCGATGTTGCCGAGTGTGCCGTCATCGCACGCGACGATGATTTAAAAGGGCAAGTACCGATGGGTTTGGTGGTGCTGAAATCCGGCGCGTCCATAGACGAAACGACGCTGCAAAAAGAACTGGTGTCACGCGTACGCGATGCCATCGGCGCCATCACCTGTTACAAGGACACCGTTGTACTGAAGCGGCTTCCCAAAACCCGTTCCGGCAAGACCTTGCGCAAGACACTCAACAAAATAGTCAACGGACAGGAATATACCGTGCCGTCGACCATTGATGACCCGGGCGTCATTCCCGAAATCATCGAGACCTTGCGCAGCAATAAGTTTATCGCCTGAGATTAAGGCAGCGCATTAAAGGCAGCGTACTCGCGCTGCCTTTTGTTTGTGTCGTTTGAAACGGCACAGCACGGTGTAATTTCGGCAGATTTGACGACCGGAGCGTGGGAGGCAAGCTGGCTTGGGTGACTGAGGTCGATAGAAAAGCGGGGAAATTCCAAGCATTCCCACTTCAAATGCGCGAAGCCATAGCTAAACCAAACGTATGGAATATACGCAGAATAAGAAGCACTTTTGTTGATAACCCTCAACAAACCCTTGAATAGAACTACCCACCCGCCTGATGCGGATCTCGCAGAAAGGGCGAAACGCTACAACGGCCCGGCGCCCGCCCCGATCTACGAAGCTTAGGCGCCGAGGATGCCTTTACCTGCTGCTTTTTTTGCCGCCGGCTTGGCGGCAGCTTTTTTCACAGCCGGTTTTTTTGCAGCGGCTTTTTTAGCAGCCGGCTTGGCTGCAACTTTTTTCGCTGCCGGTTTCTTGGCAACTGCTTTTTTAGCGGCTGGCTTTTTTGCAGCGACTGCTTTTTTCACAGCCGGTTTTTTGGCGGCTACTTTTTTAGCGGCTGGCTTGGCTGCAACTTTTTTCGCTGCCGGTTTCTTGGCAACTGCTTTTTTAGCGGCTGGCTTGGCGGCTGCTTTTTTTACAGCTGGTTTTTTGGCGGCTACTTTTTTAGTGGCTGGCTTCGCGGCTGCTTTTTTCGCTGCCGGTTTCTTGGCAACTACTTTTTTAGCGGCTGGTTTTTTTGCAGCGACTGCTTTTTTTACAGCGGGTTTTTTGACGGCGGGTTTCTTGGTAGTGGTGCTTTTAGTTTTGGTATCTGCAGTTGCCATTTTCATTCCTTATTAAAGTTTGATGGACTAACCAGGTACTACTTTTTCGTGCAACCACTGCACTCCCGATGCGCCTTCCAACTGATTGAAATCTCCCGACACGCACGGTGAGCGCATTCTATGCGCGAATATTTTTATTGCGCAACAGATTTGTGAAATTTGTGTGAATAAATCAACCGACGATTTTCTCTGCCGCGTACAACTGGCTCACCGTTTCGCGCTCCCGAATGACATGTGACTGTTCACCGTCGACCATCACTTCCGCCGCACGCGGACGTGTGTTGTAGTTGGAACTCATACTCATTCCGTACGCACCGGCAGACATCACAGCCAGCACATCGCCCTGCCCCACGGCCAGTTCGCGGTCGTGTCCGATAAAATCACCGGTCTCGCAGATCGGCCCCACCACTTCGTAATTTCGTTTCGGCAACGAATTTTTCTGTACCGGCAAAATGGCATGGTAGGCATCGTAAAGCGCGGGACGCATCAGGTCGTTCATCGCGGCGTCGACGATGGCGAAATGTTTTTCTTCTCCATGTTTCAGATATTCGATGCGCGTCAGCAACACCCCGGCATTCCCTACCAGCACCCTGCCCGGTTCAACCAGCAGCTTCTCCGACCTGCCCTTCAATGCGCCCAGCAAAGCCCGGGCATATTCGCCGATGGAAGGTGGCGTCTCGGCGTCGTAACGGATACCCAGCCCGCCACCAAGATCAAGATGCTCCAATGCGATTCCATCTGCGGCAAGTTGATCGACCAGTACCAACACTTTTTCGGCTGCCGCGATGAAAGGACTGGTCTCGGTCAATTGCGAACCGATGTGGCAATCCATGCCGGTGACTCGCACGTTGGGCAGGGATGATGCTTTGCGGTACAACGCCCGCGCTTCGGTGTAGGCGACACCGAACTTGTTTTGTTTTAATCCGGTAGAGATATACGGATGTGTTTTGGCGTCCACATCCGGGTTGACCCGCAAACTGATTGGGGCGATTTTGCCCATGCTGGCCGCCACTTCATTCAGGCGATCCAATTCGGCTGCCGACTCGACGTTAAAACACAGAATCCCGGCCTGCAACGCTTGGCGCATCTCGGCCTCGCTCTTGCCCACACCGGAGAACACCACTTTGTTCGCCTGACCTCCGGCCGCCAGCACACGCTGCAACTCCCCTCCCGAGACGATATCGAACCCTGCACCCAAACGCGCGAATAGATTGAGAATGGCCAGGTTGGAGTTGGCTTTTACCGCATAACAAATGAGGTGGTCGCGGCTCTTGAGTGCCTGCGCAAATTGGCCATATCCGGCCTCCAGCGCGGCGCGGGAATAGACATAACACGGCGTGCCAAAGCGTTGCGCGATGTCGCCCAAGTTGACATTCTCGGCGAACAGTTGATCTTGTTGGTAGTTGAAATAGGGCGCCATGTTTATTTGTTTGGTTGTGATAAATCGGGAGCGGCCTGGGCAGCATTAGGCGGAGGCGGAAGGAACAGAGGGCCTTTGCGTCCGCACCCTTGCAAGGCGACAAGCAACAGCAACATAATACCGGTGACACGCATGACTTTGACTTTCTGGAAATCGGACGCGCGGGATTATATGACGGAACACCCGGGCAACGAATCTGGTGTCACCAATCTTCATCAGGATATTAATTATGTCAGAAAGTGAATTCAACGAACTTGCCGATGCCGTCTTTTCCCATATCGAGCACGTCATCGAATCCGGCGATATCGATTACGACAATAACGGGGTGGTGATGGAAATCGAGTTCGGCGACGGAAGCAAACTCATCGTCAACCGCCACGCCCCCAATCGGGAGATCTGGTTGGCGGCCAAATCGGGCGGTTTTCACTTTGGCTACATCGGGGGATCATGGATCAGCCAGCGGGACGGCAGCGAACTTTATGCCAAACTTGGACAGCTGGTTCAGATCGGCTCGGGGAAAAGTCTGCAATTCTGAACGTGAAACCGGATCACTCGGCGAGTCCGTAGCCGTGTAATTCTTTTCGCCACTCCGCATACTCCGGGCAGGCACTTTGTACCACCCGCCAAAATGCGGGAGAGTGGTTCATCTCGACCAGATGCGCCAATTCGTGCACCACCACATAGTCGATCAAATGCAAGGGCATCTTCACCAGTTGCCAGTTCAGTCTGACCACACCGCGCACCGTACAACTGCCCCACTGGGTGCGTGCTGATGAGAGCTTGACCTCGCGCGGCGACACGCCCAGCATCGGTGCATAGTGTTCCACACATTCTTCGAATACCCGGAGCGCTTCCCGGCGGTACCACTGCATAACCTGCTTCTCTATGGTCTGCGGGTTTGCCTCCGACGGCACATGCAAACGCAACTCGTCATTGTGAATTTGGGGTTTGCTCCCGAAACTATCCGGAATGATGCACAACGTGAACTGCTCGCCCCGGAACGGAATCTTTTCGCCATCAATCCACTGCATAGGCGGCGTTTTTTTAGCTTGCCAACGGTCGAGCTTCTGTACCACCCAGTCGGCCTTCTCCCGCAACACGCTATGCAACCAACTGTCCGTAGCGCGCAATGGCACACTCACCGTCAAGCCGTTATCGTCGATACGCAAGCCGATACTGCGGCGTTTGCTGCTGCGTTTGAGTGTGTACTCGATGTGTTTTCCTGCAAGTTGTAACGTGCGCTGTTCGACAGCAGGGGGAGCGGCTTTGCGGAGAAGCGAGCGCAACATCATCCCAGTTTGGTCATCTCGCCTTCGATCCAGGCTTCTGTCTGGCGATTGATCTCATCGGCTTTAAGCCCGGAGGTGTCAATAGGTTTACCGATACTCATCACCACCGTACCCGGAAATTTGACGAAGGAATTGCGCCCCCAGAATTTCCCCGCATTGTGTGCCACCGGCAACACCTGCACGCCGCTGTGCTCGGCCAACAGTGCGCCGCCGATCTTGTATTTGCCGCGTTGCCCGAAGGGGATACGCGTCCCTTCCGGGAACAGCACCACACTGAATCCCTGCTGCAATTTCGACTTGCCTTTTTCCAGCAGCTGGCGCATGGATTCTTTCCCTTTGCTGCGATCAAGCGCGATCGGGCTGGACAAGGCCAGCAACCAACCGAAGAACGGGATCCACAACAACTCGCGTTTGGCCACCCAGCAATGCGCTGGCAACACGGTTTGCAAGGCCAGCGTCTCCCATGCCGACTGGTGTTTACTCAACACCACGCAGGAATGTTCGGGGATATTCTCCTGCCCGCGCACTTCCATGCGAATGCCACAGATGATACGCAACAGCCACAACAGCCCCGGCGCGAAACCGGACAATAATATGTGCCGCGTGTGCTGATTGAACAGGAAGATAAACGGTGACAACAGCGCATAACCTATTGTGAACAGGGATTGGGCCAAAAAAAACACGACAGACCGGATCAGATTCATATCAGTGTAGCCGCCACACCGGCGAGATCGGAGAAAATCAAAGTACCTTGCGGCAAACCGCCCTTGGCTTGTGTCTTGCTGCCCTTGCCGGTAAGCACCAAATAGGGTTGCGCGCCCAATCGTGCCGCCGCTTCCAGATCCCGTAATGAGTCACCCACTGCGGGCACATCCTTCAAACTGATTCCGTAACGTGTGGCGATTTCCTCGATCATGCCGCTCTTCGGTTTGCGGCAGGCGCATTCGGCGTCGTTGGTATGCGGACAAAAAAAGATCGCATCGATACGCCCGCCGACTTGCGCCAAACATTTATGCATCTTGTCGTGGATCGCGTTCAGCGTCGGCATGTCAAACAGACCGCGCCCGATACCGGATTGGTTGGTTGCCACCACCACGCGATAACCTGCCTGATTCAGCCGCGCGATGGCTTCCAAACTGCCGGGGATAGGAATCCACTCATCGGTAGATTTGATGAACTGGTCGGAATCGTAGTTGATGACTCCGTCGCGGTCCAGGATGATGAGCTTCATGCCGCGAGCTTCGAAATGTCGGCCGACTGGTTCATCAGGCGACCCAGTTGTTGCAACAACACGGCGCGGTTCACACGCAACGCTTTGTCTTCCGCCATCACCATCACCTTGTCGAAGAAATCGTCGATGAACGGCTTGAGCGTGACCAGCGTCTTCAAGTTGTTGCTGTAATCCCCGCGCGCGAAATAACTTTGCGCCATCGGGGTGATGTCCTGGATGGCCTGGTACAACTGGTGTTCGGCGTCATCCTTGAGGAGGTCGGTATTGATCGCGTTATGCGTAAGATCGCCCAACTCCTCGCGGTTCTTGCGCATGATGTTCTGCACGCGCTTGTTGGCCGCTGCCAGCTCCCTGGCCAATTCCAAGGCAGCGAAAATACGCACTCCCTGCAGGCGCGGCAACACTTCATGCAGACGTCCGTTCAATACCGCGAGCACGGCTTCGATATGGGACACTTCGAAGCCGCGCTCGCGCAGATACCCGCGCAGCCTGTCCAGCATGAAAGCTTCCACATCCTTGGCCACGGTCGCGCTCAACATACCGTCCGGGAAATTGTCTGCGGCCGCGTTAAGCAAGGCATGCAAGTTCAGATCAAGCGGGGTTTCGATCAAAATGCGCAGGATACCCAAAGCCTGGCGGCGCAGACCGAACGGGTCTTTGTCCCCCGTGGGCACTTGGCCGATGCCGTAGATACCGATGACCGTTTCCAATTTGTCGGCCAGCGCCAAAGCGCACGCCACGCCGCCCTGCGGCAAGGTGTCACCGGCAAAACGCGGGTGGTAATGTGCCTCGATGGCATTCATCACGTCGAATTTCTCACCGTCGTAAAAAGCGTAATAGCGCCCGATGATGCCCTGCAACTCGGGGAATTCGCCCACCATGTCGGTCAACAGATCGGCCTTGCACAGACGCGCGGCCATCTCGGTATCCGCCTTGTCCACGCCCAGCAGTTTTGCGATGGTACCGGCCAGCGTGGTGATGCGCTCGACGCGTTGCAATTGCGATCCCAGCTTGTTGTGGTACACCACTTTGCCCAGCTTTTCGACACGCGATTCCAGCTTCTGTTTGCGATCCTGATTGAAGAAGAATCGCGCATCTGCCAGACGCGGACGCACCACGCGCTGGTTACCTTCGATGATGTGGTGCGGGTCGCTCACCTGCATATTGGAGACGATTAAAAACTTGTTCAGCAACTTGCCGTTGCTGTCCAGCAGCGGGAAGTATTTCTGGTTCTGTTGCATGGTGAGGATCAGACACTCCTGCGGCACTTCGAGGAATTCTTTCTCGAATTCGCCGACGTACACTTCCGGCCACTCGACCAGCGCGGTCACTTCATCCAACAGACTGCTCAATACACTGCGCTCCTCGTTGGACATGCCCAGCAGTTTTTGCAAATCGAAATTGGCGTGGCCGATCCAGATCGACTTGTGCTCATCCGCCAGTTCGTCCAGACGCGCGGCAATGCTGTCCCTGCGTTGTGCAAAGCTGGCGATCACCCGCCCGTCGCGTGCCAAGATCGCTTCGTAGTCATCCGCATGCGCGATGGTGACGCGCTCGCTGCACATGAAGCGGTGGCCGCTGGTGACGTTGCCGCTGCTCAGCCCCAACACCTCCGCCGGCACCACACGCCCGCCGTGCAAGATGGTAAGGCCGTGCACCGGGCGCACGAATTGGTGGTCGGAATCACCCCAGCGCATCAGCTTCGGCACCGGCAATTTTTTCAGCGCCTGTATCACGATCTCTTGCAGATATTCGTCCAGCGCTTTGCCTTTCTGCTCGATACGCGCCACGAAATATTCCCCTTTGCCATCACCCACCGTCTGCAACTGGTCGATGCGGGTTCCGACCGAGCGCATGAAACCTTCCAGTGCTTTGGAAGGTTTGCCTGCCGCATCAATCGCCGCATTCACCGCCGGCCCCTTGCGCTCGATCATCCGGTCCGCCTGCATCTCGGCCACTTGGGTGATACTCACCGCCAGCCGGCGCGGGGTGCAATACGGCGTCGCCACGCTGGCTCCGCTCAGCAAAGCCTGTTCGCGCAACGCGTTGAAAATTTCACCTGCGAACGTGGTGGACAGTTTTTCCAATACTTTGGGCGGCAACTCTTCGGTGAGCAGCTCGATCAGCAACGTTTCATTCGTCATGGGAATTCTCCACTTGTTTAGCCATGGGGAAGCCCAATGCCGCGCGCGAATCGTAATACGCCTGCGCCACTTGCCGCGACAGCGCACGCACCCGGCCGATGTAAGCCGCGCGTTCGGTCACCGAGATCGCGCCGCGCGCATCCAGCAGATTGAAGGTATGCGAACACTTCATCACCATCTCGAATCCCGGCAAGGCCAATCCCGAGTCCATCAGACGCTTGGCCTCGCTCTCGTATTCGGTGAAATGGCGGAACAACATATCCACATTGGAATGTTCGAAGTTATATTTCGATTGCTCCACTTCGTTCTGGTGGAACACATCGCCATACGTCACCACGGTGTCGCCGTTCTTCGCCCACACCAGGTCAAACACGTTCTCCACACCCTGCAGATACATGGCCAGGCGCTCCAAGCCATAGGTGATCTCGCCCAGCACCGGCTTGCAAGTGAGCGAACCGACTTCCTGGAAATAGGTGAACTGGGTCACTTCCATACCGTCCAGCCACACTTCCCAACCCAGCCCCCATGCGCCCAGCGTCGGCGATTCCCAATCGTCCTCGACGAAGCGGATGTCGTGCTCGCCGGTATCGATACCCAGCGCACGCAAGCTGTCGAGATAGAGTTCCTGAATGTTATCGGGGGACGGTTTCAGCACTACCTGGTATTGGTAGTAATGCTGCAAGCGGTTGGGATTCTCGCCGTAGCGCCCGTCTTTCGGACGGCGCGAAGGTTGCACATACGCCGCGCGCCAAGGCTCGGGGCCGATCGCGCGCAAAAAAGTGGCCGTATGGAAGGTGCCCGCGCCGACCTCGATGTCGTAGGGTTGCAACAACGCGCAACCCTGCTTGTCCCAGAAATGTTGTAGCGTCAGGATGACTTGCTGAAAAGTGAGCATGTACTAAACCAACTTGATTTGCGAAGGCGCGCATTTTACGGGTTTTTGGTGCGTGGCGTCACCCCTGTGATCTTTTGCTTAAGGGCGCCTCGACCCGTCATTCCCGCGCAAGCGGAAATCCACCGGTTTAATTCAACAGGCCTTTGGGGTTTGTCCTTGGCTACGCAAGTGAACTTATTAAACTCACCCTCAATGTATAATCTGACCATCACGGAACACATCGATCAGATCATTCTTTCGGAGATATTCAAAATGCGAATCACCGCCAATCTGAATAAAAAGATCAGCCAGGCTGTCCGGACCTCTATGCAGATCGAGGGCTACAGATCCAACCCGCCTCCCTCTATCAAAGAGCAGGTCAAAGCCCTCATGGAACAGCACCGTGTCCAAGTATCAGTTCACCGCAAGTGACATCTACCTAAACGGCACCGACATCCCCAAAAATCGTTTGGGGATAACCAACTCGGAGTTATTGCACGAAGTCGAAAAAACACTGTTGCAACAGGCATATCAAACCTTCATCGCCGAATGCGAAACCAACACACGCTTCGACGAAACATACTTCAAATCACTTCACCAGCGAACCTTTGAAACCCTCTACGATTGGGCGGGTGCGTTTCGCACAGTCGATATGAGTAAAGGAGGTTCGCTATTTTGTCGCGCTGCCTATCTTGATCGGGAGTCCCTGCGTATCTTTCATCAATTGGAAGAGGAAGATTTCCTGCATCAGGCAAAAGACTCGCAACCGGAAAAGTTTGCTGAAAAACTGGCTTACTACCAATCAGAGTTGATCGCCCTGCATCCCTTTTACGAACTTAACGGGCGCATCACACGGTTGTTCTTTGACCTGATTACAATTGCCAATGGCTACGCACCAATTGATTACAGCAAAGCATTATTGGAACAACCGATGAACGCCTACATTCAAGCTTCAATCACCTGCGTACAGCAGGCCGATCACCGACAGCTCTATCAGATCATCTTGCAGGGTCTGAGCAAACTCGACACATCACCGTAAACACTGCAACTGATCACTGACGTGCTGCGTCACAACGTAAACACTTGTGGGCAGCTCATAAGGCAATACGAAGATGATTCAGATAGTTTCTCGGTTGTGCCAGAAACAGTCCGGCCCTAGCCCATTACTTTTCAATACGCTTCCACGTTTCACTCGCGTCTCCTTTGATTCGCGGCGGCTATGTACCCGTCATCAAAGCAAATCCAACACCAATCAATGTTTTTAGTGTGCTCATATTTAAACTCTCGGCGCGTAGTTTGTTGAACTTCTGCTTGAGCGTTGGTGCGTCAGCTAAGATGCGCTCAGACACTGAAGCATCCGTGATATTTGCGCGGATGATCTGGTCGAATTCATCATTCGACCGTTCAACGTGTTCCATAATAAGTTCTAAAAGTCTGATTGGGGCAATCTTTAGCACTTCGGTATTCAGTGTGTACTCAGCATAATGGCCGCGAAGCTTGAGAAAATTTTCTAGCTCCCTCTTCTCAATTGGATCCTCAAGCGACACTTCAATTTTTCCATCGGATAAGTTCGCGTACTGTTCACTGTGGATCAATCTACCAACGACACGACCAAGCACAGCACGCGGCTTGATGTCTTCATATTTCAAGGCTGAGTTTAGACGCATCGCCTTTACTCTTGTTTCAGGCACACCAAAGGCTTTGGCCAAATCATAATTAGATTTGCCTTTGTACTCCGATGACTTTGTTAAAAAATGGAATACGAAAAGATCATGTTTTTCTTTTGGTGACATATTGTTAATCCCATTGTTTGAGAAATAATTGAGTACTCGTCACCAATTATTTCACTCTTGAGGTACGCCTCATCATGTCTTCAATTACTGATAAAGCTCAGGGTTAGCGATAGATGTAAGTGATGGAGCACTTCCTCCTGTTACCAGTACTTTTCCATTCTGCAAGGGTGTGCTATTGGTCGCACCCTTCATCGACGTACTTCCAGCTGGGCTGAACACCCCCGTCGCGGGCTCGTATAGTTGCGCAGTCGCAAGAGAGCCGACAAATGACGCCCACCCACCTACTAGCAATACTTTGCCGCTGGATAGTAGACTAGCCGTGTGGCCTGCCAATGCATACGTCATACTGCCTGTAGGGCTGAAGCCATTCGTTGCAGGGTCGTACAACTCTGCACACCCACATGGGCCTAAATAACTTCCCCCAGCAATCAATACCTTTCCGTTAGGCAGGAGTGTAGCGGTGTGTGTCTTTCTCGGAACGACCATATTCGGCGTTGCGGCAAAACTGCCCGTTACAGGTTCGTAAACATCCGCATGACCCACGAACTGATTTACGCCCCCCGTAACAAGTACTTTGCCATCGGCCAGAAGCGTAGCAACAGGAAAAGAACCTCTTGTGAAGGACATACTTCCCGTCGGGCTGAAGGCAGCAAGTGCTGGATCATATAGCTCTGCGCTAGCAAGTTCCCCCGTTAAGTTGCCCCCGCCTGCGATTAGAACTTTTCCGTTACTCAGTAGGGCGGCTGTGTGGTTTTGTCGAGGTGTTGCCATACTACCGGCAGCACTGAAAGTACCAGTAGCAGGATCAAAAAGTTCAGCATCAGCAACCTTGTTGCCACCAACACCATCACCACCAACAACTAGAACTTTTCCATTTGGAAGCAGAGTGGCACTATGAAAAGCCCTAGGCATCGCCATACTCCCTGTAAGACTGAACGTACCTGAAATAGGGTCATACAACTCAGCACTTGCCAGATATCCAGTACTCCAGTCCTCACCCCCGGTGATAAGAACCTTACCGTTTGGAAGCAGAGTTGAGGTGTGAGATTTTCTATTGAATAGCATTCCTCCGGTGGCACTAAAACCACCGACTGGATTAATACCTGAATATGAAAAAACCGAGATTTCATCAGAAAGAGTTTCACCGTTTGCGTATAAAGCGCTAACTCGTAAATAGTGGGTTAAACCGTTAATCAGGCCAGCGGGGATATAAGGTGAAGATACATTGATAAATCTGTTCGAAGAAAGAGTTACTCCCGCCGTATTTGCATAGTAAAGGCTGTATGAGGCTGCACCCACTACGGGCGCCCAGGATATTGTCACCTGATTCGGAACAGAAACCGCAACCAAACCTGTAGGCTTACCGATTAATACGGAAAGTACGGCTATATTGGAAGTGATGCCGCCACTGCTTATAGTGATATTGCATGAACCGGGGGCGACTGTATTGACTAACCCTGAGTTATTTACTGGGCAGACAGATGAATTGTCAGACGACCAGACTGCCCCCGTCAACGATGCTGTTGTGCCGTCAGTCAAGGAACCGGCAGCTGTTAATTGAAATGAAGTGCCTCCAGTGACAGTTGATGTGTGCGGTGTGATTGTTATTGATGCCAGAACAGGAGCGCTAACAATTAGAGTATATCCTTTCGATTCAATACTATTTGTTGTAGCGGTAACGGTGGTTGCACCTTGAGCCAGAGTTGAAGTGAGGCCACTTGTATTGATTGTTGCCACAGTCGGATTGCTTGATAACCAGCTTACCGAACTTGAGATATTGCCTGTCGTCCCATCGGAATATGTTCCTATCGCTGTGAAAGTAACCGATTGCCCCTTGGGGACGGAGGGCGCATTTGGACTAATGCTGATTCCCGTAATCGCGGCTGTAGTTACCATGATGTTGGTGGCCGATGAGGTCATTCCACTGAACGAAGCAATGACTGTGGTGAAGCCGACAGTAATCCCCGTCGCAATGCCAGAATTACTTGAGATTGTGGCGACAGCCGTATTGCCAGACGACCAAGCCACTTGGTTAGTGATATTCGCTGAGGAACCATCCGAGTAGTGACCAGTTGCAGCAAATACTGCGTACTGGCCTTTGGCGACTGTTGCAGCAGCGGGAGTGATGGAGATACTGTTTAACGTGACTGATGCAGGATTCGTTACTCCGTTATTGCTTCCGGAACCACCCCCGCCACAGCCAGTTACTACCAATACAGTCATCAGCCAAGCCAGCACCATCCCGCCGCGGTTCGTCTTCATCGCATTCCCCTTCAACCAGTTCGCAAATATTCTTGAAAGCAATTCCCGCAATCATCCGCAATTGCGTGCTTGTTGCTTTCGTTGGTAAATCCTCCGTGTGCTGCGGACAAACTTCTACTTTGGAAGTAGTCTGGGGTTTTTGTGGGATGCAAAATATCGGCAAACGTAACTATTTGTCAAGCTTGTTGCGTAACTAATTGTTAAACGTCTCGTTACCCTTGCCCATAGCTACGCCAGTAATTTCGCGGCATGGAAAACTCAAACAACAAATTTGCACAACGGTTACGCGCCGCCATGATTGCGGCCGGATACGAGCCCAAACCTGCGGTGTTGGAAAGGGAATTTAATTTGCGCTACTGGGGCAAGCCGATGACCTTGCACGGCGTGCGCCGCTGGCTGTTGGGTGAATCGCTACCGAAGCAGGAGAAGGTGCTTGTACTGGCCGAGTGGCTACAAATTTTGCCGCAGGAGTTGCGTTACGGCGTGGAAGTGGAAAAGCGCATTCAGCAGCAACGTGCCCGTTGGGATGAAGGTATCGGCTATCAAGAGCGGGAGATCATCGAGGTTTTTCTTGCCTTGCCCATTGCGCAACGCAAAATTGTGCGCGAAGTAATTCAGACTTTCGCCAAGGCGTTTCCGGCGGAAGTGAAAACTAGTTCTGACAAGCCCGTCAAATCAAAGCTCTGAATTCCCCGCATACAAGCCACATTCCCCGCAAAGCACTAACTGCTACAATTGACCCAATCACATCAATCGGAGCAATTACTATGATTAAAGAAGCCACCGCCATGACGGTCCGTCAAAATCTGGGGGAACTACTCAACGGCATTCAATATGGCCATGACCAAATCGTCATCACCAAAGGCGGCAAGCCGGTCGCTGCCATGGTTGATACCGAGCTATTCGACAAAATCCGTTTAATGAAGCGCGAATTTAACCGGCTCACCGACGAACTCGCGACCGCTTACAAGAATGTGGATGAGAATATCGCCCAACAGGAAATTGATGCTGCCGTCAAACACGCAAGGAAGCGCTAGGTGCGCGCAGTCATTGATGCCAACGTTTTCATTTCCGGATTGATGCTACCCAAGAGCACTCCCGGACGCGTCATCAGCGCATGGCGAACCGGGCATTATTCTCTGGTGCTTTCCGAACCCATGCTGGCAGAAATCGGCGCAGTGCTGAGTTATCCCAAAATCCGCAAACGCACAAACTGGGATGACAACACGGTTAACCGCTATTTGACAGTCTTGAGATTTGAAGCGGAAATTGTTGACATAAAAAACACCACCGCCCATGTACCCCGTGACGCGAAAGACAATATGGTGTTAGCAACCCTCTTGGCCAGTAATGCCGATTATCTGGTTACTGGCGATCTTGACCTGCTCTCCTTGGCGGATTCTCATCCGATTTGTACGCCCACTGAATTTGCGAACCGAATATTCTGAAACTGCTTAACCAGGGATTGCACACAACTTCAGCTTTTCATTCCTAGGCATTTTCTTGATTTCCATCTCGCGCTTGAGTGCAGCGGATTTGTCGGTACAGAGTTCGCGGTACATCAGCTTTACGGGTGTCCGTCCCCGCGTGTACTTGGCTCCTTCGCCCGCGTTGTGCGCGGCAAGACGCTTGTCGAGGTCGTTGGTGATGCCGCAATAAAGCGTGTCGTCGGCACATTGGAGGAGGTAGCAGGTCCAGTTCATACACGTTTGCCACGGGAGTTCCCCCTCCCTCCTTCGTCACGCTCAGGACAGGCCAAGCCTCCCCCGGTGGGAGGGGGAGTGTTTTGCAACCACCATGCAGTTACCAGCATCAACGTTATCAACACCAGCATCGCAGTATTCCCCCAACGCACATACGGCGTACTTCCGCTATAACCTTGCACCTGCGTCGTGAGCACACCTTGCTGATGCTGCGGCAACATGGCTTGCACCCGTCCATCCGTGCCGATGACGGAGGTGACGCCGGTGTTGGTGGCGCGCAGCATCATTCGACCGGATTCCAATGCGCGCATCTGCGATAGCTGGTTGTGCTGCATCGCGGCGTGAGAATCGCCATACCAGGCATCGTTGGTGACATTCACCAGTAACGTGGCTTCGGGCAAGGCGCGGATGATTTCTTCACCGAAAGCGTCTTCGTAGCAAATGTCCACCGCGACCTTTTGACCGGCGACGTTGAGCGGCTTCTGCGTCGCGCCACCGCTGGCCAGGTCGCCCATTGGTATGCTCAGCACGTCGTTGATGAACCAGCCAAGCAAACCCCGCAGCGGGATGAACTCGCCGAAGGGAACCAGATGATCTTTGCGGTAGTGCTGACTCTCTGAGGTGCCCAACGAGTACACGCTGTTGTAGTAGTTGCCGTTGTCTTTTTCAAAAGCGCCGATGAGGATGTCTCCGCCACTCTTGCGCAGATGGTCGCTCAAAATGTTCTGATAGTGCTGCGGCACGTTGTCGCGCAGGATGGGCAAAGCCGTTTCGGGCAGTACGACGAGTCGCGCGTCGCTGCTTTGCGCCAGTCGGCGGTAAGTTTCCAGCGTTCCGGACAGCGAACCTTCCGCAAATTTTTCGTTTTGCGCGATGTTGCCTTGCAACAGACTCACCTTGAGTGGGTCACCTTGCGGGTGTGTCCACTCAACGGTACTCAAAGCCGCGCCGACTATCCAAATGACAAGCAGGGCAAGGGCAGGAAAATAGCGCACTTGTTTTCGTGATTTGTTCCCCAACCCTGACTCCCCCTTGAAGTGAGAAGGGAGAGTTCGTTGTACCACGAGCACCAGTAGCCCGGCACTCAGCGCCAACATGAGGGATACACCGAACACGCCGAACACAGGCGCATAACCCGCCAGCGGGCTGTTTGGCACCTGCGAATAGCCAAGGGAAAGCCAAGGGAAACCTGTGAATAAAAAGCCGCGTATCCATTCGGCGAGTGTCCAGATCGCGGGCATGATCAGCAGCACGCCATAGGCGGCAGATACCCCAGAGTGGTCCAAAGCCAATTCATCCCCTCCCCCTTGCAGGGGG
>CAYROQ010000004.1:87027-104098 GCA_964425955.1 uncultured Sideroxydans sp.
CAAAAGAAGTGTTGCATCCCGGAGAATCTACCCCCATCCCAGCGGCCCCCTCGCTTCGCTCTCCCCCTCTGCTAGGGGGAAGGAGCTGGTTTGAAGCTAACGAACAATTGGCTCTGAGTTTAGCCTGCACATAGCCTGCCAATGCCGGAAGTGTTGCATTCACCGCAGCGAACAGCGCCGTGGCCACTGCCGCGAGGATGGGGTGCATGTAACCGTATTCATGCAGCGCGACATAGATCCAACTGACACCGACGCAGAACAGCCCCATGCCGAAAGCGAAGCCTATCCATGCGGCATGGGCGGGACGTTGGGCTTGGCTCCACAACCAGAACAACAGGGCGAGTGCAAGTATGGGTAACGGGAAGATGCCGAAAGGTGCGAAGCCGAAGACGGCACAGGCACCGGCAATAAAAGCGAGCAGCAACGGGGAGGTGATGAATCTTTTCACGGATAACGGCGATAGAGTTGATTCGCCGGATTATACGGTGTAACTTCCGCCGCACGTCACCGCTACCCTGTTCGCCTCATGTCCAACCGTTCCGCCCTGCTTGAAGAAATCAGTTCCATGCTGATCGACTGCGACCTGTTCAAACACCTGTCGCCGGCCGAGTTACGCGCAGCCGCCCATTATTTCGGCATCAACAAGATCGACGCCGACGCGGTCATCTTCAATGAGGGGGATGTCGGTGCCTTCATGTGCATCGTGCACTCGGGCAGTATCGCGGTGATCAAAGCCAATCAGAATGCTCAGATGGTCGAGATGGTGAAGCTGGGACCGGGACGCGCTTTCGGCGAGATGGCGGTGCTGGATGGCGAGCGCCGTTCCGCCACCTGCCAAGCCGCCGGGGAATGTATCCTGCTGACATTGTCAAAAGAGGCGCTGGACAAAATGGTGGAAGAACACCCGCGCATCGCCGCTCGTATCATCCGCGCCATCGCCATCAGTTTGTCGCGCCGCTTGCGCATGGCGGTGGGTCAACTGGTCGATCACCTGGTCTGACCCTTCATGCTCGATTTCACCGAATACACCAAGATATTTATCAGCCTGTTCGCGATCATCGATCCGATCGGCATCATTCCCATAATCATCGCATTCACCGGCGGCATGACCGCACTGAAACGTGAACGGGTGGGGCGCATGGCTTCGCTTTCGGTGCTGGTGATTTTGCTGGCTGCCCTGCTGTTGGGCGAAGCCATCCTTTCCTTCTTCGGCATCAGCATCCACTCTTTCCGCACGGCGGGCGGCATCTTGTTGCTGCTGATGTCCATCACCATGCTCATCGGTAACAAACCGACCATGGCGCCGGACGAGAGCAGCGACGGCGATGCCACCTCCTCCGTCGCCATCGTGCCGCTTTCCACTCCGCTGCTGGCCGGGCCGGGTGCGATCAGCACGGTGATTCTCGATGCGCACAAGGGTAATACGGCGGGGCACTATGGTGTGATGGCGCTGGTCCTTGTCACGCTCAGCCTCACCGTTTGGATCACTTTTCTCATCGCACCCTGGGTGTCGCGTCGCTTGGGCCGGATCGGCAGCAACATCGTCACACGCCTGATGGGATTGTTGCTGGCAGCGATCGCGGTGGAATTTATGGCCGGCGGCTTGCGCGGCTTGTTTCCGGCTCTGGGATAAAACGAAACTTCAAGTCCCGCTCAGCCTCTTTATTACAATGGGGGCGAAATTCACCACAAGGCTATAACAAATCATGGAAAAAATACGACTCTCAAAATTAATGTCCGAACAAGGTCTGTGCTCGCGCCGGGAAGCCGATGACTACATCGCCAAGGGTTGGGTGAAGGTGGACGGCGAGATTGTTAGCGAACTTGGCAGCAAGATTCTGCCGACGCAAAAGATCACGTTGGAGAAAGCCGCCCAGGCCAAGCAGCAGGGGCGCGTCACCATCCTGTTGCACAAACCCGTGGGGTTTGTTTCAGGACAGGCGGAGGAAGGCTACAAACCGGCTATTCTGTTGTTGGATGCGGCAACGCGCTGGGAACAGGACGCTGCACCCATGCGTTTTCATCGCAGCCAGTTGCTCGGTCTCGCGCCCGCCGGGCGTCTTGATATCGACTCGACCGGTTTGCTGGTGCTCACCCAGGATGGCCGTGTCGCTAAACAACTCGTGGGCGAGGACTCGCCCGTTGAAAAAGAATACCTTGTCCGCGTGCAAGGCAAGCTTGTCGGCAACGGTCTCGCGTTGCTGAATCACGGCCTGACGCTGGATGGCAAGAAACTGAAGCCCGCCAAAGTGAGTTGGCAGAACGACGACCAGCTGCGCTTCATCCTGCAGGAAGGCAAGAAACGCCAGATTCGCCGCATGTGCGAAATGGTGGGATTAAAGGTGAGTGCTTTGAAACGCGTGCGTATCGGCAAAGTCAGGCTGGGCGACCTGCCGCAGGGGGAATGGCGCTATCTGCGCGAGGACGAGCAGTTCTGAACTGACCCCGGCTCAATCCTTTTCCGCCTCCTCGATCAGCGTACGCTCCGCCAGCAAGGAATGTAACCTGCGGCTGTCGGCACGTAAAACAGTGAACTGCCACTCGCCGATTGTGATGCTTTCCCCGCGTTTCGGCAGTTGTCCGGCGGCTTGCAATACCAGTCCGCCAACCGTGTCGCATTCCTCATCGCTGAAATCGGTTCCCATGACTTTGTTGAAATCATCGATCTCGGTATCCGCCTTGATGCGCCAGTGCGCATCGTCCTGGCGGATGATGTTGTCCTCGTCCTCGTCGAAATCGTATTCGTCGGCGATGTCACCGACGATCTGCTCCAGCACATCCTCGATGGTGACCATACCGCACACGCCGCCGTATTCATCCACCACCAATGCGATGTGGTTGTGGTTGCTGCGAAAATCGCGCAGCAGGATGTTTAAACGTTTGGATTCCGGCACGAACACGGCGGGACGCAACATGTCGCGCACGTCGAATTCTTCTCCCGCGTAATACCGCAGCAGATCTTTTGCCAACAGAATGCCGATGATGTTGTCTTTGTCGCCGTCGATAACGGGGAAACGCGAGTGCGCGGTGTCGATGACGTAGGGGATGAATTTTTCCGGCGGCTGGCTGATGTCGATGACATCCATTTGCGCCCGTGGAATCATGATTTCGCGCACCTGACGTTCGGAGACTTGGATGACACCTTCCATCATGGAAAGGGCGTCGGCGTCCAGCAGGTTGCGCTCGTAGGCGCTGTATAACAATGCGACCAGTTGGTCGCGGTCTTCCGGCTCGCGCAACAGAAGCGTGGAGAGCCGTTCTAACAAGGTGGGTTTGTTGCTACTTTCTGAACCGTCCATTACTTGACATCGAGAACAAGATAGGGCGCAGGATACCTTAATTTTTCCAGCAACGCAGTTTCGCGCACTTCCATTATTTCGGCGTCACGCTTGCGCTCGTGGTCGTATCCCTGCAAATGCAACGTGGCATGTATCGTCAAATGCGCGAAGTGCGCGAGCATTTCCTTATGCTGTTCTTCGGCCTCGCGTGCCACCACCGGCGCACAAATGACCACATCGGCATAAAGCGGAGTCGTGTCGTCGTAAACGAAAGTCAGCACGTTGGTCGCGTAGTCCCTGCCGCGATAACTCAGGTTCAATGCGCGACCTTCGATCTCGTCCACGATGCGCAACGCCATCTGCACATCTTGCTCCAGCGCGACACGCACCCAGCGCCGAAACTGTTGCCGTGTCGGCAGATTCTTGGCATTGCTGGCGTATTGCACCGACAGCGAAAGTTTGTGCGGCGCGTTCATTGTTTTTCCTGCTCGTATTTCTCGTAGGCGGTGACAATCTTCTGCACCAGCGGATGACGCACCACATCTTCCGCGAGAAAATTTTGAAAGGCGATACCGCGCACATCCTTCAGCACGATGCGCGCATCATTGAGTCCGCTCCTCTGCCCGCGCGCAAGGTCGATCTGCGTCACGTCACCGGTGATGACCGCTTTGCTGCCGAAGCCGATGCGCGTGAGAAACATCTTCATCTGTTCCGGTGTGGTGTTCTGCGCCTCATCCAGAATGATGAAGGAATGGTTCAGCGTGCGGCCGCGCATATAGGCCAGTGGCGCGATCTCGATCACGCCCTTTTCAAAAGCTTTGACTACTTTGTCTGCACCCATCAGATCGTAAAGCGCGTCATAAAGCGGACGCAGATAGGGGTCTACTTTCTGCGCCAGATCGCCCGGAAGGAAACCCAGGCGCTCTCCCGCCTCCACTGCCGGGCGCACCAGCACCAGCCGTTTCACGGTATCGCGTTGTAATGCATCCACCGCCGAGGCCACGGCGAGATACGTCTTTCCGGTACCGGCAGGGCCGACGCCGAAAGTAATGTCATGCTCTTGGATCGCCATCAGATAGTCGTTCTGGCGTACCGTGCGGCCGCGCACCTCGGCTTTGCGCGTCATCAGCAGCGGTACGGATTCGCTTTGTGCATCGGGAAGATCGTGCTTCATGGCTTCGATCAAACCCAGTTGCAAACGCTCCAGTGTGATGTCTTGCCTGGCTTCAAGATAGAAGCGTTCCAGCACTTCGCGTGCCAGTTCCGCCTGTTCGCCGGCGATGCTGAAGCGTTCGCCACGGCGCGAAATCGCCACTTCCAGCGCCGTCTCAATCTGGCGCAAATTCTCGTCAAAGGCTCCGCACAATTTTGCCAGACGCGCGTTGTCGACCGGTTCGAACGAAAGATTGAGGGACTGTTTCATGGCTGGATTACCAACTCCCCGCGCAATGTATGCATGGTTCCCGACAAGATGCGCACATCCACATAACGCCCCAGCATGCCGGGTGAGCCGACGAAATTCACCACACGGTTATTCTCGGTGCGCCCCGCCAATTCCAAATCGTTCTTGCGCGAAATATTCTCGACCACTACCCGCTGCACACTTCCGCCCATGGCATCGCTGACTTGCCGTTCCAGTTGCGCGATACGCTGCTGCACCCGGTGCAGGCGTGCAAGTTTGATTTCGTGCGGGGTGTCGTCAATCATTTCGGCTGCCGGCGTTCCCGGACGCGCACTGAACAGAAAGCTGAAACTGGCATCGAAGCCAACGTCGTCGATCAGCTTCATGGTCGCCTCAAAATCGGCTTCAGTCTCGCCGGGAAAACCGATGATGAAATCTGAAGTGATGGAAATATTCGGGCGCACCGCGCGCAGTTTGCGCACGACCGATTTATATTCCAGGACGGTGTAGCCGCGCTTCATCGCCGCCAATACGCGATCCGAGCCGGACTGTACCGGCAAGTGCAGGTGGCTGGCCAGTTTTGGCGTTGTGGCAAAAAGATCGATCAATCTTTGTGACATCTCGCGCGGGTGCGACGTGGTAAAACGCAGACGCTGAACTTCCGGCAAGGCCGCCACCGCCTGCACGAGGAAAGCAAAATCAACGACTTCGCCATCCTCCGTCTCGCCCCGGTACGCATTCACGTTCTGCCCCAACAGCGTGATCTCGCCCACACCCTGCGCCGTCAGACTATTCACTTCCAACATCACGTCGGCAAAGGGGCGCGACACCTCTTCGCCGCGCGTGTAAGGCACCACACAGAATGAGCAATATTTGCTGCAACCTTCGATGATCGAGACAAACGCCGATCCGTGAGTGGTTTGAGCGGAGGGCAGATGATCGAACTTCTCGATCTCGGGAAAGCTGATGTCCACTTGCGGCTTACCCGTCGCAAGCCTGTCGGAAATAAGTTGCGGCAAACGATGCAACGTCTGAGGTCCGAAAACAAAATCCACGTAAGGCGCACGTTTGATGATGGTCTTGCCTTCCTGGCTGGCGACGCAGCCCCCCACACCAATCAACAGCCCCGGCCTGGCTTGCTTCAGTGCCCGGGCGCGTCCCAAATCCGAGAACACCTTCTCCTCTGCCTTCTCCCGGATCGAACAGGTGTTGAACAGGATCAGGTCGGCCTCCTCCGGCTTGTCAGTCGGAACCATGCCTTCACACGCGCGCAACACGTCAGCCATCTTGTCCGAGTCGTACTCATTCATCTGGCAACCGTAGGTTTTTATATACAGCTTTTTCTGCACAATATGATTCCTGTTGACTCCTGAAAAACCCTTAATAACCCATTGAGAACTATTGACCTTATATTACTAAGCCTTAATTAAGATGTGGCATTAGTTTACTATTTTACTCATATAATTCGCGCGGCTTTAGTCAACTATCGCTATCCATAATTAAATTCAATCATAAGCTCACAAGGGAGAGTAACCATGTCATACATAGCAGACTTTTCAGCAGTCGGCGTAGCCGTTTTCGCGGTCGGATTCGCTATCTGGATCTCAATTCAGACAGTCAAAGGCAGTTAATCCTTGGCCTGTCGCGGGAGAATAAATAACTTCTCGCGACACGCAACTTACCCTTCTCAGCATCCCCCGCACACCAAAGGCCAAGCCTTCTGGTCGGGTACTCTATTGTCGAAGCACTTTCCACCAACACCTTATGTGCTACGATTCCTCCCGTAGTTTTGTTGGTATGTTCAATTTGAATCTCTGGGGAGGAGAAAAATATGTCATTTATCGCTGATATTTCCGCAATCGGTACCGCACTCGTCGCTGTTGGTTTCTCTTTGTGGATGCTGAAACAACTGTTCTCTGACCAATAATCATCCGGTCTTTGAAAACAAAAACTCCAGCCTAGGCTGGAGTTTTTTTATTTGGTGGTGATAGGTGGACTTGAACCACCGACCCCAGCATTATGAGTGCTGTGCTCTAACCAACTGAGCTATATCACCAGATTCCCCCAAGGCCCAAGCAGTGCTTACCCAAAAAGAGGGCGGCATTGTGCTGATTTCGCCCACTCATGTCAATTGCAGTTCTCTATTTTAAGTTCGCTGTCCGGAAATTCTTTTTGAAGTAAACGAATCTTGTCGGCGCTGGTTGCGTCAAGATTCTTCAACGAAAACTGGGTAAATTTTAGTTTGCTCTTGCGCTCGCCCACTTGGGCAGTGCGCACACCTTTGACTTTCAAGCTCTCCAGATATCTCTGCGCCGATTTTTCGGTCCTGAACACACCCAGTGAGATCGCGTTAAACCACGCACCATTTTCCAGTACAACGAAATAATCTTCGACGCCCAATTTCTTCAGCTGCTCAATCTTGTTTTGCACTTCGGCTTTTTTCTTCAGCGGCGGGATATAGACCCAGTAACCGCTGGTATGTTCTACCGTGGTTTGCATCAAGCTTTCCGCCGGCACCAATGCGGCCAGCTCCGCCTGCACCTGCGCCAAACCTTTGCCTGAAAACTCACCCCATGCCGCACATTGCTTATGCTGTTTGGGGACAACCTTCAACTCTTGACTCAAAATCGAGGCCGGTTGAATTTCAGTCACGGCAGATCCCGCAGCTGTCGTGACAACTACCGGTTCCGCTGGCGCCACCGCGCTAGGAACCCCACTCAGTAACTGGATCATTTGCGGATTGAACTCGGTTTGCACCGATGGAATCTCGGCATCCACCGTCAATTCACGCCCCCATTGCATCACGCTGAACAAGATAACATTTGCCAGCAGCAACAAAACCAGAATCCATTTGGTCATTCTTTGTTTTCCCCAATGATCTGCAATCCCTGCAACACCAGATTATCCAGGTGCGTGTGGGGTAAATCCAGACTAGCACAAACCGCCTCTGCCCCGCCGCCACTCACCACACAGTGCGCATCTGGATGACGCGCCACCAATAATTCAAACTGGCTGTGTATCGCGCCCAAAGTCGCCCGCAGTAATCCACTCTGGATGGCATCCTCAGTGTTGAGTGGAAATTCACTTAACACCCCATTCCCCACTTCCAGCTGCGCCGTATTCCCCAACAGACATTGCCGCATCAGATACACGCCCGGCAGAATCAGCCCTCCGATGAACTCGCCGTGTGCCGAAATGGCATCCACCGTCGTTGCAGTGCCCAGATTCACCACCAGACACGCGCCGCGCACCTGATGCCAGGCCGCAATCATCGCGGCCCACCGATCACTCCCCAATCGCTCAGGAGAGTGATAGGCGTTGCGCAAGCCGCATTGCTTCAGCTGCGGGGTGACAAACTCGATTGGGCAGTCCCATCCGGAAAACACTCTGTGCAGACGCTCGGCCATCAACGCGCCGGCAACATTGGAAACCAGTATTCGCGAAGGGTGCGGCAGTTGGGAAAATGCCGACTGCATTGCAGCCGGTTCAGTGTTGCCAAACACGCCCTGATGCGTCCAAACACCGTCACGCACCAGCGCCCATTTGCAGCGGCTGTTTCCCACGTCCAGCAACAACACCTTATATCCCCCTCAGGCTGATCTCGCCCGCATTGAAAATGCGCTCACCCGAAGATGTGAGCAAACGCAACGCACCGTCATCGGTCACGCCCTGAACTACGCCATCGACCGTTGAACCATCGGGCAACAACAGCTTGGCGACACGTTGCTGGAACAGATGGTAACTCTCCCATTCGGCACGCAACGTGGCAAATCCCTGTAATGAGAACTCGCGCATTATCCCCACCAGATGTTTCAACAACAACGCCAGCACCCGATTGCGATCGTGCAAAGAAATGCCGCACGCGGCAAGGTGACTCACCGGTTGGTCAATATCATGTGCCTGTTTCGGACGGGACATATTCACACCGATGCCGATCACCACGGCACTGGGCCCCAGCATATCGCCCTGCGCCTCCAACAGAATACCGGCGAGTTTTCCGTGCTTCAGCAACACATCGTTCGGCCATTTCAATCCCGCACCGGATACACCCAACTCAAACAAGGCACGCACCACGGCGACCCCTACCGCCAAACTCAATCCGGAGAGCGCAGCCAATCCGCGCTCGAAGCGCCACAACAATGAGAACGTAAGTGCATCCCCCAAACCGGAATGCCAAGTCCTGCCCAGCCTGCCGCGTCCGGCACTCTGCCACTCCACGGCCAAGACACTGCCGCTGGTCGCACCCAGCGCGGCGCGCTGCATCAGCAGGGCATTACTCGAAGGCGCGTGGTCTAACAGTTCGATCTGCAACACGTCGCGAAATTCACCCAACTCGTGTGCAATCACAGCGCCATCCAACCAGTGCAAGGGTTGAGCCAATTGATAACCGCGCCCGCGCACACGGTGCAACTTGATGCCAAAGTCGTCCAACCCATGCAGCGCGTTATGTACACTGGTGCGCGACATTCCAAGCCGTTGCGCCATGTCTTGACCGGAATGAAAATCTCCATCCGAAAGCAATCTGAGGAGGGAAAAAGTCAACGGTTTGGGGTAGGTCGGCAGAGTTTGTTTCATTGCGGCATATCATTGCTCGATGCTTTGCCGCCCTGTTCGAAGAAACTCAGAATCTCTTCGCGGCGTTTGAAGGCATCCTGATAGCCCAGATCGATCAGTGCGCGGCAGTAATGCTTGTCAAACATCAGGTAGCTCACCAGATTCGCGCCGCTACCGCGCATCACCCCGACCAGTCGCAACAACATCCTGATGGTCCAGGGTAGCCGCGTAACGTGCCGCTCGGCGATTTTTTCCAAGGGCAGACTGGGTGTGATGACCAGTGCTTCAACGTGTTGCAGGCTGATCCTGCCGCGCAACTCTTCCGGGATCATGCTGATGGTGTGGTTGATGCGCCGCAACCGCTCCAGATCGACTTCCAGACCGTCAATGAAGATGCTGTCCAGCGCATGCCCGGCGATCTCGGCCAGTGAAGGATAGTGTTCGATCTTGGTACGCTTCTCATCTTCGGTTGCTGCACCGTGCCCGACCCCCACCACCAGCACGCGCTCTGCTCCAAGGTGCAATGCCGAACTGATGGGCGCGATCTGGCGCATCGAACCATCACCAAAGAATTCGCGGTTGACACGAACCGAAGGAAACATAAATGGAATGGCGGAAGAGGCCAGCAAATGCTGGATGCTGATCTGGGTCGGGATACCCACCCGGCGCGCGCGCTTCCACGGGCGTATATCAGCCGCCCCCTGGTAGAAAGTCACCGAATGTCCCGACCCATATCCGGAAGCCGTGACACTGACAGCGTGTACCAATCCGGAATCGATATGCTCCTGGATCATCTCGCACGGTAGCGCCTGTTCCAAAAAAGTATGCAGCGGACGGCTATCCAGCAGTGACACCCGGTTGAGACGATTGCTCCCCATCACACTCAACAGCATACCCAGCAGCAAACGCGCGCTGTTGCTCAACACTCCGAGCACATCCGAACGGTAGATATCACTGACATGGGCGTTGTTCCAGATGGTCATGAGGTAACGCACCCCTTTGCGGAAGTGCCGCGCATTCACCACCAGCGTGACGGCGTTGAGCGCGCCTGCGGAAGTACCGCACACCACCTCGAAAGGCAGGTGCGTGCGAAATGGCAGGAATTCGGCAATCGCTTTTAACACGCCGACCTGATACGCCGCCCGTGCGCCACCGCCTGTCAGGATTAGACCGACCTTCTGTCTTGCCATGTTCGACCAGTTAATCCATTGATTGTGCGTTCACCGACTCCAACGCATCTTGCAGGGTTTCTTCGGGAAGTTCGTTCAACAATTCGGACAACATCTCTGCGGCATCCACCGCGTTCTTTTGCAGCAATCGGGCATCGGCATTCGCCACCAGCACCGCCGCCGCGCCCACCACCTTGAGCATACGCGCACGCTCCGCCATCAAGATCTCGATCTCCTGGCTCAGCAGTTCCACTTCCTGTTTGTTCATGATTCACTCCTGGTTACCACTCCGGCCACTGCCAGAGCACTCATATTCACGATGCGGCGCGCGGTCGCGGTGGAAGTCATAATATGCGCCGACTTGTTCGCCCCCAACAAGATACCGCCGATGGTGACACCGTCGCCTGCCGTCATCTTCAGCAGATTGTAGGCGATATTGGCCGCATCCAGATTGGGCATCACCAACAAATTGGCCTGCCCCTTCAAATGCGACCCCGGCAGGATCAGCGTGCGCATCTCTTCCGACAACGCCGCGTCGCCGTGGATCTCGCCTTCCACTTCCAATTCCGGTGCCTGCTGCTCCAGCAACTCGCGTGCACGCGCCATCTTGCGGGCGGAAGCATTGTCGTGACTGCCAAAATTGGAATGCGACAGCAACGCCACTTTCGGCGTGATGCCGAAATAACGCACCTCCTCTGCCGCCAGCAACGTCATCTCGGCGATCTCCTCCGCCGTCGGATCGAGGTTCACATGCGTGTCGCAAATGAACAGCGTGTGCTTGGGCAAGAGCAGAATATTCATCGCGCCGTAGACCTTGCCTCCCGGGCAATGGCCGATCACTTCGTCGATGTAACGCAAGTGGTACAACGGTTGCGCCACTGTGCCGCACAACATGGCGTCCGCCGCGCCCATACGCAACAACATGGCGGCGATGAGCGTGCTGCGGCGGCGCATCTCGCGCTTGGCCACTTCCGGCGTCACACCTTTGCGCGCCATCAGCCGGTGATATTCCATCCAGTATTCGCGGTAACGCGGATCGCTTTCCGGATTCACCAGTTCGAAGTCCACACCGGCGCGGATACGCAACCCCAGCTTGGCGATGCGCATCCCGATCACAGCCGGACGCCCCACCAGGATCGGCAAAGCCAATCCCTCGTCCACTACTGTCTGCACCGCATGCAACACACGTTCGTCCTCGCCCTCGGCGTACACCAGACGTTTCGGTTTTTTCTTCGCCAGCTCGAACACCGGCTTCATCAGCATGCTCGAGTGATACACGAAACTGTCTAGTTGTTCGAGATAACCCGCCATATCCGGAATCGGCCGCGTCGCCACCCCGCTGTCCATCGCGGCTTGTGCGACCGCCGGCGCGACCTTGGAGATCAGGCGCGGGTCGAACGGTTTGGGGATCAGATAATTTTCGCCGAAGGTGAGATTTTCATCGCCGTAAACCGCCGCCACCTCCTCCGATTGTTCGGCCTCGGCCAGTTCAGCGATGGCATACACGGCGGCGATCTTCATCGCCTCGTTAATGGTGGTCGCACCCACATCCAGTGCGCCGCGAAAGATGTAGGGGAAACACAGTGCATTGTTGACCTGGTTGGGATAATCCGAACGGCCGGTGGCGAGGATGGCATCGGGACGTGCCTGCTTGGCCAGCTCGGGCAATATCTCCGGCGAAGGATTCGCCAGTGCGAAGATCAGCGGACGCTGCGCCATCTGTTTCACCATCTCCGGCTTCAGCACATCGCCCGCCGATAAGCCGAGGAACACATCGGCCCCGGCGATCACCTCGCCCAACGTGCGTGCAGTCGTCGCCTTCGCGTAACGCGCCTTGTTGTCGTCCATCTCTTCGGCGCGGCCGGTATACACCACGCCTTTGATGTCGGTGACAATGATGTTCTCCATCTTCACGCCCAACACCACCAACATATCCAGGCAGGCCAGCGCCGCCGCACCTGCTCCGCTCGCCACCAGTTTGATACTGTCGATCTGCTTGCCGACGACCTTGAGCCCGTTCAACAGCGCCGCTCCCACGATGATGGACGTGCCGTGCTGGTCGTCATGGAATACCGGGATACGCATGCGCTCGCGCAATTTGCTTTCGATGTAGAAACACTCGGGGGCTTTGATATCTTCCAGATTGATGCCGCCGAAGGTCGGCTCCAGCGCGGCGATGATGTCCACCAATTTGTCCGGATCATTCTCGGCGATCTCGATATCGAACACATCAATGCCGGCGAACTTCTTGAACAACACACCCTTGCCTTCCATCACCGGCTTGGCCGCCAGCGGACCGATGTTGCCCAGCCCCAGCACCGCCGTGCCATTGGTGATTACCGCCACCAGATTGCCGCGCGCCGTCATGTTGCGCACTTCACCGGGATTCTCGACGATCAACTCGCAGGCTGCCGCCACGCCGGGAGAATACGCCAAGGACAAATCACGCGCCGTGTACATCGGCTTGCTCGCGTTCACCGTGATCTTTCCCGGCGGTGTCTGGCGGTGATACTGCAATGCTGCCTCGCGCAATTGTTTGTCCATTTTCCCCTCGCTTCAAAGTTGGGTGAGCATTTGGCGCCGATTATAGTTCAGCGAAAGCGGGCTCAACTCAAGATCCGCTCCCGATCACAAGCCAAAATTCCTGGGAATAAATCGCGCAGGATTGTAGGTTGTAGGTTGGGTTGAGCGCAGCGAAGCCCAACGGTAAATGCCGAAAATCATTGTTGGGCTTCATTCCATTCAGCACCAACCTACAAAAATCAAACACCTAAATCAGTATCTCCCTACGCCTCTTTCCCCCAGGGCTGCATCAAATTCTGTTGCACGCCAAGATGGTCGAGTATCCGCGCCACCACAAAATCCACTAGATCCTGCACACGCTGCGGATGATGATAGAAGCCGGGATTGGGCGGCATGATGACGGCGCCGGCGCGGGAAAGTTTGAGCATGTTCTCCAGATGGATGGCCGAAAAAGGCATCTCGCGCGGCGCCAGGATCAGGATACGTTTTTCTTTGAGCATGACATCGGCAGCGCGGGCGATGAGGTCGTCGCTGATACCGGCGGCGATCTTGCCGAGTGTGCCCATGGTGCAAGGACAGACCACCATCGCATCGCCCGGATTGGAGCCGGAGGCCATAGGCGCATACCAATCCTGAATGCCGAACACTTTTAGTTCACCGCTGAAATTTCCGAAGCGTTCAGCGAAAAGTTGCTCCGCTTCCATCGGACGGTTCGGCAGCGTGAAATCCAGCTCCTGTTTGGCGACAATCTGAGCCGCTTGTGAATACACCAGATGCACGCACTGCCCGCTTTGCAGCAGGCATTCGAGCAGGCGTATGCCATACGGCAAACCCGAGGCTCCGGTAAATGCGAGGGTGATGGTTTTCATTTTTTCTATCCTCGTTGAAGAGTGCTCCCCACCCCTTATCCCGCCCCCGCCGGGCGAGGGGATGAAGGTGCATTATCCATGAATCGCGCCGCGATCAATCCGTTCACCGTACCAAAAAACAACGCGGCTGTGGCGAAAATGGGGATGAGGTAGACAATACCGCTGTGCGGGATGAGCCACACGTAGACCACGACCATCTGCCCGGCGATGTGGGCAAAGGCGGCGAGGATGCTGTGCGTAACCGCGCCGAACCCGCGTTGCGGCAAGTGCCGGCTGAAGGCAAGCACAAAAAGGCTGCATACCGCACCGGACAGGCTGAGAAAAAATCCCGGCGCCAGGAAATTGCCGAACAGCAAGCTGCCCGCAACCACGCGCAACAACGACACCCATGCCGCTGCCCGCCAACCAAAACGCGCCAGCACGATCAGCGTGATGATGTTGGCCAAGCCGGGTTTGACGCCGGGCAACGGTGAGGGGATGGCGTTCTCCAGCACGGTTAGGCCGAGCGCGACTGCCGCCATGCGCGCGATGTGATGGTCTTCAGGGGTAGTGTCTAACCGGATCGAGGATCGGTTCTCCCCTCCTCCCTTTCCCCCTCTCCCTGCACCCAGATTTTCAGTAGTTGAGGCTGTCATATTTCCTGGCGCTGCCGGTGAGCTCCACACTGACTTCATTGGGCAGACAAATGGCGATCTCGCCCGCTTGTTGCAGCCAACCTTGGCGCACACAATATTGTCTGGGGCTGGGGTCGGCAGTAATGCGCGCTTTGCGCTTCTCGATGCTGACGATACTGGTACCCAGCGGTCCGGGAACTTCGATCTGCTGGTCGCGTGACAAGGGGACTTCGCGGAAGATCTTGCCGCCGCTGCGGATGATGGCGCGGTCGGCAAGTTCGCCGTTCCACAACTTGAGCGTCAGCAGCGTAACGCCGACCACACCGCACAACAGCGTCAGCCAGTCGCCCGTCTTGAGATGGGGAAATACGCTGTCACGCAGCGATTCATACAAGCTCACGGTGACGCACCAATACCTGTTGTTGCGGCTTGAAATGCGCGGCGAGTTTCTCTACCAGAAAGACCGAACGGTGATGCCCGCCAGTGCAGCCAATCGCGACAGTCAGGTAACTGCGGTTGTCGGCCAGATAACTGGGCAGCCAGTTCTCGATAAAAGTCCGGATATCCGTGAACATCTGCTGCACAAGCGGAGTACTTTCCAGAAAGTCGATCACCGGTTTGTCACGCCCGGTGAAGGGACGCAACAGGGGATCGTAAAAAGGGTTGGGCAGGCAACGCACGTCGAAAACCAGATCGGCATCCAGCGGCAGACCGTTCTTGAAACCGAACGATTCGAACAAAAGCGTGAGCCGGGCTTGGTCGAGTTGGATAAATTCCTTGACCCAGGCGCGCAACGCATTCGCACCGAGTTCACTGGTGTCGATGTGATGGCCGATCCCGCTGACCTCGGCCAACAACTCACGCTCGTAAGCCACACATTCCGGCAGCGTGCGCACACCGTCGTTGAGCGGATGCAGGCGGCGCGTCTCGGAGAAACGTTTGACCAATGTGTCGGACTGCGCATCGAGGAACAGCAAATGGACATCCATTCCCTGCTGTTTGATCGATTCGATATGCTGTGGCAACTGCTGAACGCTGCTCCCGCTGCGCACGTCGATACTGACCGCCAAACGGGTATATCCGGACTGTTGCAGATTGAGAATCAGCGCGGGCAGCAATTCGGCGGGCAGGTTATCCACGCAATAGAATCCCGTGTCTTCCAGCGTCTTCAGCGCGACACTTTTGCCCGAACCGGAAAGACCGCTGATGAGGAATAGTTGCATGGTCATTCTTCGAGCATCTGCTGCTCGTGTCGCGAGATAAATTCCTGCATGGTGTCGATGCCGCGTTGTTGCAACACAAAATTGCGCGCGGCAGCCTCGACCAGCACGGCGAGGTTTCGCCCCGCCATCACCGGGATCTCGACCTTGCTGATCAGCACGCCCAGAATCTCCTCGTTGCCGGATTGGGGCAGGCGTTCCAGTTTCGAAAGGTCGTCCAGCGGCGGGCGATACAGATGAACGATGAGTTTGATACTTTTCTTGCGGCGCACCGCTGTCTCGCCGAACATGGTGCGGATGTTGAGGATGCCCAAACCGCGCACTTCGAGAAAGTCTCGCAACAAAGGCGGGCAACGGCCTTCAAGCGCTTCGGGTGAAATGCGGTACAGCTCGACCACATCGTCGGCCACCAACCCGTTGCCACGCGTGATGAGTTCCAGCGCCAGCTCGCTCTTGCCCACGCCGCTGTCGCCGGTGATCATCACCCCGACACCGAGCACATCAATGAACACGCCGTGACGGGTGGTCGATTCCGCCAGAGCCTTGACCATATAGTGGCGCACCATCCACATCAGGTGCACGCTGCCCAGCGGCGAACGGAATAGCGGCGTGACAGTGCGATTGGCGAACTCGATCAGTCCTTTGGGGATCTCGGTGTCACCCGCGACGATCAGGCACGTGGGCTTGCCTTGTTCCAGTTTCGCCAGGGACGCAGCCAGATCGGCGGGCGACAAGCCGTGCAGATAATCCAGTTCGGTGTTGCTCAATACTTGCACCCAATTGGGATGCACCAGATTCATGTGGCCGATCAAACCCCGGTTGGAAGCATTGACTGCTTCGCTGTCCAGTATCCGGTCTGCACCATCCGCACCGGCCACCCAGGTCAGATCAAGACGCTGACGCTTGTCCTCGAAGAGCTGCCGGATGTTGATCTGAGCCATGCGGGTTTAGGCTTGCCAGTCGGTGAACAATGTATGGATTGCAACGGGATCATCGGAGTTTTGCAACTGATCGCGAAACTCCTGATCGCTGAACATCTGGGCGAGTTCGCCCAAGATCTGCAAGTGCAGATCGGTGGCGCGTTCGGGTACCAGCAGGATGAAGATGAAATTGACCGGAAGTCCATCCGGCGCATCGAAAGGGATCGGGTTCTGCATCTTCACAAAAGCGGCGACTGCATCGCGCAGCCCTTTTACCCGGCCATGCGGTATCGCCACCCCCTGGCCCAATCCGGTTGATCCCAATTTTTCGCGTGCAAAAAGACTGTCGAAAACCTGGCTGCGCGCGATATTGTGATTATTCTCGAACAAGATTCCGACGCGCTCGAACACGCGCTTCTTGCTGGCGGACTCTTTGTCCAGAATGACACATTCCGGCGTCAATATTTTACTGATAAGACTCATTTATGTTTACCCAATAAAAACGGGGCGACCACTTGGTCG
>CAYROQ010000004.1:104108-127192 GCA_964425955.1 uncultured Sideroxydans sp.
CCTCTTAATAGCTCTTTTAATTTCTTTTTTGAAATTATTCTCGTTTTTCCAATACGGTCTTCTTTTCCTTGTGTTTCAACACTTGCCGATCCAGAGAATCGACCAGCGCATCGATCGCCACGTACAGGTTGCTGTCTTCGGTTTCGGCGAAAATCGTCTTGCCGGAAACATGCACATTGGCTTCGGCCTTTTGCAGCAATTTGTCCACCGACAGGATGACGTTGATGTCGATCACATTATCGAAATGGCGTTTGACCTTGTCCAGTTTGTCGATCACATGATTGCGGATTGCCGGAGTGATCTCGAGGTGGCGTCCTGTGAGGTTGAGGTTCATTGCCTGCTCCTTTATGGTTAGAGTGATTTACGAAGATTGACCGGGAGGATACTCATTGATTCCCGGTATTTTGCCACGGTACGGCGGGCGACAATAATGCCCTGCTGTGCCAGGATTTCTGCCATTCGGCTGTCGGTGAGCGGATGCTTGCCATCCTCCTCGCCGACCATCTGCTTGATGAGTGCCCGGATGGCGGTGGAAGAACAGGCCCCGCCCGCTTCCGTCGCCAAGCCGCTGCCGAAGAAATATTTGAATTCATAGATGCCGCGCGGGGTGTGCATGAATTTCTGTGTGGTCACGCGCGAGATGGTGGATTCGTGCAGTTCCAGCTGGTCGGCGATCTCGCGCAAAACCAGCGGACGCATGGCGATGTCACCGTGTTCGAAGAATTGGCGCTGGCGTTCGACGATGGCCTGCGACACACGCAGGATAGTCTCGAACCGTTGCTGCAAATTCTTGATGAACCAGCGCGCTTCCTGCAATTGCGTCACCATGCCCTGAGAATTTCCGTCACCGCGTTGTTGCAAAATATTGGCGTACACCTGGTTCAAACGCAGTCGCGGCATGGCTTCCGGATTCAGGCGCGCGCGCCATATCCCGCCGTGACGCTCCACCAACACATCGGGCACCACATAATCGGCGGCCCGTTGTTCAAATGCCGTACCCGGCTTCGGTTGCAGATGCACGATCAGATCCTGCGCGCATCGCAGTTCGTCATCTTCGCATTTCAGCAGTTTTTTCAGTTTGGAAAAATCGCGCCCCGCAAGCAGATCCAGATGGTGTGTCACCACCGCAAGTGCCAGATCACGACCGGGCACATCTTCAGGCATGGCCTGCAACTGAAGCGTCAGGCATTCCCCAAGATCGCGCGCACCGATGCCGGGTTCATCCAGGTGTTGCAATTGCACCAGCGCCGTTTCCAAATCGTCGAGCGTGATGTCGAGTTCGACCGGCAAAAACTCAACGATCTCTTGTAACGGTTGCGAGAGGTAAGCATTCTCGTCCAGTGCGTCGATCAGCAGGCTGACGAGGTTTTTGTCACGCACATCCAGCGAACTCATGTTCAACTGCCATAACAAATGCTCGCGCATGCTCGGCCTGTCGGCCGCGACTTCACCAAAACTCTCGTCCTCGTCATCCGGGTTGGCGGAGGAGAAGGAGTTAAAGGAGGGCTCAGACCAATCAGAATCATCGGTCCGGGTCTCGGTTTCGTTTTTTGAATTGTCACTACTGTCGGTTCGGACAACGGTCTCGGTGCTGTTGCTGCCGCTATAGGTCTGGTTTGCGCTGTCGTCCTCGCGTTCGAGAAAAGGATTTTCGTCCAGCAGGCGCGCCGTTTCCTGATTGATCTCCAAGGTGGAGAGTTGCAATAACTTGATTGCCTGTTGCAACTGCGGCGTGAGCAGCAGTTGTTGGGATTGTCTGAGTTGAAGTGCGGGTTTCATTGCTTCAGTTTGTTGAGTCTGACGATGAGACTCCAATACTTTCAAAACCGGGATTCTTTCGCGTCATAGCTTGAAATGTTCACCCAGATATACTTTCCTCACGCCCTCATTATAGATGATTTCATCCGGCTTGCCCTCGGCCATGACCGAACCCGCGTTGATAATGTAAGCACGGTCGCAGATCCCCAGCGTCTCGCGCACGTTATGGTCTGTGATGAGCACGCCGATGCCGCGCTCCTTCAGGAATCGGATGATCTTCTGGATGTCCAGTACGGCGATGGGATCGACTCCCGCAAACGGTTCATCGAGCAGAATGAATCGCGGATCGGTGGCCAGCGCACGGGCAATCTCCACACGCCTGCGCTCCCCGCCGGAAAGACTGATCGCCGGATTGTTGCGAATGTGGGCGATATGCAGATCGTTCAACAATGCCTCCAGCCGTTCATCCAGCTCCAGCGGAGCGTAACCGTGCAGCTCAAGCACGGCCTCGATGTTCTGGCTCACCGTCAGGCGGCGAAAAATAGAAGCCTCCTGCGGCAGATAAGCCAAACCCAACCGGGCACGACGATGGATCGGAAGATGGGTGACATTGACCTCGTCGATCAATATCTCGCCGCCGTCCGCGGCGATCAGCCCGACTATCATGTAGAAACTGGTGGTCTTGCCGGCACCGTTGGGGCCCAGCAGACCGACCACCTCACCGCTTTTTACCGACAGGGAAACATCCTGCACCACAGTGCGTGCACGGTAACTTTTCTTTAGGGAGATCGTGCGCAGTTCACTCATCATTCAGGTAGAGAAGGTTTCGTGGGCGACAAAGTCGGTGTGGGTTCAATGATGAGCGACTCCTGCTTTGGAGTTGACTTGCTCTCTTTCTTGTCCTTTTTGGGCTGGATCACGGCGCGTACCCGGTTGTTTGGAGAATAACTGTCGTCGGCGAAAGCCGGGTCACCGCGCACCTCGAACACTTCGGTCTTGGTGCTGTAGGTGATATGCGCACCCGACACCTCATCCTGCCCGCGCTTGACGCGCGCCTGCTGAAAGAAATCAACGGAGTCATTGCGCGTATCGTATTCAATGATCTCGCCGTAGCCCTCGGCGTAGTCGTCGGTGCCTTCGTAACGCTGACGGAACTTTGCGGGTTTTCCTGTCGCGGTCATGTGCTGGAATCCTTTTTCATCTTCCTTGACCACGATTTTATCGGCTTGGATCAGGATCGTGCCCTGCAGCAGTTGCACGCGTCCTTCGAAACTGCTCACCTGCTTTGCATCGTCCACAACCACATGGTTGGCTTCAAGATGCAGCGGTTTGTCCCGGTCCGCCTTTTCGGCATGGGCGAGTCCGCCCCCGGTCAGCAACAAAAATACTGGCAAGAAAAATTTAACGCTTGACGGGTTCATGTGTTGCCCTGACGCCGGATAATAATTTTACAGTTCGCATTTGATTATCCAGCTCCATGCCGATCGCACTGACCGTGCTATTGCGGCCGACCATCAACACCGGGTGATCGGTATCAGCCCAATCGCGCTCGGGGGCAACATGCAGATAGTCGGTGTGGAAGAGCTGTTCGCCGATACTCCCGTTGGCCGGACGCACCACCTGCACCTCGTCATACAGGTACACATCTTCGCTCTGACTGTTGATGATGCCTGATTGTGCCCTGATAAAACTCGGCGCGCGATCCGCAAAATAACTGGTCAGGAACGGCATCTGCAAATGCGTGGTGTCGTCATCCGGGTAATGCCACATCTTTTCCGCAGCCAGGGTGAGCTTGGGCTTTCCCTGCTCACTCAAGGTGGTTGAGCTTAACTTGTCGATGACGTAATCAACGTCATGCCGCTGCTCGCTGGAGATCGGTGTCAGCGGCTGCACCTGCAAACTGAGCCAATAACTGGCCAGCAGCAAGAGTGCCAGAGGAATTAGCGGCAACATGCCGCGTAACCGGTCCGTCAAACTTCGATCGCGTGTCATTTCAGATAGGGAGCGAGTTGTTCCTGGAGCGTCCCCTGTGCGGCCATGATCAGCTCGCACACCTCGCGCACCGCACCCGCACCGGCCTCGCGCTGTGTCACATAATGCGCGTGGTCGCGTACCAATTGCGGGGCGGCAGGCACGCTCAACGCCAGTCCGACGCGGCGCATCACCGGCAGGTCGATCACGTCATCGCCCATGAAGGCGGCAGATTCGGGTTCCAGTTGCAGATCCGACAACAGCGAACGCATCGCCGCAAGTTTGTCTTCCACCCCCTGGTAAAGTCGCGTGATACCAAGATTCTTGGCGCGCATCTCGACGCATTTTGAAGTGCGTCCGGTGATGATGGCCAACTCCACTCCCGTTGCCTTGAGCATTTTCAGACCGTGGCCGTCGAGCGAGTTGAACCGTTTGAATTCCTCACCGGAATCGGAAAGATACAAGCCGCCGTCGGTAAGGATGCCGTCCACGTCGAAAGCGACAACACGCAGGGGTTTTATTTTTTCGGTGAGTGACATTATGGAGTCTCAGATTTACCGTTATTCCCGCGCGGGAATAGCGAAATTTGGATTATTAGAGGTACCCATTAGATGACTTTGGCTTTAAGCAGATCATGCATATTCAATGCGCCCACCAATACGGTGTCGGCATCCACCACCAGCAACTGATTGATGTTGTATTGCTCCATCAGCTGCACGGCCTCCACCGCCAAGGCATCCGGACCGATGCAACGCGGATTGCGCGACATCACCGAACAAATCGCGGTAGTGCTGAAATCCACGCGTTTCTCCAGAGTGCGGCGCAAATCGCCATCGGTATAGATACCCAACAAATGCTGCGAGGCATCCACGATACCGGTCATCCCCAAGCCTTTGCGCGAGATTTCCAGCACCGCATCGGCCAGCGTCGCACCTTCGGTGACGGCAGGAATAGCGCCTTGGGTATGCATGATGTCGCGCACATGGGTGAGCAAGCGCCGTCCCAGACTGCCACCGGGATGCGAACGGGCGAAATCGGCTTCGCCAAAACCCTTGGCATCCAACAACGCCACGGCCAGCGCATCACCCAACGCCAGCGCGGCTGTGGTACTGGCGGTGGGTGCCAATCCCATCGGGCAGGCCTCCTGCGCCACCGCACCATTCAAATGCACATCCGCTTCGCGCGCCAGGCTCGACAGCGGATTCCCGGTCAGGCTGATGAGTTTTGCCCCCTGCCGTTTAAGCACGGGAACGATGGTCAACAACTCTTCGCTTTCACCCGAATAAGAGATACCAATGAACACGTCCTGCGCGGTAACCATGCCCAGATCGCCATGACTGGCTTCGCCCGGATGCACGAAATAGGCAGGTGTTCCGGTACTGGAAAACGTCGCCGCAATCTTGCGTGCGATGTGCCCGGATTTGCCCATGCCGCTCACGATCACCCGGCCGTGACAAGACAGGATGAGGTTCAACGCGGCCAGAAAGTGTTCGTCGATGCGTTCGACCAGCGCCTGGACGGCGGCGGCTTCGATGGTGAGGACACGGCGGGCGAGGTCGAGAGCGTGCGGTGCGGCGGTGACTGTTTTATTCATGCCGCAAATTATAGCAGTGGCTCTTTGTGCTGGAACGATTTTGCAACTCGCAAAACTTGAGGCATCATCCGAGGCATGAACAATTTCCTATCGTCATGACCAATTCCCTTCATCTGCTGCTCGTATTGTTGGCTGCCGCCGTGGGTGTGGTGGTGTTATGCCGCATCTTGCGTTTACCCGCGATGTTGGGCTACCTCATCGTCGGCATCCTCATCGGCCCGCATGCCCTGGGCTGGATACCGGATGCGCCGGAGACGCGGCATCTCGCCGAATTCGGCGTGGTGTTCCTGATGTTCAGCATCGGATTGGAATTCAGCCTCGCGCGCTTGCGCGCCATGCAGCGCATCGTGTTCGGCCTGGGCACGGCGCAAGTCGCCGCCACCATGGTATTGGTGATGATCAGCTCGCTGCTGTTCATGCTGGATTGGCGTGCCGGACTGGCGCTGGGCGGCATCTTGGCCATGTCCTCCACCGCCATCGTCAGCAAGATGCTGGTTGAAAATGCCGAGCTGAACACCCCGCACGGACAAAAGATCATGGGCGTTCTGCTGTTCCAGGATCTGGCGGTGGTACCGTTGATCATCGTTATTCCGGCACTGGCCGAAAGCGGTGCCGAGCTGAGTAATACCATCATGATCGCCATGCTGAAAGCGGCTGTGGTGCTGTCGGCATTGCTTATGTTCGGTCAACGTTTGTTGCGTCCCTGGTTCCATCTGGTTGCCAAACAAAAATCCTCCGAGTTGTTCATGCTCAACGTGTTGCTGTTCACCCTGGGTATGGCCTGGCTCACCGAACTGAGCGGCTTGTCGCTGGCGTTGGGCGCGTTCGTCGCCGGCATGCTCATCTCTGAAACCGAATACCGCTATCAGGTGGAAGACGACATCAAACCCTTCCGCGATGTGTTGCTCGGCCTGTTTTTCGTCACCATCGGCATGATGCTGGACATGAACGCGGTGCTGGCCGGCTGGGGCTGGATCCTGTTGATCTTGCTCATCCTGCTGCCATTCAAGGCATTGGTGGTGACGATCCTGGTGCGCTTCTTTGCCGGCAGTTGGGGGGCTGCATTGCGTACCGGGATAGGCTTGGCGCAAGCCGGCGAATTCGGCTTCGTGTTGTTGACCCTGGCAGGCGGCGTAAAGATCCTGCCGCCGGATGTAATGCAGAACGTGCTGGCCGCCATGCTCATTTCCATGCTCATCGCGCCGTTCCTGATACAGCATGCGGAAGCCATCGTGCGCCGCTTGTCTCCCGAAGAGTGGATGAACCGCGCCATGCAGATGCACCAGATCGCCGTGCAGAGCATGGCGACCAAACAGCACATCATCGTCTGCGGCTATGGACGCAGCGGTCAGGCGCTGACCCAGTTCCTGAAAATGGAAGGCATCAGTTTCATCGCGCTTGATCTGGATTCGCGCCGCGTACACGAAGCCAATACGGCAGGGGAGCGCGTGGTGTACGGCGATGCGGCAAAACACGAGGTGTTGCAGGCCGCCGGCCTGATGCGCGCCAAAGCATTGGTCATCACCTACGACGACAAACATTCCGCCTTGAAGATTTTGCATCACGTGCAGAAAGCGCGTCCCGACCTTCCGGTGATCGTGCGCACCGCGGATGACAGCAACGTCGAAGTGTTAAAGAAAGCCGGCGCGGCGGAAGTGGTGGCGGAAGTGCTGGAAGGCAGCGTAATGCTCGCCTCGCAGGCGCTACTTATGGCGGGCATTCCGTTGAGCCGCGTGGTACGGCGGGTGCAGGAAGCACGCGCCAAACGTTACAGCATGTTCAGCGGGTTCCTGCGTACCGCCCAACCCGAAATCAGCGAGGACGCCGAAAATCTGCAACCGCGTTTCCACCACGTGATGCTGGGTGAGAAGGATGAAGCCGTCGGAAAACGTCTCGGCGAAATGAAGTTGGACGACTTCAACGTCGAAGTGAACGGTGTGCGCCGCCACAACGTGCACGGTAGCGATCCCTCCGCCGACATGGTGTTGCATACCGGCGACGTGTTGATGTTGCTGGGGCAGCCGATCATGTTGGAAGCGGCGGAGCGCAGGTTGCGCGCGGGTAGCTGAGTTGCTCGGCATCGGACTTGGCCCTACACGCTAACTTGAAACCCACGCCCGACCTACGCATACGACATGCCCAAACAAAAAGTGGTCAGTGCGTCCAGGGGTGAAACTGCTCCAAACCGAATGAATTCCGACGGCGTAAAAAAGCCCGCTACGATGAGCGGGCTTTTTAGTTTGGAGCCGTGGTTGGATCAAACGCCCATGCAGACGGTATAACTTGTCGAGTCACCACCTGTAACTGTAAACACATCAATCGTGTTGTCGGCCGCAGGTACCGCCATCGGTCTTGTCGCTGAATTGGCAATAACACGCATCGATCCTGTCTTTGTATTGCCATCATCCATCTGCAAATCCAATTGTTTGGCGTATTTGCCAAGCACACCCGCTGAACAGATAATGTAAGCGCCATTCAAGCCGAATACCGGATTATCTGTCGCAGTGCCATTGGTAATGCCGATGATGCCACCTACTGAATTGATTGGCAAAAGGTCAGTTCCAGAGGTGGGGCCGGGCGCCAGGTTCGCCAAGCGGATATGCTCCCAGAACAGTTGCGTTTCCTCGGTGGAAGTAATCGAGTCCCACTTGCCATCGATCACCCCATTGCCATTCCCTTTGTGGGTCGATGCAGCAGATACATGACTGGCCGCCCCTGCGTCATCACCGGGCAGCGAACGGAACTTGTCCTGATAGCCATAAATAAACACCGGAATATTCTTGAAGTCGGTCGCGAGGTTCTTCACCTTGGCGCTATTGATAAGTTCTTGTCCCTTTAATACACCGCCCAGCAGCAGGCCAATAATCACCAGCACGATGGCGATTTCGATTAAAGTAAAGCCCGATTGGTTGCGTTTCATTTGAATCCCCCAAATACAAATTTATGATTTAACTCCTGGACTAGCCCTCCCACTAATGCAAGGGTCGTGCCAGCAAATATGAAAAGTACCGCTACATTCCCGTCATTCCCGCGCAGGCGGGAATCCAGACAATTGAAAAGCTCGCAAAGCGTTACTACTCAACGACATTGTCGACATTGCAAGTTGCCTTCTACTGCTGGATTCCCGCCTGCGCGGGAATGACGACTAATTGTAATAAGGGTTCAGAATCGCACGTTGAGCACCTGAGAATGACGAAACACTGACACGGAATGACGAGATGTTGACACTCAATTCAACCCATTGGGTACGCTCTGGACGCTGGCTCTCTTTCGCCATGCTGGTCCTGTTGCATTGGGCGATGTGGCTGGGCATCGACAACACGTGGACACGCCCGCTGTTGTTGACCCACCTTGGATTATTACTGATGTGGCAACCGCTGTGGCGCAGCGAGACCAAGCTGGGCTGGGGCGACACCACCCTGATTTTGGTCGTCAGCCTTTCCGCGCTGTTCTGGCTTAACTGGTGGCTGGTCGCATTTTGGGTCAGCGGCTTGTTCGCTCTGGTCGGCGGTCGCGTCTTTTCCTTCTACTCCCGCTGGCAGCGCAGATATTACCTGCTGGTGATGACTTACTTGCTGGCACTTTTACTGTTGTACATCGCGCCCCGCCTGATCGGATTGATGACCTTCGAAGAAGTGGGCAACAACATGATGGGTTATGCGCTGCCTCTCCTGTTGGTGGTCATGGCACTCATCCCCGTCGAACGTGACCGCGCAGAATCCGCACAGGCGGTAGATTTCGTCTACGTGCTGCTGTTGTTCACGCTGATGACGATGCTGGTTCTGGGCAGTTTGTCTTTTATGACACTCGGCCATATCGGATATCTGGATGCGTTGCTGCGCACTCTGTTCATCATCGCCATCGCCTTGTTCGTCCTGGGCGTGTTGTGGAACCCTCACCTCGGCTTTGCCGGATTGCAGGCCGCCTTCACCCGTTATGTCCTGTCGATGGGGACGCCGCTTGAAGAATGGCTGCAACGTATCTCAACCGCCGCCCGACACGAACAAAATCCCGATGCCTTCCTCGACCGCGCGATGTCATTTTTGGTCGAGATGCCCTGGATCACCGGCTTGGCCTGGACATCGGAAGAAGGGCGCGGCATGTTGGGCGAAATGACTCCAAACTCTGTCGAATTGATCGAAGAAGATTTGGGCGTGACCTTGTTTCTGCGCCAAGCCTATTCACCCACCGTACTGGTACACCTGAGATTGCTCATCCAGGTGATGGGCAATTTCTATCAGGCCAAACGGCGCGAACAGCGCCTGCAAGAGATGACCCGCCAGCAAGCCATCTATGAAACCGGTTCGCGGTTGACTCATGATCTCAAGAACATGCTGCAATCCCTGTTCACGCTCACCTCGGTCGCGCAGCACGACGCAACCAAAGCACAACCTATTTTGAAACAACAATTGCCCGTGCTGACCGAACGTATCGAAACGTTGTTGACCAAGTTAAAAGCGCCCGAAACCAATATCGACGAAATCAAGATGCCACTGAAACTCTGGTGGGACACTCTGCGCCAGCGCCACCAACATCGGGATATCGATTGGGAGTTCGATTCGGGTAACACTATTGACGCCTTGCACATTCCCGCCCACATGTTCGACTGCGTGGCCGACAACCTCATCGAAAACGCCAGCAACAAACAATTGCGCGAACCCGGCATCCGCATCACCGTGAAGCTGAGTTGCGACCCGTTGCTATTCAGCGTCACCGACAGCGGCAGTGTCATCCCGGCCAAGTTGGCACAACGCCTGATCCGTACCATGTTGCCTTCCGAAGATGGCTTGGGCGTCGGCTTATATCAGGCGGCACGCTGGGCACAACAACTCGGCTACCTATTGCAACTCAGCGAGAACCATGCGGGGATAGTGAGATTTGAACTGAGACAAGCAGATTCGAGCCAGCTTCGCCTGTTGTAGATTTACAGGAATGGACTCACAACTGGCATATCGAAGAGTGGGGACGACGGGAAAAGAATTATCAGAGGTGGAACTAAGGCAGCGTTACAAATCTACAGGTTTCAATCCAGTATGTTTGGCTATTCTAGATAGCATACGCGGACCGATTTCTTCACCTTCATGAAAAGCAAACACAAAATCAGGCAACCCGCTTTTGCTCAAAGTTCGATGCGAACCGGACTGCCTTTTTAATGACCAGCCGATGCCAAACAACGCTTTCAGTACCTGCTTTGCCTTTGCAGATGGCCACAGACTCATGCGGCTGCAAAAGCGATATGGATCGGGATGGGGCGATGCTCGCCGATTTCGATACGTTCGGCCAGCACACGCAACGCCAAGGCCTCAGCTTTTCCTATAGCTTCGTCGCGGCTTGCCCCATACGCCATCACCCCCGGAAGCGTCACCACCTCGGCCAGCCAGCGACCATCTTCTTCGCGCTCAAAATCAATTTTGAAATTCATCATCGCCTCCAACATACATTTGTGTGCGGGCATCGTAGCACAGCGAAATGAACGCTGCTTTTTACATCAACATCACGCGGCTTGGTGCGGGAAGTAAAAAATCATCACAGAATTCGCTTGTTGTAAATTTGCAACAAAGCATGACAAACCTTTGACACCCCCTAGGACACTTCGCTAAGGTGCGCCCCGATGTCCATGAAGCAAGAGCCAATTGGGCATTCAAATTTGGGTCATTCCACAAATATATTTCGAGGAGAAATAATGAAGAAAGTAGCTCTCTCACTGGCAGGCGTATTGGCTGCAGTTGCCTTCGCACCAGAAGCATCCGCTGTACCAGCGTTTGCACGTCAAACCGGCATGGCTTGCAATGCATGCCACACACAACACTTCCCAGTTCTGAGCGGTTTTGGTCGCGCATTTAAAGCTGACGGCTTCACCATGATGGGCGCACAAGAGAAGATCGAAGGCGAACACCTGTCCATCCCGGCAGTGCTGAACACCGGCATCTTGCTGAAGGCTCGTTATCGCAAGACCAATGGCACTGCATTTGCTACTGCAACCAATGATGGTGCATGGGCAGTTCCTGACGAATTCGGTCTGTTCTTCGGTGGTCGTCTGACCGAGAACGAACACCTGAAGGTGGGCACAATGATCGAGCACGACATGTCCACTATCGTTGGTTTCCGTATCCCGATGGTGACGGATGTTGGCGGTGTGAAGCTGTCTGCGATTCCGTTCCTGACTGACGCCTTGGGTCCATTCTATGGCTACACAGAATCCAGCACAGGTTTGAACCGCGCGATTCGTTGGAACGAGCACCATGCTGACATCTCCGCTCACCGCTTCGTTGGTGTTGCTACTGGTGGAGCTTCCGGCCTCACATTCATGGCAAAGGCCGACATGGGCTACGTAACGCTGACTCGCTGGACGCCAAACTTCCCGTTGTCTGGTCAGGCACTGGGCTTGACCATGGTGCACGTAGGCGCGACACCGAACATCGCCGGTATGGATATGGTGATCACAGCTGAGTTCATCTCCGGTACGGAAAAAGTTGCTGATGGAGTTACAGCCTTTTTTACTAATGGCAATGCGTATAAAGCGACTGGCTTTACCGCACAGGCAAGTGGTGATGTGGCTGGAATGGAAAGCTCGTTCTATGCAACTTACGCAGCTACACCAAAATCCACAGCATCTGAGACGAATGCATATAACACAAGCTTGACAGACGACAAGTCTGCCATGACTTTTGGTGCCGACGTGTCTGTGATTCCACATGCATTGCACTTGGCAGCGGCGTATCGTAACGGCAAAGCATCGGGCAAGACTGACAACGCTCTTACTTTGGCAGCTACCTACGACTTGGCTCAAAACCTAGCTCTGCAAGTAACACATTCTACTTACAGCGGCAGCAAGTACGACACTGCGCAAGCAGCTGGCACAGCAATGACAACTTTCTTGCTGGAATCGGCTTGGTAAGTTAAAGCTGACGTAGGATGAACTAGCGCAAGCGAACCTCATCACACAAAAGCGAGTTGTAAATGAACAGGGGAGACTTCGGTCTCCCCTGTTTTTTTGTGCGTGTGTTTCATTGCGTCAATCGCGGCTATCGGCAACAATGCGCCACTTGAATCAAAAGGAGTTGTTATGAATGCCAATCTACTTGATCGAATCACCATTGAGCCAACCCAATGTGGAGGGCGTCCTTGTATTCGAAAATTGAGATTGCGTGTCTCCGACATTTTGGGCCTTTTGGGGGCGGGTGCATCGCATCAGGAAATCTTGGAGGACTACCCCTTTCTTGAAGAGGATGATATTCGTGCGGCACTTGAGTACGCATCCATTCAAACCGACCACGCGATTCTTATTGCTGCATGATTCTATTGGTAGACAACCAGCTCCCCGTCGCACTTGCGCGACATCTTTCCGCGAGTGGTTTGGAATGTTTTCATGTGCTAGATGTGGGGCTGGATGATGCTGATGATCGAGTTATCTGGCGGTACGCGAAAGAACGCAATATGGTCATCGTCAGCTAGGACTAAGATTTTCATATCTTAGCTAATCGCCAAGGAAGTGTCCCGCCGCAGGTGGTTTGGGTAAGGATTGGAAATTGCCGCAAGGCGGCATTGCTTGAAGCTTTTACCCGAATCATGCCCGCGTTGCTCCCAATGCTGGACGAGGGGCAGGCGGTTATCGAAGTTCGATAATCGCATCATCCTCATCACACAAAAGCGAAGCAGTAAATGAACAGGGGAGACTTCGGTCTCCCCTGTTTTTTTGTGCGTGCAAACATCAATTTGGTAGACTGCGCGAATGAGCACGATGTTAATGACAGATTATTTTCGCAATGATGTGTTGGCGAAGCGCAGCTATCTTCGTGAGGAGTGGTGTGTTGAAGCTATTGCTCATCCGTTTCGACGTGAGGTGCAAGCCGAGGATGGGCGGATTCGTCATTGGCTGTATGTAGAAGAGTTGGGCCGCTATTTACGCGTGGTCACGCTTGCAGATGGCAAAACAGTTCATAATGCTCTTCCAGACAGGAGGTTCAAGCCATGAAATTAGCTTACGATCCAGCAACAGATTCACTTTACATTCACCTTTCCAATAATCCCGCTGCCGATTCTGATGAGGTCGCTGACGGCGTTGTGTTGGACTTTGGTGCAGATGGTACGTTGGTGGGCATTGATGTTCAGCACGCCAGCCTTAAAACGGATATGGCGCACCTTTCCGTTTCACAAATGCCATTGCAACAATTAGAGGCCGCCTGAGTTCGCGCAGGATAAGCTGAGCGCAAGCGACTTTCATCACACAAAAGCGAGTAGTAAATGAACAGGGGAGACTTCAGTCTCCCCTGTTTTTTTGTGCGTGCAATTAACGTGACGGGTAAAATCGCGCGCCATGAAATCTGCACTGTCCAACATCGCCCAGCGTCGTCTGGCGCGTATCCGGCAACTTTCCGAAATCGAATATCCCGCCGATCTGCCGGTGGTGGCGCGGCGCGAGGATTTGGCGCAGGCGATTGCCCAGCATCAGGTGATCATCGTGTGCGGCGAGACCGGTTCGGGCAAAACCACGCAACTGCCGAAAATCTGTTTAAGCCTGGGGCGCGGGGTTCTGGGAGTCATCGGGCACACACAACCGCGTCGTGTGGCGGCACGTTCGGTGGCGGCGCGTATCGCGCAGGAATTGAAGTCCGAACTCGGCGGACTGGTCGGCTACAAGGTGCGTTTCAACGACAAGGTTTCATCCGACACTTGCATCAAGCTGATGACCGACGGCATTCTGCTGGCCGAGATACACCACGACCCGCTGCTGAAGAACTACGACACCCTCATCATCGACGAGGCGCACGAGCGCTCTCTCAATATCGACTTTATCCTTGGATATTTACGGCAACTGCTACCGCGCCGTCCAGACTTAAAAGTCATCATCACCTCCGCGACCATTGATGCGGAGCGCTTCTCTAAACACTTTTTGAATGCTCCGGTGTTGCAAGTCACCGGCCGCACCTATCCGGTCGAGGTGCGTTATCGCCCCCCGCAGCAAAATGAAGAAGGTGATTTGCAGGATGTGCCACAAGCCATTTGCAGCGCGCTGGACGAACTATCTATCGGCGGACTCAAAGGGGATGTGCTGGTGTTTTTGCCGGGCGAGCGCGAGATACGCGACACGGCCGAAGCGCTGCGTAAGCATCAGCACAAAGGCATTGAGATCCTGCCGTTGTTCTCGCGTTTGTCCATCGCCGAGCAGGATCGCGTTTTCAAACCCGCCTCCGGCATGCGCCGCGTGGTGTTGGCGACCAATGTGGCCGAGACCTCACTCACTGTGCCCAATATCGGATATGTGATCGACAGCGGCTTGGCACGTATCAATCGTTATAGCGTGCGTCAGAAAGTGGAGCAATTGCGCATCGAGAATATCTCGCGTGCCGCCGCCAATCAGCGCGCGGGGCGTTGCGGCCGGGTGATGAGCGGTGTGTGTATCCGGCTGTACGAGGAGGCGGATTTCGTGTTGCGCCCCGAGTTCACCGATGCCGAGATTTTCCGTGTGTCGCTGGCGACGGTCATCTTGCGTATGAGTGCATTAGGGCTGGGAGAGGTGGAAGATTTTCCCTTCATCGAGCCGCCGGGTTCGCGCGCGATCGCCGATGGTTATCAATTGTTGCAAGAGTTGAATGCGATTGACGACAAGCGCCAGCTCACCCCGCTCGGCCACGAACTGGCCAAATTACCGCTCGACCCCAAGGTGGCGCGTTTGCTCTTGGCCGGACGACAGTTCCAATGTCTGAACGAGATCCTCATCATCGCCAGCGCATTGGCGTTGCAAGATCCACGCGACCGTCCGGCAGAACGGCGTGAGGCCGCCGATGCGGCACACCAGCGCTTCAACGATGAACGTTCGGATTTTCTGGCTTATTTGAAGCTGTGGGCATGGTTCGGGGATGCGATCAAACACAAGAAGACCAACAAAATGTGGGCGACCGAGTGCCGCGAAAAATTCCTGTCGCCGATCCGTTTGCGCGAATGGCACGAGCTGCATCAGCAGTTGCATGCTCAGGTGAGCGAGATGGGCATGCGCTTCAACGAGCAGCCCGCCACCTATGAGCAGATCCACAAGGCGCTGCTGACGGGTTTGCTTGGCAACATCGGCTGCAAAGGGGTGGATCGCGAGCCGTATTACCTTGGCCCGCGTGAGATCAAATTTTTCATCGCATCGAATTCTGTTCTGGCAAAAAAGGGCGCGAAGTGGGTGGTCGCCGCCGAGATCGTCGAGACGACAAAATTATTCGCGCGTTGTGTCGCACGCACCGAGCCGGAATGGCTGGAAGAGGTCGGCTCACATCTCATCAGGCGCAGTTATTTCGATGCGCATTGGGAGAAGAAAGCGGCGCAGGTGGCGGCATGGGAGCGCAGCACCTTGTATGGTCTCGTCATCAATCCAAAGAAACGCGTGCATTACGGCCCGATGAATGTGGCGGAATCGCGTCAGATCTTTATCCGCGAGGCACTGGTGGCGGGCGAATTCAACACTCAGGCGACGTTCTTCACCCACAACCAAAAACTCATCGCCGACATCGAAGCGCTCGAACACAAAGCGCGCCGCCCCGATGTGTTGGTGGATGACGAACTGATCTTCGCCTTTTACGACGAGCGCATTCCGGCCGGCATCCACAACGGGGCCGCGTTCGAGCATTGGCGCAAGGAGGCGGAACGCGAACAAGCCAAGTTGCTCTATCTGAAAAAAGACGACCTGATGCGGCATGAAGCCGCAGGCATTACTACCGAACAGTTCCCGCCGCAATTGCTGATGAACAACGTGAGCTACGCGCTGGCCTATAACTTCGCGCCCGGGAAAAACGACGACGGCGTAACGTTGACTGTTCCACAAGCGTTGCTCAACCAGATTTCCACTGCGCGTTGCGACTATCTGGTGCCCGGGATCTTGGCGGAGAAGATCACCCAGTTGGTGAAGTCGTTACCGCAAAAGTTGCGGCGGCATTGTGTTCCGGTGCCGGAATTCGCGGCCTTCTTCGTCGCATCGGTCAAACCCTCCGACGTTGCTTTGTTGCAGGCATTGGCGCGATTCATCCGTGAGCAGAGACAACTTGATGTACCGCTTGACGCCTTCCGCCTGGAGCAGTTACCCCCGCATTTACTGATGAATTTCCGTGTTGTGGACGAACATGGGAGACAGTTGGGCATGTCGCGCAACTTCGCTGCTTTGCGCGGGGAATGGGCAGTTTCTTCTCACTCGCTTTCTCCCTCCCTCCCCCGGGGGGAGAGGGAGCTAGTCTTACGGAGCATCGGGGTTAATCCCTCTCCCCCCGGGGGAGGGATTAGGGAGGGGGAAAAGCGTTCCATAACCTGGGACTTCGGCGACTTCAAACCCACCCGCTCCGAACCCCGCGCCGGTCAGACCGTCATTGTGTTCAATGCCTTGGTGGATGAGGACGACGCCGTGACTTTGCGCAGTTTCGACACGCGCGAGGAAGCGCAGGCGACACATCGCGCGGGGCTGCGTCGATTGTTCATGTTGGCCTTAAAAGATCAGGTGAAGTATCTGGAGAAAAATTTGCCGGGACTGCAAGCGATGTCGATGCAGTTCTTGCCGTTCGGTTCGCAACAGGATTTGCAACGGCAGATCATCGGGCTGACCTTCGACCGTTGTTCACTCAACGAGCCGTGGCCCGAGACTGAGAAGGCTTTTTCCGATCGCTGCAAGGAGGCGAAGGGAAGATTGAATCTGGTGGCGCAGGAGATCTCGCGCCTGGTTGCGGCGGTGCTGGCCGAGAATCATTTATTGCAGAAGGCACTGCCGCAGTTCAAAGCACAGGCACTGGTGCAGCAGGATATCCGTAGCCAGTGCGAATGGCTGTTGGGTAAGGAGTGGGTCGGGCGCACGCCGTATGAACGTTTGCAGCACCTGCCGCGCTATTTGAAAGCGATCAATGTACGCTTGGAAAAACTTCGATCCAATCCCGCCCGTGATGCCCAGAATCTTGCACAGCTGAACCCCTTATTGCAGCAATGGTCGCGCAAGCTTTCCGCACAGCAACGTGAGACTGATCCGCGCCTGGCGGATTTCGGTTGGATGTTGCAGGAGTTACGTGTATCGCTGTTTGCACAGGAATTGAAAACCCCGGTGATTGTCTCTGTGAAGCGACTGGAAAAGATGCTGGCAGAGATGAACAGGTAGAATACGGTCAATTTCAACTAAGGAAGGGCTGATTAAATCCGAAGGCAATGGTTCGATACACCCAAAGGGTGCGAGAACCTCTTCGAGGCTTTTTCCGTTCGTCCCGAGTGCCGCGCTTGCGCGGTGTATCGAGGGAGCGAACGGAAAACACTGAGCGTGTGGTGTTGGGGCTTCAGCCCCGTACAGCCACGGCCTGCCCCCTGCGGGTACACCGCGAACGGATTTTTTTAGTCCTTCCCTAAATCATCCCCTTGGGCGGGAAAAACGGTTCGGTTTAGGAAAGTCATCATGTCAGTAAAAAAAGTGGATGTGTTATTGGTCGGCGCGGGTGTAATGAGCGCCACCCTGGGCAAGTTGCTCGCGCAGCTCGACCCCTCGTTGAATATTCTGATGGTCGAACGCCAGTCCAAAGTGGCCAACGAAAGTTCACACGGGCTGAACAATGCGGGCACCGGCCACGCCGGTTATTGCGAACTGAATTACACCCCGCAGCTTGAAGATGGCAGCATCAGGATCGACCGGGCACTTGAGATCAACGCCGCGTTTGAAGTGTCGTTGCAGTTCTGGTCACACCTAGTAGACCAGGGGCTTTTGCCGACTCCCGAGAAATTCATCAATCCGGTCTTTCACCAAAGTTTTGTGCACGGCGAGGCGGATGTAGCTTTCCTGCGCAAACGATACAAGGCGTTGCACAAACATCATTTGTTCGAAGAAATGGAATACAGCGAAGATCACGCTGTACTCCACAAATGGATGCCGCTGGTGATGCGCCACCGCAAGCCGGATGAAAAAGTGGCGGCGACGCAGGTAAAACATGGCACCGATATCGATTTCGGATTCCTCACGCGTAAATTGGTCAAGGCGTTGCTCAAGTTGCCCAACTTCGAACTTAAACTCAGCCACACCATCATGGGCATGAAGCAGCACGCGGATGGTCGCTGGCATGTGCGGGTGAAAGACAACCACACCGACAAGAGCAAGACCATTGATGCCGGTTTCGTCTTTCTTGGAGCGGGCGGCGGCGCTTTGCCGTTGCTGCAAAAGTCCGGCATTCCGGAGGCGCAGGGTTATGGCGGTTTCCCGATCAGCGGCCAATGGCTGATCTGCCACGATCCCAAGATCGTGCGCCAGCACACCACCAAGGTGTACGGACGCGCATCCGTCGGTGCGCCGCCGATGTCGGTACCGCACCTGGATGCGCGCATCATCGGCGGGGAATCGGTGTTGCTGTTCGGCCCGTTCGCCAGCATCACCACCAAGTTCCTCAAGGAAGGTTCGGTGCTCGATCTTTTCTCTTCGCTCAAATCGGCCAACTTGAAACCAATGTTGTCTGTGGCCCGCGACAATATGGATCTCACGCGTTATCTGGTGAGTGAGGCATTCAAATCACACAAGGACAGAGTCGCAGCCTTGCGCGAGTTTTACGCCGATGCGACCGAACACCAATGGGAATTGGCGGCGGCCGGACAGCGCGTGCAGATCATCAAAGGCTGTGACACGAACGGCGGCAAACTGGAATTCGGTACCGAGATCGTCACCTCCAAGGACGGCACACTCGCCACCTTGCTGGGTGCGTCTCCGGGTGCCTCGACTTCGGTGCAGGCGATGATCGAAGTGATCGAGCGTTGTTTCAAAACACGCATCCGATCGACCGAGTGGAAAAGCAAGATGAAAGAGATGATTCCATCCTACGGGGAATCTTTGGACAACAACGTTGCGCTGTTACATGAAGTGCGTAACCGCACGCTGATGACGCTGGGTTTGGAACATAGGCCGGGAAAATAACCGCAACAACCCGCGCCCCCCGTACTCAACCACGCCTGTTCGTCTTGTCCTGCTTCTGATAAATATCAGCCAATATTTTTCTCACCGGCGTGGGTATCGCGGCACGCAAAACATCCTCCACCTCCAGCCACATATTTCCTGCTTTGTTGTCCGAGGCGGGCTTGTGTGCGAGGTGGATAAGCAAGGGGGTGATAAATAATTTGAAGTGGCTGAAGGTATGGCTGAATGTTTGCAGCCGTTGGCCTTCACTCGCACGTAAATTATTTTGCTCAAACCAAGCCTTGGCCGCCACCTCGTCTTCAAATTGCGGGGGACACCACAGCCCGCCCCAAATACCGCTGCCGGGTCGTTTCTCCAGCATGATTTCGTTGCCAACTTTGAGCAGCAGAAATGTGGTGTGTCTTTGCGGTAAGTTTTTGCGCGGCCGTGCTGCGGGAAGTTCTGCGACGCGCCCAGTCTGCCATGCAATGCAATCGGACTGCACCGGGCACAGCGGACACCTGGGCCGACCTCGCGTGCAGACAGTTGCCCCCAGGTCCATCAACGCTTGTGTGTAGATGGCGATGTCGCTCTTCGGTATCAGCCTTTCCGCGTGTTGCCACAACTGTGCTTCCACTTTCTTGTCACCTGCCCAACCCTCGATTCCGCAGCAACGTGACAACACGCGTTTGACGTTGCCGTCCAATATCGCGCGACTTTCGTGGTATGCCAATGCACAGATCGCCGCCGCAGTCGAGCGTCCGATTCCGGGCAGTTTTTGTATCTGTTCAAACTGGTTCGGAAAGGTACCTTGATGTTCACTGACAATAATTTGCGCGGCGCGATGAAGGTTGCGTCCGCGTGCGTAGTAGCCCAGCCCGCTCCAATGTGACAGAACGTGCTCTTCCGTTGCGGAGGCAAGTGATTCGATATTCTGGAAGGCCGCGACGAATCGCTGAAAATACGGAATGACCGTGCCGACTTGTGTTTGTTGCAACATGACTTCGGACAACCACACACGGTAGGCATCAGCCCCCTGCCACGGCAAGTCGTGACGTCCGTGAATACGTTGCCACGCAACAAGTCGTAAAGCGAATGATGTCATCGATAATCGTTTCGGGCTTCTTGCAAATCAGTTACTTGAACAAACCGCCCAAGCCCTTTTTCAACTCGGCTTCAGCTTTCGCTTTGGCGGCTGCTTTTTGCGCATCAATCTCCTGACGGGCTTTTTGCTTGGCCGCGTCCACTTCAGCAGCGGTCTTGGCTTTGGCTGCGTCCGCAGCTGCCGATGCTTTTTGTTTTGCCGCGTCAACGGCAGCAGCCGCTTGTTGCTTGGCTTGGTCAGAGATTGCCGATCCAAAATCGAGCTTGAATTTCAAATCGTTAAACGGACCGCTCAAGCGTACCGGGATGGTCAAGCCACCCACATTGTCTTTTCCGCCCTGCCCCTCCGCAGTGCCCGCTATTGTGGCTTTCACAAGGTAATCCAAACTGTCGTTACCCACATTGATATCGCCCTTGCCACCCACCCGGATGAAGGGTGATTTCATTGAAAGGTCTTCGTTGTGGGCGACACCATTGACGATCTTGAACGTCGCCTTCAACTCGCTGAAATCGGTCTGCTCCAAATTGCTTGCATTCTCAGTCTTGTTTTTGCCTTTGCCGATCTCACGCGCACTTTTGGCAAGGTTGATACCTTTCACCGCGCCGTCCGTAAGGTTCACACCCAATGTCCCGTTCAAACCCTTTTTCAACAAGCTGACCCTGTCACCCTGGGTGGTGATGTTGATAGCGACAGAACCCTTGCCGTTGACGAAATCCATGTTCAGCGCATCACGCAAAAGAGGACCGATCTCGATGCTGTTCAGCTTCGCATTCGCAACAAATTTCGGCGGTGATTTGCTTGCATCCACTTCGATATTGCTCGCAACGCTTCCGTTGTACAGATTGGCCGAGAAAGGAGCGACCTTCACCAGCCCGTCTCTGGCCTTCACATCGACCCGCAGTTGCTTCACTTTCACATTAGCCGCTTTGAGTGCGCCCACTCGCAAGCTGCCTTCGATGTTGAGTGATTTTAGCGCGGATAGATCGAAGGGTTGTTCCGGCACAGTCGCCCCTTCAGTTTTCGTCACGTTGCTTTTGGGAATGTAGAGATCGGCGTCGAACTGGTCTATTTCCAGGTCGTAGCGAACTGCGGGTTTATCGAAATGGGTCACCCCCAACTTGGCTTTGACCTGGCTTTGCAATACGCCTCCCGCCAAGTCGGCTTGTATGCTCTGGCGTCCCAGGTCTGCCTGTAGACTACCCTTCAATTCGCTGCTGACACTTTTCCCCGGCAACGTGTCACCGGTAGCGTTCAAAGCAATCACGAGGTCGGAAAGATTGAATTGTTTTGTTTTAAGATTCGCGACAACGGGGGTGGAAAGTTTCAACTTGAATGCTTGTTCAGACTGTTTGAAGTCGACATTGATAGTGAGACCACTCAGCTTGAGCTTATCCAGATCGCCTTTGACAGACGGCAAAGACACGTCTGCCGCTATTTTTCCGAGAGCGGAATCCAATTGCGCATTTAGCGCGGCCCCTTCCACAGAAATGGTGCTTTTCTCCAAACCAAACAAAGGAACATCCAACTTGGCTGAAAACGTATCTTTACCTTTGACACCACTCGCGGTGAAAGCAACATTCTTAACCCTGTAGTTTTGTTCACCCAAATCCGCAATCGCATCAAAACCCAACTTCACCGCCATATCGGCGATATCGAGCACACCTCCCTTCACCTGCATATCCAGACCTTGCAGCTGGTAGATGTTTTTCTCAAGATCAATCGTGATTGTAGTTTTCAATTGCGTAGTGACGTCAACACGGGGTTGGTTGGCAGCGATGTGTGCTGAAAAGTCGATCTTGCTCGGCACACCGTTTGCGATTCGCCCAGTGTGCAGGTTCAGGCTTGACACGTTGTAGTGCGCACCCGTTTTTTCATCGCTATAGCTGAGCTCTGTAGTATCGATATTCACAGTGGCGATTTCGAACTTGACGGGTGAAGTCGGTTCTTTGTGTTGCTCTGCAACTGCTTCACCGTTCTTGCTCAATAAATCATCGAGATTGCTTGAACCATCTTTGTGTTTGACGACTTTGGCTTTTACGCCACTCAACAGCACCTCATCCACCACGACTTGTTTGGAGAGCAAGGGCAGTAATGCGAGGGACACCCGCGCTTCACCGACAGAGACGAACTCTGTCTCGCTGTTGAATTCAGACAAGGCAACCCGGCCGATTCGCGCGCCGATACTGGGAAAGAAAGTCAGCTTGATATCACCGTCAAGTTTCAGCGTGCGCTGCATGCTGTCTTTGACGGCTTTGATGATCTGGGGTTTATAGGAATTCGGATCGAATGTGAGCGCGATATACATCAGCACGCCGGCGAATAGAGCCACCACACCGCCAACTGAATACAAACCATATTTGAGATATTTATTCATGACGTCCACCTGATATAACGACGGACAGATTATAAACGAGTCGTATTTTGTTCCGGCACAAACCACTGCTCACGCTGACGTCGGATAGTATCGAACTGTCACCACACTCGAACGCGAAAGCAAAAAGCCCCACCATATCTGGAGGGGCTTTTTGTTTATAAGGGGTCTGACGCCTGTCCTGAGCTTGTCGAAGGGATGACCTACTTTGGTTTCGACATCACATTGATAAAGCCGATATGAGTCTTCACCGCAACAAGCGCCTGCGGCGCGTGTTGTCACTTCGTTCAAGCAGGTCACAATCAAACCCACAAAGCAAAAACCCCCAGGTTTTCACCTGGGGGTTTTTACTTTGTAAGGAGTCTGACGATGACCTACTTTCACATGCGAGCTGCACACTATCATT
>CAYROQ010000005.1:0-6426 GCA_964425955.1 uncultured Sideroxydans sp.
AACGTCGTGAGACAGTTTGGTCCCTATCTGCCGTGGGCGCTGGAAGTTTGAGGGGACCTGCTCCTAGTACGAGAGGACCGGAGTGGACGTATCTCTGGTGTACCGGTTGTCACGCCAGTGGCATTGCCGGGTAGCTATATACGGAAGAGATAACCGCTGAAAGCATCTAAGCGGGAAACTCGCCTCAAGATGAGACTTCCCTGGAGATTCAATCTCCCTGAAGGGTCGTGGAAGACTACCACGTTGATAGGTCGGGTGTGGAAGCGCAGTAATGCGTTAAGCTAACCGATACTAATTGCCCGTGCGGCTTGATCCTATAACATTAGGTGAAGCAGCAAGTAACATCGCCTCGCAACAATCAAGATCCTTCTTTACTTCTTCCAAAATTACATCAGGCGCTGATCCTCTCAACAGGCTTCAGCGATTGATAACAGTTATGTCTGACGACCATAGCAAGTTGGCCCCACTCCTTCCCATCTCGAACAGGACAGTGAAACGACTTCGCGCCAATGATAGTGTGCAGCTCGCATGTGAAAGTAGGTCATCGTCAGACTCCTTATAAACAAATAGCCCTCCTTGTGAGGGCTTTTTTGTTTAGGGTGTTCGGTGTTGACCTACTTGTACAGGAAACCAAAGTTCGTTTGTTTCTAGGTAAGCCGGGCGAATTGGTGGGGAAATAAGGAGCGCACACGATCGACGAAGGTTCGAGGATAAAGATTACCGGCAAGGAAGAAATTATTGTGGGTCAGACACAAGGTGGCACCACCATCTACCCAAGATTGAGTCTGGGGCCGGGTCAACGCTTCGCCTCCAAGGGGGAGTACAGCGTTCGTTTTACAGATCAACGCGGGAATGGTTTGACTGCTGAGACTGAGTGGCTCGTTCCGTAGCTTTGCTGAAACGTTGGGGATGCCGGATTTTTCAATTTAGTGTCTGTCTGGATCATTCAAAACCTACGTGGTTGCCCGAAGCGTTTTGGTTAGACTTGGGTCGATCGCACTCATGCACAAAAAACTAACGTCCCAGTAACTTCTTTGCCTTGCTGCGCAGTGATGAACTGCCCTCAACCAATACATCTTCCAGTAGCGATCGAGCATCATCATGGCGATCAAGTTCCAAATAGGCTTGGGCGATTTTGAGTTTCATCTCTGCTTCATTGCCAAATTTCGAGAGGGATTGTTTCACAGGTTGCTTTTTCGTGTTGTCGGAAACAAGTTGGTTGGTGACCAACAGTTCGTGGCGTTTCTTGGAGAGTTGATGCGCAGACATGTTGCTATCCTTCGAGGACGTCTCGTCTTGCGTTGAGGGCGTTTCAGATGAGACTTGAGAAGTTGATTGTCCACTAATTTTGAAGTTGCGGCGACTCAGGAAGAAGTAGATTGCGGCTAGAAGTGCCGCGAATCCGATTCCAAATAGAATTCCATTGCCGGAAGTGGCCGCAGTTTCGGAAGTCACGTCACCGACAGTTTCGGTTTTTGGGGTGACTATTGCAGGTTGCTTGCTCTTGGTCGATTCCTGAATTGTCTTTTTTGTCGAGAGTGTGCCTGATACGTCCGTGTTCGTTGGTTCTATTGGGGTCTCTTCGAGTGGACGCCCTTCTTTCCAGGCTTGCTCCTGGTGTGTGAATAAGGCATCCGCCTTGGCAATATCTTCCGCGCGTATCTGTCTCAGGCTGGGGATGGTGAGCGATACCCCTTTGCGCAAATAAAACATACTGCCTTGCTGGAACGCATCCGGATTGCGCCGGAGGATGGCCGCCATCACCTGGTTTTGAGTCACATCACCCGCGACCATCAATTCCAGAGAAATCTTCCACAGATTATCTTTGTTGACGGTCTCGCGGTAGGTGAATTCACTGTTCCCCAAACGGGAAATGTCCGCTTGCGGTAAGGTTGCGGCCGCCACAGACACAGCCAGTGTGACAAGCGTGGATGCAAGCAGCAGGTGTCGGGGACGTGTCATCGCGTATTGAATTTGGGTGGGAAGTTGAATGAAAAAATGACCGCCATTACAGCGGTCATGTGAACTAGTCCTGCAAAGTATTCATCAAGTCGATCATGAATTCCGTATCTTCTTCGCTCTGGCTTTCCCATCCCGAAAAACCAAGACTCTCGAGAACTTGTGGTCCTTGCGGGGTGTCATTTGCCATGCCCAACAAGAGGTTGCGCAACGGTTCGGCGTCAGTGAAACGAGGCCCGACGAGCAGCACATGGCGCACGACATGGATCTCACTTGTAACTAAAATGCGCAGACTCTTACGGATGAGCTGGCTGAGGTCCTCATAGGCGTCCTTCAGGAAGAACCCGATGTCAGCCTTGCCTTGGATCAATTGCTTTGCCACTACAACATAGGTCGCCACTTGTTGCACGACGATATTGTCTTTGTTCAAGTTGGCCGGCTCAAGCATGATTCTGCCGATCAATTCGACGTCGGGGTCGGGTGTCAGGCTGACGCGTGCTCCCGGCTTCAATTCTTCCACGCTGTTTATAGGGGAATCAATAGAAGTTGCAATGATCACTTCATCACGCTCACCATGAGCTGTCGCAATTGCTGTGAAGCCTTTTTCTCGAACCAGCATGGCCGCATCGTATGGATTGGCAAAGATGATGTCGATTTTGTCATCCGAGATCGCTTTGCGTTGAGAAGTAAAGTCGTCGTATAACTCAACGTGGATCGGATACCCCATCTTGCGTTGCAGCCAGGTGTTGAAGATGTACCAGCCTGCGATATGGTCCGGGGAGAAATCTGGGCTTACAGTTAGATTGAATGTCATGTCAAACCTCCTTGGCGCGCAACTCGGCGTATAGCGGGATACATTCGTTTATCCGGTCACGCGATGGTTTGCGACGAACAGAGGTAAATCCGACGACGACTCCGTTACGAACGTTGGCGACAGCCGATGCGAACACCCAATAATACGTACCATCTTTACGCAAGTTCTTAACGTAGCCTTTCCATTTTTTGCCTTGACCCAACGTGTCCCACACATCCTTGAACGCGATAGCGGGCATATCAGGATGGCGCAATATCGCATGGGGTTGACCGATCAACTCGGCTTCTGTGTACCCCGACATTTCGACGAATGCCTGATTGGCGTGTGTGATGATGCCTTTGGTATCGGTACGGGAAACGATGAGCTTGCCATCGGGGTAGGGCACCTCTTTATCTAGTACCAACACGGTGCGGGTGTTACCTTCAAAATATTTCAGCTTGTATTCTTTATATTCTTTTCCTGCAAGCTGAGAGGGTTGCATATCTTCCATTGTCCACCTCTTAGTAAAATTAGAATTCGGATGTCGCTGTGCAATGCGCACCGCCCAACTTTAAGAATAGCTTGGGTCGGCTCGCATCACACAACCAGTGTCCGTGGCGCTAATCGAGATTTAGAGCAACTTGGAAACGCTCTCCGAAGCACGTTTGACGTCAAGGAAGATCAAGCCAAGACGGGCATTGGGTTTACACAGCACGGTCAAAACAGCTTCATCGCCCGCGCCGGTCAACAGCACATAACCTGTGGCACCCTTAATCAAAACTTGCTCCAATTTGCCACGTGCCAATTCCTTGGCAGTGCGGTCACCCAATGAAAGCATGGCGGCGCTCATCGCACCTACACGGTCTTCATCCAAACCGGATGGCAACATGGATGCCATCACCAAACCGTCGGTTGACAGAACCGCAGATGCCTCGATATCGGCAGTAGAACCATTGAGTTCACTAAGAACAGACTTCAACATATCAGCACGCATGAATTTCCTCCTGAAGGTTAGTTAATATAATAGAAATTGATTTATTTTTGATGCCCGTAACGCACACCGAGAGTCCACACCAAGGTGGTAAAAGCAGTTTGATTGAAACGCGGTAGTCCCCCCACCACAAGTATAAAATGCTCTACATCCAAATACAACGGCCAGAAGCCAATTTCACTATAACCACTGGCACTGACGATACCGCAACCCTCTGCACGTGTGCGCAGATTGTTATGCAAGAGTCCCGCGTGGCGTTCCTGCACACTGGCCAGATCAGCTCCAAGCGCTGCCAATTCTTCCGTCACTTCGTGGGTATAGCCTACTGCACCCAGTTGCAAACCACGCTGTTCCGCGAGCACTGCTTTTCCTTCATCGGATAATTTTGTCAACAGCGGTGGCAATACTAATTCGATACTTTCTTCGGGCGCCCGTAGCGGAGTCGTCATGCCTTGCACGAACCCTGAAGTTTGCAAGCGGTAAATGAATTCAAGTCCGTCGTGTTCATTCAACCCCGTCCATTCTTTCAACATATCAACCGTCAGCGCCGGTGTTTCGGGTTGTTGCAAGAGACGCTGTAAAAAACTGCGGGCAGTTTCTTTGGTGTTGCGGCAGGTTGCGTAGTACGCGCCACCGGGGGTCGGATGGAGATAATATTCACCGGTCAGGTTATAGCGATCCATGGATTAGTTTCCTTTGGTGATTATGATTTCAACAAAACGTTGATTAGCATGGATACGTCTTCACGTTTCCGGGAATCGACTCTGAATACAGGAGCCGAGATTTCCAGTTCACGCAGATTGGTAACGTATTCGTCAAGGTTGGGTAATTCCTTCACGTCCATCTGGGTCACACCCACAACCAGGCGTGTCTGATCGATGAATTCACGGAAGGAGTTGATGTAGAACTTCATGTCCTTGAATGGCGTAGGGCGCGTGTTGTCCAGCAACAACACCAGACCGCCGCCACCCTGGATCAATATGTCCCACATGAATTCAAATCGTTCTTGGCCGGGTGTGCCGTAGATGTGGACTTTGTCTTTATCACTCATCCAGAACACACCGTAATCCATCGCGACCGTCGTAACCGGTTTGCGACCGGTCGTCATGTCGGACGCGACCTCGTTCGTCGATATCGGAGCGATATCGCTGATGATCGAGATTGCAGTTGTCTTACCCGATCCTACCGGCCCGGTGATAATGATCTTGTGATTTGTATGGCTCATTTTCTGTCAAGTTTCTCGTGATGATTATTTGAAAGTGTGATTTGTTAAGTTAGCAGGCGTTTGAAGATCTTGGATATCACACCACCGCCCGAATTTTCCTGTCGTAGTTTGCCATCATCTGTGACCAGATCGATTGCCAACACCGCGTTGTAATAGGCAAAAACATATCGCTGGGGGATGTTAAGCACGCGCGCAGTTTCAACGAGTGAAGCACCTCGAGTCGCCCAGAGTTCCGCGATGCGCTGATTAAAAGGTGTGGATTGGAAGTGAGTCATGTCCGGTCGATGTTTCAGATAGAACACTTTATCGGAATTTGTACCTTTGGGAAGTTTCCCCTTTGCGGTCACCAAGGCGATCCTCCACAGCACAGTGTCGAACAAATCCAATTTCGTCCGGCTCTCCGATTTGAGCTGCATCTCTGCAAATTCTTGTATGCCCACTGTTCGAACTTTGTGAGCACCTGACTGCGGAGTGCTGCATTGGTCATATAACGCTGAGAGTTCGAAATTCATAAAAGCGTGATTTTCGATTGGATCGAAAATGATCCATCCCGTATCAAGATCAAGCCGGGTCGGCGACCTCCATCTTGATCCCACGATGTAGGTCTCGCGCAGAGCAGAGATCAAGTAGTTGTCATAGTCAAAAAACATTTCATTGGCGTATTTAATTCCCGAGCCGGGCACGTCCTCCCCGACTCCACAGTAAAGCACCGCATCTTCAAGTTCAGCTTTGTCCATTGCCTCGATCGGAGTTGGCGTGGGCTCTGCCTGAAACTGAAGCGGAGTTTCGTCTAGTTGCTTTATCGCAATGGTCGGTGTGGTTGATTCTTGGGAATGAATGGCTTCATCGTTGACTTTGTTGTCGATCTTATTTGAAGCGGAATCGACTATTTCTGTTTTTGCCGTATTACGCGAGAGTTCGACCTGAGCTACTTCTATGATTTGAACTGGTAAAGACTCCTCAGCCGGGGACGTTACATGCGATTTGTCATTCGACAGGGGGATTGGCTCATCAGCGATGATTTTGGTTTCGCTGGAATGCGGCTTGCTCGAACGGGCAAATACGCTTGCCAAACGTTCATGCCATACACGCTTGTCAGGCTGGGCTTGGAGTTTTGTTATCTCGGAGGTTTCATCCAAAACTGCATTGGGTTGAATATCTTCAGACGCGAACAATGAAGTGGAAGCCACTGGTGTGGTTGTGTGCTCGTGATCGAACTTCTTTTCAGGTTCGATCATGGGTGTTGAGCGAGGCGTAGTCGTAGGACTGGCACTTTGGCTGGCAATTGGAGTAGTCCAATCGCCTGACATGATTTTCCCTGCAGCATCCAGCATGCTTTGAGCGGTGACCGGTTTCTGCACCCAAACGGTCTTGGGCAGTTTTTGTTCGGTGACGGATAACAGGATGCCGGGCTTGCCTACTTTGGATTGATAACGTTGCCAGTGTTGCAGCGACTCC
>CAYROQ010000005.1:6526-14702 GCA_964425955.1 uncultured Sideroxydans sp.
TAAAAAACTCCAGCACCGCCTGAGTCCGCTGGGGAAGGCTCAATACAGCGAGCTTGAGTTCGGGTGAAGTTGGAGCTTTCGCTTCTGCTTCAATGGCAGCTTTGGGAAGCGGCTTTGCGGGTGACTTGGACTTCGGTGCGGATTCGAAAACAGGAACTGGCTTGGGGGCGCTGAGGGCGGCGGGTGCGCTGATCTTTCCCGCAGCATCCAGCATGCTTTGAGCGGTGACCGGTTTCTGCACCCAAACTGTCTTGGGCAGTTTTTGTTCGGTGACGGATAACAAGATGCCGGGCTTGCCTACTTTGGATTGATAACGTTGCCAGTGTTGCAGCGACTCCGGGATATCGAAATCGAACACCGCCACATCGGACTTATCTTCCGTCGACAAGACGAATTTGTCGCGACCGTCATTGGAGATAAAAAACTCCAGCACCGCCTGAGTCCGCTGGGGAAGGCTCAATACAGCGAGCTTTATACGCTTGTCCTGCATAATCGATTTCCTTTTGGCTACACTGCACCTGGTATAACTGGGGAGCTAGGAAGCGAGTTTATATCTCATCCCATTCAGCCCCCAGCGTTGCACCCGCCGCTTCCAAACGCAGACGCATATTCAGGAATCCGGCATCGTCCCTGCTGCGACGGTAGATTTCCAGGAGTTCGGCTTCAACTGCCACATTGGAAGGGTCGTTCAACAAAGCTGACTCCAGCACATCGCGTGCTCCCTTGATGTCACCATCTTCAAGGTGCATCAGTGCAATGTCCACCGCGTCAGTCACTACTTGGGCTTTGGTTCGTTGGCGTACGACCAGGTATCGTCTTCCAATTAGTGCCCGATCAAGTACCGAGTCTTCGGATACAGGCAGCACATCCATACGCTGCAGACCGTTTTTCAGTCGTTGGACGAGAAAGTGATAATCTTTTTCGTGAAGTTGCGGACGGGCTAATTTTAATACGGCTTCTCGTAATTCATGCCCCTTGGAACCCAATGCCAAAAAGAGATCAATCAAGGCCCCAAATATCATTTCCTCTGAATCCCGTGAGTCGAGATATAGGTAGATTCGCTGAACATGTGCCTGTATATCGGAGTGATCGCGAGCAATTCTAGTTGCAAGGTGACGACGCCCGCTGGGCGTGTTGAATTTCTTGTTGGGAAGCAAGTTTTTTGCTTCATCCAAGCCAAACGCCGGATCACTTTCAGTCAGGTCACCAAAAATTGCTTCGTTTTCATTGTGGTTCATGACAAATGCCCTGATTTATCGGTTTTTTGATTGGCTCGAATGCTTGTAACCCGTATTAGGTCGAACCACTCTGCCGAGTGGCGAAGGCTTTGTGGCGGTGACAGTTAACACGATTTTGTATATCCCCTGCAACGGTAATTACGCATCCATATACCAAACAGTAGCGTAATAAATCCAGTCTTGGTTGCCCGACGCGAACTGTAACTGAAAATTCTAACTTTGTGATATCCAATGCTGGATTTTAGCTTGTCTACAAAATCTATGGGGCGCGAAGGTAATGTGTACCACAAATATTTTTTGCATAAGATTCAGGCTGCCGCTACTATAAATACCTTATCCAAATACCTTATCCAAAAAAGCTACTCAGTGTCTTTTCAATTGGGTAGGAGTCCTCAAAGGAGAAATGATGCAACCAGCATTCCCGTATTTCGAATTGAATAAATGCTTCCAACAGGCTCTAGGTAACACTCGGAAAACGATCGCGATAGTGAGTTGTGGCATGTTGTTGGCTCACGTGCCAATGGCGCTCGCAGAAGAGCAGCAACCCAACAGTGATCATTCCGCACATATGCATGCGATGAACCATGACATGCATGAACATGCGATGGATCATTCGCAACATGAACAACAATTGGCGAAAAAGGGGGCACATAAAATCTCGGTGATTTCAATGAGCCTTCCAGATGTCAAGTTGACGGATATGCATGGTGCTCAAGTCGCGTTGAATGATGTGCTGGATAAGGATTCCTCGATCATTCTGAATTTTGTATTCACGACATGCACAACAATTTGTCCTGCGATGTCTGGCACGTTCCAGCAAGTCCAAACAAAACTTGGGAAAAAACGACGCGCGGCTAAACTGGTTTCGATCTCGATCGATCCCGAAAATGACACACCGGCCAAACTCAAAGAATTTGCCGCAAACTATCAAGCGGGTCCTCAATGGAAACTCCTGACCGGGACTTATGAGAACAGCGTACTGGTGCAGAAGGCTTTTGAGGTCTATGCCGGTGATAAGATGAATCACAAACCGGTCACTTTCCTGCGCGCAAAAGGCACGGCGAATACTTGGGTGCGTATTGACGGATTGGTGGACGCTGCGGTGATCTTGAAGGAGTATGACAAATTAAACAAACCCAAGAAGAGCAAGCAATAGCGTTGAAATTTAGAATGCTCATGGCGTATTTTTGCACCGATCAAGTCAATTTCAAACTAGCCAAATTCAAATCAATTTAACCTATGGAAATCGCCCAACAATGTGTTTCATCGCGTCGCGTCCGGAGCAGTCAGGTTGGCTTCACCTTGCTGGAGTTGCTGGTCGTGATGGTCATCATCGGGTTGCTTGCAGGCTACGTTGGACCTAAGTATTTCTCGCAAATCGGAAAGTCAGAAATCAAAGCGACGCGTGCGCAGATTGATGGCTTGGGTAAAGCTATTGATCAGTATCGATTGGATGTTGGGCATTTCCCGCGCACCGAGGAAGGGTTGAATGCGCTGGTCACACGCCCGGCGAACTTGCCGAAATGGGATGGGCCTTATCTGTCCAAGAGCGTGCCGCTCGATCCATGGGGTAATCCGTACCTGTACAAATATCCCGGTGAACACAGTGACTACGACCTGGTTTCATTGGGAAAAGACGGTCAGCAGGGTGGCGAGGGAGAAGCCGCCGATATCCCTAACTGGTAGCCGGTTTTGGCAGGCTACCACTCTATTTTTTCGCGCTTTCTGACGAGATTCTCTCGGGGTGCTTATGCTGTTTGAGGTCAAAGTGCTACGGGGAAGCGAGGGCATTTCGTTGCTCCAACTGGAGGCTGTGAACGCCAGTGACGCGGAAGCACAAGCGAAGGCACGCGGATATTCCGTGATTTCGAGCAAGTCAAAACAGCAATGGTCACCATTGCGTCTTGGTGGTAAGCCAAAATTCCCGTTGCTCATGTTTAGTCAGGAAATGGTCGCATTATTGGATGCGGGTTTATCCCTGATCGAAGTGCTTGAAGCTTTGGCTGAGAAAGAAGATCAGCCGGAGGTCAAGAAGACTTTGCAGAAAACCATCGCCTTGCTCTACGAAGGCCATAATTTCTCGTACGCTTTGGAACAATCTCCGGATGACTTTCCCACGCTTTACGTGGCCACCGTCCGTTCCAGTGAAAAGACCGGGGCGCTGTCGGAAGTGTTATCACGATTTATTGTTTATCAGGCGCAAATGGAAGGTATCCAGAAGAAGATCATCACTTCGTCGATCTATCCGGTGTTGTTGGCCGTCGTGGGGACTCTGGTGGTGGTGTTTCTGATGGTGTTCGTCGTTCCAAGTTTCAGTCATATCTATGAAGACATGGGGGGGGATCTGCCTTTCATGTCGAGACTTCTGATGCAATGGGGACAGTTTTTGGAAGCGCACTCCAACACACTATTGTTGGCCGTTGTTTCCATTTTGGTGGGTGGTTCTTTTCTGGCGATCCAGCCTTCCAGTAAATTGTGGATGAAACGAAAGCTTTGGGAGTTACCGGGGATCGGCAAGCGTCTGCATATCTACCAGATGGCACGTTTTTACCGCTCGCTCGGAATGTTGTTGCAAGGCGGTATGCCTATTCTTGTTTCTTTAAAACTGGTATCGGGATTGTTGCAAGCTGCGATGCGTGACCAGTTAAGATTTGCCTCGCAAATCATCCAGGAGGGCGGCTCGATCTCTCAGGCTATGGAGAAGCATGGATTGGCGACACCGTTGGCGCTACGTCTGCTTCGCGTGGGAGAACGTACCGGTCAGATGGGTGAGATGATGGAGCGCATCGCAGTTTTTTACGAAGAGGAAACGCTTCGCTGGATTGAGCGTTTCGTTAAATTGTTTGAACCGCTGTTGATGATATTCGTGGGATTATTAGTTGGCGTTATCGTGGTTCTCATGTATTTTCCGATTTTTGAATTGGCCGGAAGTATCAAATGAATCGGGAAGATATTTTCAAGTCGGGTAGCGAAACAGTATTTTCAATTCAACAAGTGCGCGAAGCTAGGGCTGTTGCAACGCTGACCAAACGTGGGGTTGCAGAGGTACTGGAAGACCAGATGGGGCTTGATGCAACCCGTTTCATGGCGGCCTTAGGCGGGGCGTTGCATTTTCCAGTGTTTTCAATGGAGGGTATTAATCGACTGATACCGTGCTTTGATGTCCTAACTTTTCCCGAGTCTGTTGAGCGCGATTGTATTTCGTTGAGAAACGAAGACGGTGAACTCGTTGTAATTATGAGCGATCCATTCGTTCCCGGCTTGCAAACATGGATGGAGCAACGTATCCCCTCATCCTTTATTTGGGGACTAGCTCATCGTTCTGACGTCACTGCCTACTTGACTCGGCACGAAAAATCTCTGCATGCCATGGACAGTATGCAGGATGTTGGTCACAAGTCGGCATCCGATGACGGACAGATAGTCGAAGACTTATCGTTCAAAACAATTAGCGAAGAATCAAGCCTCATTGTCAAGTTGGTACATTCAACCGTTTATGACGCATTGAAAGCTGAAGCCAGTGATATTCATTTGGAAACCACTCCGAATGGCCTAGCAATCAAATACCGGTTAGATGGGGCTTTGGTTTCTGTGAGTGCGCTTGACGGTAGAGAAATGGCCGAGCAAGTAGTTTCACGGATTAAGGTAATTTCCGGTCTTGATATCACCGAGCGACGTACACCGCAAGACGGTCGATTCAAGGTGTCTATGCAGAAACACGAAATCGACTTGCGTGTCTCAATTATGCCCAGCGTTTTCGGGGAGTGTGCTGTATTACGTATTTTGGATAAGCGAGCCTTGTCTGATCAAATGCAGGGCCTCAGTCTTGATCATCTCGGTTTCGATGCCATGTCGATTGCATACATTCGCAAGCTGTCCAACGAACCTTACGGCATGGTACTGGTGACAGGACCGACCGGTAGCGGAAAAACGACCACGCTGTATGCTGCAATCACCGAGATCAACCATGGCGAGGACAAGATCATCACCATTGAGGACCCGGTCGAATATCAGTTGCCGGGTGTTTTGCAGATTCCCGTGAATGAGAAAAAGGGGCTGACCTTTGAACGCGGTTTACGCTCGATCCTGCGGCATGACCCGGACAAGATCATGGTTGGCGAAATCCGTGATTCTGAAACTGCACAGATCGCCGTGCAGTCCGCTCTGACGGGTCACTTGGTATTCACCACGGTGCATGCAAACAACGTGTTTGACGTCATCGGGCGTTTCATGAATATGGGCGTCGATCCCTACAGCTTTGTGTCAGCCCTGAATGGCATCGTGGCGCAGCGTTTGGTGCGGGTGAATTGCACTCAGTGCGCGGTAGATGACCATCCGGACGAAGCGTTGATCGTGGAATCGGGGATCGACGTTGAACAGGCAAAATCGATTCGTTTCCGTGCCGGAAAAGGCTGCGGTCATTGTCGCGGGACGGGTTTTAAAGGACGCAAGGCAATTGCTGAAGTGCTGTGTTTGAATGATGAGATACGCGAACTCATTATCGCGCGCCAACCTGTTCGACTGATCAGGGAGGCTGCAAAAAGGAACGGGACGAGGTTCTTGCGGGATGGTGCCATCGATTTGGTCATGCAAGGTGAGTCGACATTACTGGAGATCAATCGTGTCACTTTCGTTGCGTGATGAATTGAGGGTCGTATTGAGTCGCGATCAGGTGCAACTGATTCGCATCGGACGCAAACTCACTTTGCACGGACTGACATTTTCCGTGCTTGAGAAATCCGAATTCCCCTGTGGCGTTGTTACGGGAACTGCCTGGGAGAATTGCATTGAGACGCTTGAGTCGGCGTTGTCCGGAATGCCCTGGAAACCGGTGTGTGCAAAGGTGATTCTTTCCAACCAATTCATTCATTACGCCATGGTCGAAGTGGGGCGGGATCTGACGAATGGGGAAGAAGTGGCTTATGCCAGGCATCACTTCAATCGATTGTTTGGAGAGAAAGCCGATTCTTGGGAGATAAAACTCAATCAGGATTTTACCTCCGCAATTCAACTCGGCAGTGCGGTGGAAGCACAGTTTCTGAATGCGTTGCGCGACTTATTCGCGCGCGCGGATGTGAGGTTAAGTTCGGTACAGCCCAGTCTGATGAAGGCATTCAATAATTGCGTCAGCCAAATTCATGAACAGGATGTCTGGTTCGTGCTGTATGACCGTGGAACCTTGTGTCTGGGCATGGTGCAGAAGGGGCGATGGAGCAGCGTGCGGACCATGAAAGTGGCAGACGATTGGTTGGATAAGTTGCCCGGGGTGATCGAGCGTGAGGCTTTTCTCTCGGAACTTGACGTACAAGCGCATGACATTTATATCTGGTCGCCGGAAAACTGGAGAACAAATCTACCGCAGAGTGTTTTATGGAAGATGCACAAATTACAGCCTGTGATCCGTCCAGAATTTGCAAATGAATATGAGGAAAGATTCGCGATTGCGATGTGCGAATAATACGATGAATCAACTGCGCCTTGATTTCCAGAATCCAGTCCCCTTTCCTTGGGCAGGCATTGTGTTACTTGTGACTGCGTTGGCAGTCTTGTCCCTGACCGCGATGTATATTTACAAATTGGACGATCAGGTGAATACACTGGAAGTCCAATTGTCGTTATCACAGGGGAAAAATACTACACGCGCAAGCAAAGGGCGTTCGGTCCCTTCAAATCCGTCTGAACTTGCCCAGGAGATCAAAAATGCGAATGATGCACTGCGCCATCTGAGCGTACCTTGGGATGATCTGTTTCTGGCGGTCGAGTCTTCAGGGAGCAATAAAGTTACTCTCTTGTCTCTGGAGCCGGACGTCGAGAAGCGCCAAGTGCATATCAAAGGCGAGGCGAAGAACTTCAAAGCGATCATGAGTTACATGACCCATATGGAAAGACATGATGTGTTTGGTTCGGTCTTTTTGCAGAACCACCACGTGCAGGAAGATGATCCTGATCAACCGGTTCGGTTTTCCATCATCGCTACTTGGCAGGACAAGAAATAATGGCTCAGATCGCTAAGGCAATCCGGGAGAGACTAAGCAACCTGCTGGGGCAGGCTGCGGGAATATCCGGGAGTTCATTTGGAGTGATTTTCCGGCGGAAATCACGCGAATGGTTGCCCCTGATCGCTTGGCCTGGAATTCTGGCCATCGGTTTGCTGGCAGTTTGTGTATCGGTCTATTTTTCGACGATCCAGCCGCTGCAAGATCGTTTGGAAATCGCGACGATCAATACCACTGCAACCTCCGAATTGGCGAAACAAGCTGTAAGGAGCGAACGCAAAACAGGTGTTTTGCCCGCTGAGCAATTGGCAGAGTTCTACGAATTTTTTCCGTCGGATAAAGATTCGCCAAAATGGATCGGCAAGATCGTAGAAGTGGCAGAAAAGAACGGTATCAGTCTGAATCACGGAGACTATTCAGTGGCTCGGGACAAAGCGGGGAGTCTGATTCGCATCAAGATCACGTTGCCGATTCAAGGCACTTATCCGCAGATTAGAAAGTATCTTTCGTCTTTGACTGCTGAAGTTCCAGTTGTATCTTTGGAAGATGTGCAGTTCGAGCGCAAAGACATCCAGGATAATCTGTTGCAAGCCAAGCTCAGACTGGTGCTCTATCTGGTACGTGCATCATGAGTCTCAGCCGAAAACATTGGGTTATTATCGTTATCGTGTCGCTTGTCATCATCGTTATGGCGCCTTCCGACACGGATGTCGATCCAGCCAAATCATCCTCCGGAAATCAAAAATCAAACAACCCGCTGTCTGCGGGAAGTCAACGCCAGCAATCGATTGGGCAGGTGGAATTAGAGCGCTTGCCAAAGGCAGAAAAATCCAGCAAAGACAAAACACGCGTCAACGATGTTTTCAATACCACTTCCTGGTATGAAGCACCGCCACAGCCCAAGAACATTGCACCGCCGCCTCCCCCCCCGCCGCCACCCGC
>CAYROQ010000005.1:14712-36251 GCA_964425955.1 uncultured Sideroxydans sp.
CACCCGCACCCACTGCTCCCGCGCTACCTTTCACTTATCTTGGGCGGTTTGGCGATTCAGCCTCACGTGTGGTCATTCTGGCAAAAGGGGATCGCGTACATACGGTGACGGTCGGGGATGTCATCGAGAATACGTACCGGGTGGAAAGATTCAAAGCGGGAATGGTTGTTTTGACATACTTACCATTGAATATCGAGCAAACGCTGCAAACAGGCGACGCGTTGTGATTTGAGATGGAAAAGAATATGCAACAGATGAAAATTTAATCGAGGACCTGGCGATATGTTGAAAGTTAAATCGAAATTCAGGGTTGGCTATGCGCTGTTGATTTTGACGACACTGCTGGTTGCCGGTTGCGCGACACAGAAGTTGCACAGCAGCGGGTTGAGTCTGGTGCAGGAAGGACAGGTCGAAGAGGGGCTGGCAAAACTGGAGCAAGCCAGCAACGCCGAACCCAATAATCCGGAATACCGTTCCGATCTGTTGCGCACGCGAAGTCAAGTGGTGAGCAGATTAATGGCCAGTGCCTCGGGCGAACGTGCACTTGGGCATCCGGATAACGCACGTTTGATCTACGACCGTATCCTCAAAATCGACCCGAATAATCATCTGGCAAAAACCGCCATCGACCTGCTGGTGATGGATAAACGACACGATATGATGTTGGAGGAAGCGCGAATTTTCATGTCCAAAGGCAACCCGGTGGCCGCTCGTGCCGCGCTCAGGCCGATTCTGATGGAAAATCCAAGGCACGGACAAGCATTGGTTTTGTTGAGGCAGCTCGATGAACAACAGACCAAGGTTCAGCTGGCCGAACCCACTCTGACCGGCAAATTCAAGAAACCGATCAGCCTGCAATTCCGCGATGCGAACGTGAAGATGGTGTTCGAAGCGCTGTCGCGTACCAGCGGGATTAACGTGTTGCTGGATAAAGACATCAAGTCCGATATCAAAACATCAATTTTCGTGAAGGATGTTTCTGTTGAAGACGCGATCGACCTGATCCTCATGCAGGGTCAGTTGGAGAAAAAAATCCTCAGCGACAACACGGTGTACATCTATCCGAACACGGCTGCCAAAACCAAAGATTTCCAGGATCTCAAGATTCGCAGCTTTCATCTCACCAATGCCGATCCCAAGCAGATGATGACGATGATCAAAACCATGTTGAAGACCAAAGACATTTACGTCCACGACAAAACCAATTCCCTGATCATGAGGGACACACCGGATGCGATCCATTTGGCGGAAAAGCTGATCGCCGACCAGGATATCCCAGAACCCGAGGTGATGCTGGAAGTGGAGGTGCTGGAGATCAGCCGTTCGCGGTTGAGTGAGATCGGGGCAAAATTCCCCACCCAGCTTTCTTTCACTGCGCTTCCCCGCACCGTGACTTCCGCCGCTACCAACGCCACGGCAGCAGTGACCCAATTGTCTGTAGACGACTTGAGGACGATCAATGGTTCGACCATAGTGACCAGCCCGGCACCCTCGATCACGCTGAACGCCATGCTGCAGGACAGCGACACCAATATCCTGTCCAGCCCGCGTTTGCGTGTGAGCAATCGTGACAAGGCCAAGATCATGATTGGCGAGCGTATCCCCATCATCAATAATTCGGTGACACCGATTACCGGCGGCACCGGTTCTGTAGTCACAGGAACAGTTACCTATCAGGATGTCGGTTTGAAACTGGATGTCGAACCGGATATCCACCTGGATAATGAAGTCACGATCAAGATCGGTCTCGAAGTCAGTTCACTCGGTTTGGCGGTGACCAACAGTTCCGGATCGCAGGTGTACCGGGTCGGTACACGCAACACGTCCACGTCGCTACGTTTGCGCGACGGGGAGACGCAGATATTGGCCGGTTTGATTACCGACGAAGATCGCAATACGGTGGACAAGGTGCCCGCACTTGGACAAGTGCCCTTGTTGGGTCGTTTATTTTCCAGCGACAAAGGCAACAAGGCCAAGACCGAGATTATCCTTTCCATCACACCGCATATCGTGGGTAACTATAAACTGCCCGATGCGCGTGATATGGAATACTGGTCCGGCACCGAATCGGCGCTGCGCAGCAACCAGTTGGTGTTGAAACCGCTCGGAACCGTATCCTTGAGCAGTAATCCGCCCGGGATACCTTCGGCACGCGCCCAGCCGCTTATGCAGAATCAACCCGGTACGGGAAATGCGCAAGATGTTGCCGCGCCCCAGCCTTTGGGATTGGCTTGGCTTGGAAACAGCCAGGCAAAAGTAGGCGAAAAATTGTTGTTGACGCTGAATGCTCGATCAATGCAAGGAGTGAGAACGCTGGGTTTCCGGGTTGGATTTGATCCCGCAGTATTGAAAGCGGTTGACGTGATCGAGGGTGACGCGATGAAACACAACAATGCTGCGTCAAGTCTGACCAAGAACATTGATCAGGTGGGGGGGGACATCACCGTCGAATTGACGGGAGCGGGTGCGAATGCATCCTCCGGCGTGGTTACCTTGCAGTTCGAAGTGATCGCGGCAGCACAGGGTACGGCAGTTTCCGTCGGTTCGATCGCTGCGGTTGGCATCAACGGTGAGGCGATTACATTGACTGCCCCGGATGCGCATGTGATCGCTACCTCTCCGTAACAACGATCTTCCAAGAGAACTGTAATCGAGTCGCCAGCTTCAATTTGAATAATTGATGAAACAAAAAGGTTTCACTCTCGTCGAGTTGATCATGACGCTGGCGATCATCGGATTGCTGGCGACGTTGACGTTGCCGATGGCGGAATTGGCGGTGCAACATAGCAAGGAACAGGAGTTGCGCGTGGCTTTGCGCCAGATCCGCGAGGCATTGGATGCTTACAAATTTGCGGCTGATGAAGGCCGTCTTGAACGTTCGGCTGGGAGTTCAGGTTATCCCGCCACATTGCAAGTCTTGGTGGAAGGGGTTTCCGACATCAAGAATCCGACCAACGAAAACCAGATCTATTTTCTGAGGCGACTTCCACGCGATCCCATGTCCACTGATGAGAATGCTTCAAACGATGAGACCTGGGGCAAGCGTAGTTACCAGAGCAGCCCCGATGATCCGCAAGAAGGGGATGATGTGTTCGATGTCTATTCATTATCGACAGGCACGGGACTGAACGGTGTGCCCTATAGTCAGTGGTAAAAGAGGCTCCAATGATTGAACACAATAAACGCGGATTCACTTTGATCGAATTGCTGGTGGTGATGGCGATCATCGGTACTTTATTGACTATCGCGGTGCCCCGCTATTTTCACAGCGTGGACAAATCCAAGGAAGCAGTGCTGCACCAGAACTTGACGTTGACAAGGCAGGCACTGGATAAGTATTTCAGCGATAACGGGAAATATCCGGACAGTCTGCAAGACTTGGTCAGTAAGAAATATCTCAGAAGCATCCCGTTCGACCCCATCATTGAGAACAGTAACTCATGGCTAATAATCGCACCGGATTCGGTTGAAAAAGGCGGGGTGTTCGATATCAAGAGCGGTGCACCCGGTAAGGCACTGGACGGAACTGAATACAAGGATTGGTGATGCAGTTGCCAGCAACGTTCATCCAACGTAACAGGCGTCAGCGCCTGCAAAGTACCCGCCGAATGAACGGTTTCACCTTTCTGGGATTGATGATGATCATTGCTCTCTTGGGAATAGCACTCCTCGCGGTGGGCGAGGTGTGGCATTTCGCCGGTAAGCGGGCGAAAGAGCAAGAACTGCTCTTTATCGGCAATCAATTCCGGCAGGCCATCAAGTTATATTGCAACCATGCCCCGCCTGCCAATAAACTCCAGCCATTTCCGATGAGCTTGGAGGACTTGATCAAAGATCCAAGGTATCCCTCTACACAACGCTATCTTAGGAAGATATATACCGATCCGATCACGGGTGGTTCTGAATGGGGGATATTAACGAATCCCAATGGTGCGATCATCGGGGTGTTTAGCTTGTCCACTGAAGAGCCTGTGAAAAAAGGAAATTTCAAACTGTCCGAGAAAGATTTTGAAGGCAAGACTCAATATGCGGACTGGCATTTCATTTATGTTCCAGCCGTAAATTCTGCAAAAGCTGCTCCCACACCTTGAATCACGGAAATTTGTGATTTCCCATGACTGGTTGCCGCCTAATTTTGCTTAAATGTAGTTACACTTCAACGTTCAAAACACTATTGAATGCTAAGTTAGAAGTGATTAGCATGCTTCAGGCGCACTTCAATTGAGGGCAGTCAAATGATGTTTTTTCGTACCCTTCTCATTTTTGTTGAAGTCCTTTTCATCACGATACTCAACTACTACATGGCAGAGAGTTATTACTCCCTGGATGTGCTTTATTGTTTGCCCGTTATACAAACTGCCCGTTTTGGCGCACTTCAAGTACAACGAACTTCTGATTCGCAAACACTGACTTTCGTAGCAATATTTTGTGCAATAGCATGGAGTTTGGCCGAGGCGGCCGTTACTTGGCCAAACTTTCCGGTCAGTGCCTTCCTGATGAATGTTGTTACACGCGGTGTTACTTTTTTGGTCATCGGGCGTGTTGTCGCCAAACTGTGGAAAGAAAAAGAATACTCACGCAAGGATTGGCTGACAGGTTTGGATGATTGGTCGGAGTTCATCAAGTGGTTCGAGGATATACAAAACAAAAGTGAGCGTAGCGGCAATCAATATTCGTTGCTATTTTTTAACATAGACCGTTTCAGGTCTTTGAACGATAAGCATGGACACCAAAGCGGCGACAGCTGCTTGAAGATATTGGCTGATATTTTGCGCGAGAACTCAAGAGGCGGCGATATTGCTTCCAGGCTGGGGGGGGACGAGTTCGTTCTGTTGTTGCCTGATACCGATGAGCAATCCTGTCATTTGTTGGGGGTACGCATCACTCTCGACACCGAGAAAAAATTCTCCCAAAACGGCTGGGATCACACTTTGTCTTTCGGCCATGTGACCGGGGTTGGAAAACAGCGAGGTGTAGAACAGCTCTTGCGGGAAGCCAGTGAAAAGATGTATTTGAACAAACAGAGCAAGCATAAATAGTGCCCGCATTACCATGAGCCTAATGCAAACCTTTACTCGCCCAGTTTCATCCGCCGCATGTAATGACAGGTGTAGCCGTGCAGATTTTTCACCAGGTACTTTTGGTGGTATTCCTCGGCACGATAGAACTCTTTGAACGGCACCACTTGGGTCACCACTTTGGCCTTCCATTCGCCTGAGGCGTCCACCGTTCGAATGACTTCCGTGGCTGTTGATCTCTGCTCATCGTTTACATAAAAGATGGCTGAGCGGTATTGCGTTCCTTTATCGTTCCCCTGCTGGTTGAGTGTGGTGGGGTTGTGCATCCGAAAAAATTCGAACAGCAGATGACGAAAGGTGAGTAGCTTGGGATCGAATACGATCTTCAATGATTCGGCATGGCCGGTTTGGCCTGTCTTTACTTGTTCATAGACGGCGTTCGGTGTGATACCACCGGTGTAACCCACTTCGGTTTCCAGCACGCCCGGAATTTGGCGCACGAGTTCTTCCATTCCCCAGAAACATCCACCGGAAAGATAGGCAGTCTGGTTTGTGTTGGTCATACTCACTCCTTTGGTTTGGGCTTGGATGCCGCATGTAAACAGTGCGAAGAGAAGGAATGCACAGACTCTTAACATGATCAGCGCCTTTCTTTTTTCATCGCCTGGGCCGCTTCCAGTCTGGATTCCCGTTCTTTTTCAGTGGCGCGTTTGTCGTGTTCTTTTTTTCCCTTGGCCAAGCCGATCTCCAGTTTGACGCGCCCCCCTTTGAAGTGCATGTCCAACGGCATCAAGGTGTATCCGGAACGTTGCACCTTGCCCGTGAGTTTGTCGATCTCATGTTTGTGCAACAGCAGCTTGCGCGTGCGCACCGGGTCGGGATGGATGTGGGTCGAGGCATTAAGTAACGGACTAATATGCGAACCGAACAAAAAAAGTCCGCCGTCTTTGGCCGTGACATAAGCTTCTTTGAGTTGCACGCGTCCGGCGCGTATGGCCTTGACTTCCCAGCCTTCCAGCATGAGTCCGGCTTCATGCTTTTCCTCGATGAAGTAATCGTGAAAAGCCTTTTTATTCTGAATGATGCTCATAACGGATGAGTTTTACTTTAGGTTGAGATATTCTACCAGCCTTTATTTGAAGGGCTTTGGCAAGCGATGGCTTTGGTTGAAAAGACAGTGATCGTCCCGCACAGTGCGGAACAGATGTTCAAGTTGGTGGATAGTGTGGAAGACTATCCGAAATTCCTGCCGTGGTGCGGCGGTTCCAGCGTGGACGCGATGGACGGTGAAATTATGCATGCCACAGTACATATTGATTACCACCATATCAAGCAGAGTTTTTCCACGCGGAACTCGCGTTCGATTCCCAGTCGAATCGACATCGCCTTGGTCAATGGCCCGTTCCGGCATCTGGACGGGGAGTGGCTTTTTATCGCGCTCACACCGACTGCCTGTAAAATAGACTTCCGCTTGCATTACGAGTTTTCCAGCAAGTTATTGGAAAAGTTGGTGGGGCCGGTGTTTCACTACATCGCTGACAGTTTCGTGGATGCATTCATCCACCGTGCAGATAAGGTTTACGCGACAGAATGAGTGTTGAAAAGATAAAGATCGAGTTGGCTTATGCGCTACCGCATGAACAAACCCTGCTCAGTTTTGAAGTCCCTCTTGGAACAACGCTCGGGGAGGGAATCAGACTTTCCGGAGTCTTGAACAAACATCCCGAGATCGATACTGAAAAGGGGAAATTCGGCATCTTTGGGAAATTGAGCAAATCTGATGTTGTTCTGCGTGAGAAAGATCGCATTGAAATCTATCGTCCATTGCTGGCCGACCCGAAAGAGGTACGTCGCAAGCGTGCCGAAGAAGGGAAAGTCATGAAGAAGGGCGGGGGTGATGCTTAGTTTGGATCGAACTATTTTGTCCCACCTTGCCTTTGCGGTGGTGACTGGAATACCCGGGGAAATAACTTGTTAGATTACGATTTGCATTGTCATTCCAATATCTCCGACGGCACCTTGACGCCCACCCAACTGGTGGAGCGTGCGGCGGAGCGCGGAGTCAAGGTGCTGGCGTTGACCGATCATGACGATATCGACGGCTTGGGGGAAGCACAAGCCGTTGCGAATCGCAACGGTATGACCTTCATCAATGGCGTGGAGATTTCCGTTTCCTGGCGCACTCACACCTTGCACATTGTGGGCTTGGGAATCGATCCGAATTACCTTCCGCTGCAATCGGGTCTCAAACACGTGCGTAGCGGGCGCGGTGCACGGGCGCAAAAGATGTCCGATGAACTGGCCAAGATCGGCATCGGCGGTGTGTTGCAGGGGGCTTACCGTTTCACCAACAATCCAAACATGATCGGCCGCACGCATTTTGCACGTTATCTGGTAGAGGCGGGACATTGCAAAGATATGAAAGGTGTATTCACCCGCTATCTGGTCAAAGGTAAACCGGGTTATGTGCCGCATGAGTGGGCGACTTTGCAGGATGCGATCGCATGGATAAGCGGCAGCGGGGGAATTGCGGTGTTGGCTCATCCGGGACGTTATATGGTGGGTCGGCACAGCATGGGAAAGAAGACCATGCATGAGCTGTTGACTGAGTTCGTCGAGTTGGGCGGTCAGGCACTTGAAGTAGTGACCGGTAGCCACACGCCCGAGCAGTATGCCGAATTTGCACGTTACGCCGCCGAGTTCGGGTTGGCCTGTTCCTGTGGTTCGGATTTCCACGGGCCGGGCGAAAGTTATCGTGACATGGGGCGTCTGCCCGATCTGCCGCTGGGTTGCAGACCGGTGTGGGATCTCTGGCAACCTGCATCAAATCTAAAGGCAGCTTGATGGCGCAATTTTTTACCCTGCACCCCGATAATCCGCAGCCGCGCCTGATCAAACAAGCGGCGGCTTTGTTGCGCGAGGGGGCGGTGATCGTTTATCCCACCGATTCTGGCTATGCCCTCGGCTGCCATCTGGACGACAAGGACGCAGTCACCCGCATCCGGCAGATTCGGGGGCTGGATGAGAAACATTTGCTGACGCTGGTGTGCCGCGATCTGTCCGAGCTTTCCACCTATGCGCGGGTGAGCAACACACAATTCCGTTTGCTCAAGAACAATACACCTGGCGCCTATACCTTTATTTTGGCGGCAACCAAAGAAGTGCCGCGCCGTTTGCAACACGCCAAACGCAGCACGGTGGGGGTGCGTATTCCTGATCATCCGGTGGCACTTGCCCTGTTGGCAGAGTTGGGTGAACCCTTGTTGAGTTCTACCCTGATCCTGCCGGATGCCAGTTTCCCGCTGACGGATCTGGACGAGATACGCGAACGTTTGGAGCAACATGTCGATTTGATAGTTGAAGGGGGCAGAGTAGGCATCGACCCCACCACCGTGATTGATCTCACCAGTGATACGCCGCTCCTGGTGCGCTTGGGACGCGGTGATATCACGCCGTTTGGCATAGAGGACTAAATGGACGGCTTGATACAAACCATCGCCATTGCGGCGATTCCGATTTTGTTTGCCATCACGATCCATGAAGCGGCGCATGGTTATGTGGCGCGCTATTTCGGGGACATGACCGCCTATCAGCAGGGTCGGATCTCGCTCAACCCGATCCGGCATATCGACCCGGTAGGGACGATTCTGTTACCGCTGATTACACTGGTGCTGGGAGGCATTCTTTTTGGCTGGGCAAAGCCGGTACCGGTGAATTTCTCCGCCTTGCGCCATCCCAAGCAGGACATGCTTTGGGTGGCCATCGCCGGGCCGGCCTCCAATTTTTTAATGGCGCTCTTCTGGGCGATGATGGTCCAGGTCTCCTGGATGTTTCCGGGAAGTTATTTTGCCGAACCGCTTCTGGAGATGGGGCAGATCGGCGTTAAAATAAACGTCATCCTGATGGTGCTTAACCTCCTGCCGTTACCACCATTGGATGGGGGGCGGGTAGCGGTCAGTTTGTTGCCGCACCGCCAGGCGTACCAACTTTCGCGCATTGAGCCGTATGGCATGTTTATCCTGATCGGACTGGCCGTTACGCCGGTACTGGGCTGGATATTGACACCGCCGGTTCTTGCGGTGATGCGTTTCATCAACACTATTTTTTGAATGTGAAGTCGAGCTATGTTTGCTGATCGCGTGTTATCCGGGATGCGTCCCACCGGCAGTTTGCACTTGGGGCATTACCATGGCGTGCTGAAAAATTGGGTGCAGATGCAGCACGAGTTCGAATGCCTGTTTTTCGTGGCCGACTGGCACGCGCTGACCACGCACTACGACAATCCGCATATCATCGAACAAAGCGTGTGGGATATGGTGATCGATTGGCTGGCCGCCGGCGTCGATCCGGCGCACGCCACGTTGTTCATCCAGTCAAAAGTCCCCGAACATGCCGAGCTGCATTTGCTGCTGTCCATGATTACCCCGCTGGGCTGGCTTGAGCGTGTGCCGACCTACAAGGACCAGCAGGAAAGACTCTCCGAGAAAGACCTGAGTACCTACGGCTTTTTGGGTTATCCACTATTGCAGAGCGCCGACATCCTCATTTACCGCGCCACCCAAGTACCGGTCGGCGAAGACCAGGTGCCACACATCGAGTTCACGCGCGAGATCGCGCGCCGCTTCAACCACATCTACGGTCGTGAAAAAGGTTTTGAGGAGAAAGCGGAAGCCGCCGTCAAAAAACTCGGTGGCAAGAAAGGCAAAATGTATACCGAGTTACGCACGCGGTATCAGGAACAGGGCGACGATGCCGCATTGGCGACCGCCAAATCCATTCTGGACGAGCAACAGAACCTGAGTCTGGGGGACCGCGAGCGTTTGTTCGGCTATCTCGAAGGCGGCGGCAAGATGATCCTTTCCGAGCCGTTGGCGATGCTGACCGCAGCGTCGAAAATGCCCGGACTGGACGGGCAGAAAATGTCCAAATCCTACAACAACACCATCAGCCTGCGCGAAGACGAGGTCGAGGTGAGCAAGAAGATTCGCACCATGCCGACCGACCCGGCGCGTATCCGCCGCACCGACGCGGGCGATCCGGCGAAATGCCCGGTGTGGCAGTTGCATCAGGTGTATTCCAATGAAGACACCAAACACTGGGTGCAGCAGGGCTGCAAGAGCGCGGGCATCGGCTGCATCGAATGTAAACAACCAGTCATCGCGGCTGTATTGGAAGAACAAAAACCCATGCGCGAACGCGCCCAACTTTATCTGGACGACCCCAGTCTGGTGCGCAACATCATCGCCGATGGCTGCGAGAAGGCACGCAAACTCGCCTCCGAAACGATGCGTGATGTGCGCGAGGCAATGGGGCTGGAATACAAATAAATGAACGAAGCGGAACAGCGCCCGTTGCTCATCACCCCTCCCGTGGCGCACGTCCACGGCGAACCGATGATGGAAATGCCGCTGGATCTGTACATTCCGCCGGACGCTCTGGAAGTTGTGCTGGCGACTTTTCAGGGACCGCTTGATTTGTTGTTATATCTGATTCGCCGTCACAACCTGGACGTGCTGGATATCCCGATGGCCCAGCTCACCCGTCAATACATGGGTTACATCGAGGTCATGCAGCGCAACCGTCTGGAGTTGGCCGCCGAATATCTGCTGATGGCCGCAGTGCTGATCGAGATCAAATCACGCATGTTGCTGCCGCGTCCTCCCAAGCAGAGCGAAGATATAAATGATGAAGATCCGCGCGCCGAATTGATGCGGCGTTTGCTTGAATACGAGCAAATGAAACTCGCCGCGCAACGCCTGAACGAGCTGCCCCAGGCCGGTCGCGATTTCGAGTTGGTGCAAGTGCTGATCGAACGTTCCGTGATCGAACGTCTGCCCAATGTTGGTGTGGAAGACCTGCGCAATGCATGGCTGGCTTTGCTCACCCGCGCCAGGATCAATGCCCACCACAAAGTGCGCCGCGAGGAGTTGTCGGTGCGCGAACAGATGACCAAAGTGCTGCGGCGTTTGCGCAATACCGATTTCGTTCCATTCGAGAATCTGTTCGACGCGGAGGTTGGCATCCCGATGCTGGTCGTTACCTTTATCGCCATCCTCGAACTCGCCAAAGAGAACCTGGTCGAGATTACACAAACCGAATCGTTGGGGAATATCTATGTCAGAACCAGTCGAGCCATCACTGCCGATTAAAACACCAACAGCGGTTCACCCACAGCCGGACGAAACATTGGAAGTTCAGTCCGCCGCGTCAGATGCAAACCTGCCTACGACAGATACAGCAACAACGGTTGCCGAACTCGAACATATCGTCGATACGGCATTGCTCAAGCGCATTTTCGAAGCGGCCCTGTTGACCTCGCAGGAACCGCTGGCGATTGCAGAGTTGAAGCGCCTGAGTGATATTCCGCTGGAGACGAAGTTCGTCGAAGAAATGTTGCAGCAACTTGCCGCCGATTATGCCGACAGCGGTGTCGAACTGAACCGGGTAGCCAGCGGTTGGCGCTTCCGTGCCCGGCCGGAACTGCAAGTTCATCTGGACAAACTCAATCCGCAGAAGCCGCCGCGTTATTCGAGGGCGGTGATGGAGACACTGGCCATCATCGCCTACCGGCAACCGGTCACGCGCGGCGATATCGAAGAGATACGCGGGGTCAACGTTTCATCCCAGGTACTCAAGACGCTGGAAGGGCGTGCCTGGATCGAAGTTGTCGGTACCCGCGACACGCCGGGCAAACCGGAACTGTTCGCCACCACCCAACAATTACTGGACGACCTCAACTTGCGCTCGTTGCAGGAATTACCCGCACTGGAAGAGATGGGTAGTCTGCTCGACCAAAGCGGACAAAGTGCGGCCGGATGACTTCGCTTAAACACATCACATCGCGCGACAATACCTTTTACAAGACGCTGCACAAGCTGGCGTCTTCCACGCGCGAAAGGCGTGAGGCGGGACAGACGCTGCTTGATGGAGCACACCTGTTGCGCGCTTATCTGCAAGCCGGACACCAGCCGCAACATTTGATGCTGAATGATAGGGCGACGCAGGATGCAGAGATCAACGCCTTGCTTGAAATCTGTCACCTTGTTCCACGGACACAACTTGACGATGCTTTGTTCGCGCAGCTTTCAGAACTCAAGACGCCCAACGGATTGCTGGCATTGATCGACATTCCTCAAGTTAATGGGAATATCGCGCACAGCCAGTTCGCGTTGATGCTGGAGGATATTCAGGATCCGGGAAATCTGGGCTCCATTTTGCGCAGTGCGGCGGCGGCGGGCTGTGATTCCGTTTTTCTTTCCCAAGGTTGCGCGGATGCCTGGTCACCCAAAGTGTTGCGCGCGGCGATGGGCGGACATTTCGTTTTGCAGATCCATAAGGATTCGGAGCTGACCAAGATCGCACCAGATTTCACCGGCAAGATCCTGGCGGCATCGTTGTTTGCTGATAAATCGCTGTACCAGTGCAACCTTCGCGGCAAACTGGCTTTCGCCATCGGCAACGAGGGCTCGGGATTGTCGCAAGCCCTGCTGGATATGGCACAGGAGAGTTTCATCATACCGATGCCGGGAAAAGTCGAATCACTTAATGCGGCGGCGGCGACGGCAATCTGTGTGTTTGAAGCTGTACGGCAACGACTCTGAAGAGCGCCGGAACACCTTTCGGGAATGAAACGGCCACAATTGTTTCAAGAACGTTTCAACCCGGTCATGTGCAGCAGTGTGGTGGCGATCTCTTCTACCGAGATCGTGGTCACGTCAAGCATCGGAATTCCTGCGGAAGACATCATCTCTTCAGCCTGCCGCACCTCCTTGCGGCAATTCTCCAGTGAAGCATAACGACTGTTCGGCATACGCTCGGAGCGAATTTGAGCCAAACGTTCAGGCTGGATGGTGAGTCCGTGTAATTTGCGCAGCAACGGTTTGATGGATGTTGGCAGCGAACGGTTTTCGAAATCTTCGGGCACCAAGGGATAGTTCGCCGCGAAGATACCAAATTGCAGCGCAAGATACAGCGAGGTGGGTGATTTGCCGCAGCGCGAAACGCCGACCAGAATGATCTGGGCACGACCCAGATCGCGTGTGACACCGCCGTCGTCGTGGCTAAGGGCATAGTTCACCGCATCCATGCGTTCGTTGTAATGCAACCCGGTCTCGTGAGAACGTCCGACGGCATGAGAGGATTGGATACCCAACTCATTTTCCAGCGGCACGATGAAGCTTTCGAAAAGATCGAGTATCAGCGAATCACTTTGCTCGATGATGTTGTGTACCGCAGGCAGAATCAGGGTGCTGAACACGATAGGACGTTTACCGTCGTTGATCGCCGCTTCATTGATGTGCTGCACCGCATCGCGTGCTTTCTCGACCGAATCCACGAACGGCAGGGTGATCTGGGTGAAGCTGATACCGTCGAACTGGCTCAACATGCTGCGCCCCAGTTTTTCAACCGTGATACCCGTCCGGTCGGAAATAAAGAATGCGGTGCGTTTGCTGTTCATATTGCAACCTGTTCTGAAATTTGATTAGTGCATGAGCACGGCGAAACTGCCGATCAGCTACTTTCGTGTGAACTCCGCGAATAATTCCGCAGTGAGCGGTTTACTGAAGTAATAACCCTGTACCTCATCACAGCCTTGCAGGCGCAGGAAGGAAAGTTGACCTGCCGTTTCGACCCCTTCTGCGATCACTTGCATGTTGAGGCTGTTCGCCATGCTGATGATGGCGCTGACGATGGCTTTATCTTCCGGATCGATGGTGATGTCACGCACGAACGATTGGTCGATCTTGAGTTTGTAAACCTGGAAGCGTTTCAGATAACTCAGCGAAGAGTAGCCGGTTCCAAAGTCGTCAATGGACATGCGCACACCCAACTCATGCAATTTGTTCATCATGGCGATCGCGGCTGCCGGGTTTTCCATGGCTGCCCCTTCAGTCAATTCCAACTCAAGGTGTTGCGGCGGCAGATTTGCGTCGCGCAGAATGGCCGTGATCAAGTCGGGCAGTTGCGGATTGCGGAACTGTACTGCCGACAGATTCACTGCCATGGTGATCGCCGGCATCCCTGCATCCATCCATTGCTTCAATTGCCCTGTCGCGGTGCGTAACACCCACTCTCCGATGGGCAGGATCAAACCGCTGTCTTCTGCGATGGGGATGAATTCGGCGGGGGAGACCAAACCAAACTCGGGATGTTGCCAGCGTAATAGTGCTTCGGCACCGATCACGCGACCCTCCTGCAGGGAAACCTGGGGTTGGTAAAGCAAGTGCAATTGGTTCAATTCCAGCGCGTGGCGCAAGGCGTTGCCCAACTGCAGATTGCGTGCCGAGTGCGCCTGCATCTCGGGGGTAAAGAATCTGAAACTATTGCGCCCGCTCTTCTTGGCGCGGTACATGGCGACATCGGCGCAACGTGAAAGTGTCTCGAAATCCAGTCCGTCATCCGGATAGATCGCGATACCAATAGAAGGCGTGGTAACCAATTCGTGTTGTTCGATGTGATAAGGCTGTGCAACGGTTTCCATCAGTTTTTCCGCGACGTGGGCGGCTCCGTCTGCGTCGGTGTCCGGTAACACCAGAATAAATTCGTCCCCCCCGAGTCGGGACACCGTATCTTCCTCGCGCGTTACAGAGCGCAAGCGATTGGCCAATTGGATCAACAACGCATCGCCGATGCTGTGGCCGAGCGAATCATTGACGTTCTTGAAGTGGTCCAGATCCATGAACATCAACGCCAGTTTTTGCTGATTGCGGTGCGACGTACCCAAGGCATATTTGATGCGGTCATTGAGCAAAGCGCGGTTGGGCAAGCCGGTGAGGTGGTCGTAGTGCGCCAACTGGTCGATACGGGCTTGTGACCTGCGTTGCTCGGTGATATCCACCCCGGTGCCGATTAGCACCGGTTGACCGTCAAATTCGATCTTCAAACCGGTGAGGTGAAATGAAGTCACAGTGCCATCCTTGGCCACCAGGTTGGCTTCGACAAATGATGCACCCGACTCGAAAGTTTGCCCGATACGTGAGGCAACAAGCTCTTTTTCTGCGTCCGCAAAAAAATCCAGCGGATGAACGTGTTCCATTTCTTGCGCGCTGCGCTGGGTGATATGTTCGAAGTTCTTGTTCCATGCCAGAAAGTGTCCGGACTGGTCGAACATGTAGAACACGCCGGGCAGTGATTCCATCATCTGTTTGCGCAGTGTGCTTTCGTTCTGGATGTCTAGCGCATACGCACGCAACACTTCTTCGGTTTGTTTGCGTTGTGTGATATCCCGGGCTGAACCCACGATCCCGATGGTCTCACCCGCATCGTTGATGAAGGGGGCTTTGCGCACGTCGAGGAAAAGGTAATCGCCTTTTACATTGCCGTATTCATCGAACTGCATCGTTTTGCCATTGGCCAAAGTGATCGAGTCACTGTCCTGGCAAAGCTCGCCAAAGGTGTGCCAGTGGGGATTATCTGGATGCCTTTCACGCTCGCGTTGGGCAAAAAACTGATCGGTCTTGCCGACCGGTTCCTGCGTATCTGTGGCATTGAGCAATTGGGTGCAGATCGCCTTGTTGGTGAAAATGTAGCGCTTCTCCAGATCCTTGGCCCAGATCATGTCCGGCACGTTGTCGCATAACATACGCAGCATTGCGGATAGATCACGGAATCGTGCTTCACTTTCAACCAACGCGGATTGGGAATGGATTTGTTCAGTGATGTCTTTGAAGCACCAGATGCGCGCGCGTTCACGGTCGATGAAAAGCGAGCGGGTGAACCGTGCAAACACCCGACCATCTTTGAAATGCAACACATCTCGCGCTTCTTCATCTGAGCTGTAAAGACGTTGAACTTGTTCCAGAAAAGCTTGCGGGTCGGTCAATTGTTCGAGTACGTGATCCAACAAGGGAGCTTCCTGGGCTTTTACCAACAAGTCCAATGGTGCTTGCCACAACTCGATAAAGCGGTTGTTGTACAACAAAATACGGCCGTCGTTGGCAACCATAAGAATACCTTCATCCGTCGATTCCAGTGTGGTGCGTAACAAGGTTTCCTTGCGCAACTCGGACTGCTTGGTCAATTTGCGATTGCGGTTCAATTCGATACGCAATGCCAAACCGGAAAAAAACAAAAAGCCGATCAACGCGCTAAACACCAGCAACCATGTTGTCTGTTTTTCGTACTCTGCTATACGGTGTAACGGCAGGGCGATATACGCCTTGGTATCGTATTCTTCCGGCTGTCTGCTGGTCAGCAGCACAGGTGAATCTATGCCTTTGATGCGCTGCAATATTTGCGAGTATTTTGAAGGCCAGCGTCCGATCTGTAGGGGTTGAAATTCAGCTATCTTGTAACGGGCCAAGCGCTCCTCAGGCGTAAGTTTATTCACCGTGGAATCTGTGACGGTGCGCAATTCATTGCTTTTTTCCTTGGCTAAGATCACCACGCCATATTGGTCGGTAATAAATGCATCCGCCTGGTTGACCCAGTGCGACAAGCCGCTCAAATTCAGCTTGGCTACCGCTACGCCGACGATGTTACCTTTTGCCATGATAGGCGAGCTGAAATACAGCCCGGGGATGTTGGATACCCAGCCCACCGCATATTGCATCCCAAGCTTGCCTTCATTGGCGGCGGTGAAATATTCGCGTTCAGCAAAATTGGCCCCGATGAAACTATCGCTTTCTCCCAGATTGCTGGAAGCGATGCAGTCACCCTGGGCGTTCATGATGTACACGGTGTCAACCCCCAACTTTGCGCTAACCAGCGACAAATAATGGTTGGTCGCGGATAAGGCAGCACTCTCGGACCAGAGTTTTTTTCGATCTTCGACCGACAGTGAGTTGGCAACAAACTGTACTTCATTACGTTGTAATGCCTGAATGACAGACTCAGCTTGTGCGACAACCTGCGGGATTCCTTGCAACTGCTGTAATCGTTGTTTGATGCTGTCTACAAGATTGTCGGCATTGTGTTCAAGCTCCACGCTCTTTTCAGCCAGCACATTTTTGTAACGGTAATTTTGAAATTGGTCGACTGCGAACCAGCAGAGTGCGAACCACAGCGGTATGCCCAGTCCCAATAGCAGGAGGGAAGTAATTCGACCCGGACAGAATTTTTTTGAAGCAGACTTGCGCATAGTTATTGTGCATGCGGGATTGTTTCGGCACCCATGGTAGTGCAACTCGCAGAATACGGCCACCCCCAAAATGGGTTTTCTTGAGGGGCTCGTTTCAAGCTGCGGGGATTCATTATTTCCCGGGAACGTCCCTTTGATGTGTCATGGGATAGGTTCTTTGGTTGACGAAGCTTCCGGGTGCAGGGCATTTATTTTGAACTTGTGTTAAATTTATCGCGGTTGATGAAGTTAACTTTTGAGTGATTTAGTCGGGGTGGAAAATGGCAACAAGACATACAGGCTCAATGATTGCTTTATTCGTGCTGTTGTTATTAAGCGGATGCGCGTCGGTCATCACCGGTGAACTGAAATTCGTCGATCGGGACAACAATCCGGAAACCGATTCCAAACTCGAAGGCATTGTCGTCAACCTGATCAACACGACTTCGACTCTCGACACGGCTTCTTATTCCGTGAAGACCGACCCCAAGGGCAAATTCGAGACGGATGCCAAATACGTCAAACCGGGCACCTACAAGATCGAGGTGAATGAACCCGGATACCTGCCGGTCAGCAAGACCATCGAATTGAAAGAATCTTCGCGCGAAGTCGAGATCGTGTTAAAAAAAATGCCGATCGGGAAAGCCAAAACTTATCGCGGTATGCAGTCCGACAAGGACAAGATCATCAATCCCGGCGACGTGAATATCCAACCGCCTTCCATGTAATTCAAAACCAAACATGCAACAACGCTTTGTGTATTCATCACGCCGGACACACGAGCTTAGCCTGAAGTCATCAAATGCCTGAACAAGGGGATTCCTCCATGAAAATGCAACATCGCTTCATCTATTTTGCCGCGCTACTCTTGATATCACTGGCGGGTTGCGGTCCGAAGCCGGTCGATTTTGATTTGAAACTGACGGCCGTCGTTGATGGCCAGGCCTTGCCGGAAGTCGAGGTGCTTATTGACGGGGTGATGGCTGGCAAGACGGATGTCAGCGGTTCGTTTACCAAGACCCTGTCCCGGTTGCCCACCGTACCGGTGCGGGTTGAATTGAAGAAGGATCGCGGTACCGTTCATACGTTGCCTTGGGAGACTACGTTCAGTGTGTCGGCGAAACAATCACGGAACGATCCGCGTGAAGTCCAATCTTTTACCGCGAACTTGCAGCGATATGTGGTGGTCATTGTGTCGCACGAGGGGGCGCCGGTAGCAGGCGCACAGGTCAACGTTGCAGGATGGCAGGCGGGTATTACGGCGGCGGACGGCTCTTTGCTGGTCATGTTCGAAAAATGGCCGAAGACAGGACAAAATTTCACGGCACAAAAGGCGGGTGTGGGCGAGACAGGCAACGTTATCGTCAAAGAATTGGGTGATCGTGTTGATCTGGAGTTGTACGAAGAGGCCGTGGTCATGGTCAAGGCATTCGAAGAACGCAACGGTTTTGTCAAACCGGTGAGCGACGCCGTGGTGACGGTTTCCGGACGTGAGGTGGGCAGGACGGCGGAGGATGGGGTGTACGTCTATCGCCAGAAGGGCAAAATCGGGACGACCGTCGCGGTGGGCATCAGCGCACCCGGATTTATTCCCGAGTCCTATAGCCAAAAGGTCAAGCTGATCGGTGCCCAGACTGTGCAACGTTTCTTTTATCCCGTGAATGCGCGACAACCGCGTGTTGCAATCGCCGGTTTCTCGGCGAATACCAGCGGTGAAGACATCGGCGATATCGTGAAGATCGTGGAACCGCGTTTTGTCGAAGAGTTGTTCAGTGCCAAAGCATTCAAGCAAGTTCCTGCAGAGACTGCGAAAAAATTGATCAAACGTTCCAAATTAAGCTACGCCAAACTCAAGAGCAGCGGATGGCGAGGAACAGCTTTGGCCGAGCAGGTGGATGTGTTGGTATTCGCCAGCGTGGCGCGTGGCGAAGGTGATTCATTCGTCGTCGAAGCCAGTTTCTATGAGCCGGATGGACGACTGGTGATGAGTCAGGCCACCGTACTGAGCAGCACCGGCAGTTGGCGTGTCGGCCGTGCGATGAGCGAGCTGGTGTCAAATGCCCTGGCCAATTACCCGTTCTCGGGCTTGGTGACGGCAGTCAACGATGATCACGCGCTCATCAATTTGGGCCACAATCAGTTCGCGCTCGACAACGACGATATGTTCATCCTCAAGTCAGCCAAACGCGATACCGAGGGGCGCGTTACCGGTTACAAAGAGGGCGGTACGTTCGTCGTGCGTCATGTGGGTGAGAACCAAACCGATATCCGCTCGGACTCGTCCATTTCTCCAGCCAAAGCGGGTGACAAGGTGGTTCGCCTTGATACTTCCGAATCCAGCAAAGCCGAAGGTAACGTCAGGGTTACTTTTGTGGTGAATGGAGGCAGGGAGGGGGAGGCGGTGGCGGGCGCCAACCTGTACCTTGACGGGCGCTGGGCGGGGAGCACCAATCAACGGGGCGAAGCCAATGTGACGTTACGGGCCAATCGTCAGTATGAGCTGATCGTGTATCGGCACGGTTATGCACAGGTCAGCAAGGAGATCGAACCCAAAGCGGCAAACGAGCGCTTCCAGTTCGCCCTCAAATCTTTTACCAGCGATTTGACCATCGAGAGTAATCCGAGCGGTGCGGTGGTTTCGCTGGATGACGTGTCCATCGGCACTACCCCCATTTCCAAGCCGGTGGCCGTGCCCTTGGGCTTCCATACCGTGCGCGTGGATGCCGGCAGCAATTTCCGCGCATGGGAAGAAGTGGTGGAGTTCGAGGGTACTGAAGAACATCGCACCGGAGATCGAGCGATCACGTTGTACAAGAATTACCTGAAGGCTGCCGAAGATGCGGAGCGGGCGCAGCAATTTGACGAGGCGATCAAGTTGTATTCCGCCGCACCCAAAGCGCATCCGGATTACGCGGAGATCCGCCTGCGTCTGGGGCAGCTCTATCTGGACGAGAAACATGACGCCGACCGTGCTATCGCCGAATTCGAAGCCGTGCAGGCGATTCCGGAAGTGCGCGAACTGGTGTTGAAACAATACGCGGTGGTTTACACCAACTTGGGCAAAGCCTATTTCACCAAGGGCGAATCGCTGATAAAAGCCCATCGCAACGAGGCGGTCGAATATTTTGCAAAGGCCATCAAGGCGCTTGACCGTGCGCGCGAAAACACCCGTTTCTTCCCCGATGAACGCCATGACGAGGCGGTTCACGATACGTATTTCTATCGTGCCTTGTCCTATTACAGCCTGCACCAGATCACCGCGCGCGAGTCGATACGTTCCAATCTGGAGCTGGCTTGGCATGAGTACCTGGATTTCTTCCCGCCTAAATTGCGCGGCAATCCGGAGTTCGACCACTTGCGTGAATCGGCTGTGAATCTGTCGCAGCAACTGGAAGGGAATTAACGTGCCGCCACGCACACTCGTTAGCGGTGTGTTATGGCTGACCCTGGGGTTTGCGCCGGGTGTTCAGGCGCAGGTCGAAGGCGGGCAAGCGAGTGGTGTGGCGTTGGACGTCGCACCGGAACACGTCATCAAACCCTTCTTCGTGCGTCCGTTGTTTGCCATGAATGAGACAGGGCATAACGATGCCAGTCCGAACTGGGCCGGGGGAGGCGGGTTGCTGGCTTTTGAACGTGCGGAGGAATCGCGGCGCGAGATTGTGATAACCCGCACCGAGGGGGCGGTGGTGAAGACCGTCTATTTTCAGAACAATCAGGATGACATGGGGTTGGGGGGCCTGTTGGCGGATCTGGGCAAATCGGTGAGCTATAACTCCGGCATCGCCTGGTCAAAGAATGCGGATCGTTTTGTTTTCATGAGCAACGGCGGCGAAGGCAATTACGATCTTTTTCTGGGAAACTTGGCCGACAGCACGGTGCTAAGACTGACCCAGGATGCGCAGAAAGATGGCCAACCGGCCTGGTCACCCACCGACGATAGAGTGATCTTCGTTTCGGGCAGGACCGGCATCGCGCAACTGTTTCTGATCGATGTGGGCAGCCGGCATACCGAGCGACTTTCCAAAGGTGAGCAGAGTTACTTGTATCCGCGCTGGTCACCGGACGGCAAGCGCATCGCGGCGATCTACGGCGCGAACGAGAACCACGATATCGTGTTGATCGACAATCTACCCGGTGTTGTTCCCGCTGTGGTTGGAACTCCTGCGGCGGTCAGCTCGCCGGTGGGTGCTGCCACTGTGAACACACCGACAGAAAAAATGCTGACGTCTTGGCGCCACGATGACCTGAGTCCGTCGTGGTCACCGGATGGAAAATATATCGCGTTTTATTCGAATTACAACCTGCAAGACGATCCCAAGATATGGTCCTTGCTGGTGGTCGAGGCGGACAGGGGCAGTATCGCCACGGGTGAACAACTGGTGGCCAGTGTTGTGGCAAACAATGTGATCCCGGATATCGCGTCGGGCCCCGCATGGTTCCCGGACAGCAGGCGTATCGCTTAT
>CAYROQ010000005.1:36261-122966 GCA_964425955.1 uncultured Sideroxydans sp.
CGCTTATGTGCTGAATGACAAACAGGACTACAACCCGATCCATGTGGTTGAAGTAGCTACCCGCGACAGTTCTCGCTTGGAGACGGGTACCAGCATCAACCACGATCTGGCGATTTCCTCGAATGGCGTCCTCGCGTTTCGGGCACAGGTCGATCAGTGGGACCAGATATTTTTGGCCAAACTTCCCGGGGTGTCCGAGTGAAACACGCACCCCTCTTTTCATTTGTATGCGGCAGCTGCTTGCTTGTTTTGAGCGCGGCGGTGTCTGCGGCGGATGAGAATTTGAAAAAAGCCAACCAACTGCTGGGCAAACATTATTACGAGTCGGCGGCGGCACTCCTGCGCGCTACTTCCGCAGCAAGCGCACCCAATGCGGAGACCGCTTTGACGCTGGCCCGAGCCTATGCCCAGAACGCCCGTTTGCAACAGGCGATGCAGCGATCTTCGCTTGTTATCGGTGCACACTATTTGAAGCAACTCAGCGCCCAGTCGGGACGGGATCGCAGTAGTTTTGCGGCTTTGTATTACGCCGAGTATTTAACCGAAGCAGGCAGGCAACGCGAGGGCACGGCACAATTGCGCCGCTTCATCGGGCAAAAGCACAAAGAGCCGCTTTATCGCGAGATCGCGCAGGCGAATTTGGCGGTGACACAAAACAGCATCCCGGCAGTCTCTGCCAAGTCGCCTCCCTTGCTGCGCAGCCAACAAGCGCTTGTTTTGAGTTTGTTGCCGGAACACAAAACGCAAGCAAATGCGTTGACTGAGCAAGCCCTGGTTGAGTTGGCCAAATCCAATCCGAACCTGCCGGTCAGAGCGGTCAGCAATGCTTTCGGTGTGTACGCACGCAGCGGCCAAACCGCGAAAGCCCTGGCACTGATGAGCAGTGCAGATTTGAGCCAACCGTCTTATGAAGAAATCATCAACCCGGCAAAAGTGCTGCGATTTTATGATGCGGCGTTGCTGGGCAATCTGGCGCTTCTGTATCAAGCCGAGGCTGAACGCTTGCTGCAAAAAGCCGGAACCGATTCACGCTTGAAAGCCGTATCCAATTATTTTTTGCTCGAGTTGTATTTGCACGGCGGGCAATTTGCAAAAGCTTCCGCTTTGCTGCCGGAGCTGCTCGCTGCGACCGATCTGCCACAGCCGTATCGTGATCGGCTGGAAGTGATGCAGGCGGCGCTGGAGGTGCGCAATGGAAACACGTCGCGGGGCAATGCCGCATTTAATACACTCGCAAAAAAATACGAACAAGATCCGGTATTGTTGGGCGAAGTCTTGATGACGTGTGTGCAGCACAAGGCCCATTGTCCGGGGGCCGTCGGCAGTGCGCGCAATCTGGCTGCGGCGAATCAGGGTGAGAAATTTCGCAGCCTGCATTTTGCCGTCGGTGAACACTATGCGAGTGAAGGCAAGACCGACCGCGCGCTGCTGGAACTGGAAACCGCGCGCGACAAGAGCAACAAGAATCGCATCGACGCCAACGATCCGATGTTGCTGGTGCGCTTGGCGGACCTGTATTTTGCCAACAAGAGTTTTTCCGAATCGCTGGAAATCTATTTTGAGATGAGCAAGGAGTTTCCGGCGCTGCGCCAATTGCAGGAAGCGGCGCAGGGAGTGTATTCCACCGAGTATCGCAGTGCAGGCGATGCAAAGATATTTTGAGGCTGTCCTGGAGTGACCCGGTTTGCGGGTGAAGCTGTAATTTTTTATTTAGAGTGAGGGAAGTGACATGAATAAATTTCAGACCCAGTTATCCGTGATGCTGATCGCGCTGTTCAGTTCGGCCGTGTTGTGTTCGGCCGTCTATGCCGAGACGGCTGCGGCCGCCGCCACCAAAACATCGGCCTTGAGTTACGGTGAATATGGACGGCCTTCCACGCTCGATCCCATCACCAGCAACGACATGATCTCCATGCGTGTCACCGAGTTGTTGTTCAACGGTTTGGTGGGCATCAACAACAAGCAGCAGATCGTGCCCGAACTGGCCGAATCTTGGGAACAATCCGCGGACGGTTTGCAATACACATTTCATCTGCGCAAGGATGTGAACTGGCATCCCAAGCCGGGGCAGGAGCCCCAACCGTTGACTGCGGATGATGTGATCTTCACCTACAACATCATGATGCATCCGCGCACCGTCACCCCGCTCAAAGTGCGTTACGAGTTCATCAGCGAAGCCAAAAAACTGGACGACAACACGGTGCGTTTCACACTGAAGCGACCGATCCTGAACGCGCTGCCGAAATTCACCTTCAAGATCATTCCCGAGTTCGGCCCGACCAATGCGGCATTCCTTGGCCGTGATGATCCCTTCGTGCAGAACCCAATCGGCACCGGTCCGTATCGCTACAAGGAAACGACAGGCAACGGCGAGATCGTGCTTGAAGCGAACGCGGATTATTTCCGGGGTGCACCCAAGATCGCGCGCTTTGTCGCCAAGCCGTTCGCCGACCAGAACATCATGAACCAGGGATTGATGTACGGCAGTATTGACATGTCGGTATTGGTCAACCCGCGCAACGTGCCGGAGATACAGGGCGACAAGCGTCTGCGTCTGCAATCCTACAGTGCGTTGTCGTATCAGTTCTTCGGTTACAACACGCGCAACCCGCTGTTGGCGGACAAGCGCGTGCGCAAAGCATTCACGCTGGCGATCAACCGCAACGAGATGTTGAATTCCTTCTTCAACAATCAGGGCACGGTGATCTCGGGGCCGTTCGCACCCGGTTCTTGGGCGTATAACCTGGATGTCAAACCGTTGCCTTTCGATCCCGCAGCGGCCGAGAAACTGCTGGCGCAGGCGGGTTTCCAAAAAGATAGCGACGGCGTCCTGTCCAAAAATGGCAAGCGTCTGGTGCTGACACTCAAGGTGCCAATCGCGCAGGAAAGTGAATCGGTCAAACGTGTGGTGCTGGCCTTCAAGAACTACCTGCGCCGGGTCGGTGCGGAGATCAATGTCGAATTCCTCGAATGGCAATCGTGGAAAGATGCCGTTTTCGCCGACCACAACTTCGACATCATGTTCGCCTCCTGGGTGTTCGATGATTCGGCGGACATCTCGTCGCTGTTCCACTCGGGCGAGATCGGTACCTGGCGCAACAATTTCGGCGGCTATACGAATCAGGAAGTGGATAGTTTGTTGATCGAAGCCAAGAACACGCTGGATCACGAGAAGCGTCGCACCATCTATCGCAAGTTGCATGAGCGCCTGGCCGACGAAAGTCCTTATACCTATTTGTGGACGTTGACCAATTACGCGGCCTACGACCGCAAGGTGCGTGCGGTGGAGATCCATCCCTACAAGTTTTTCTCGTATGCGGATACTTGGTATATCGGCGAGGTTTCAGAAAAGGCCAAACCGGCAACACCACCCGCCAAGGCGAAATAGATGCTGTTTTGGTGTAACGGCGCGAGCGCTTGCGGATATCGCGGGAGTGTTCCAGCCGACTCGTCAGAGGTGTTAGGACTGTTTTTATGAAGCGCTCCGGTTTGAAGGTGGTGGCGCGTGTTTTGACCAAGGAACTCGCGACCACGCTGATGTTGCTGGCGGGTGTCAGTCTCGTCGTTTTCCTGATCCTGTACCTCGCACCGGGAGATCCGTTTTCGGCATTACTCGGCGGCGCTGAACGTGATGCCGCGTTGGCCGCCTTGGATCGGCCGGGCACCTGGTATGGACAATATTTTTCCTGGATGGGAAACGTGTTGCAGGGCGATTTCGGTATCTCCCTGCGCACCGGTCAACCGGTCACCGAAACTTTGTCCTTCAGCGGCATGAACACTTTGTTCCTGACGCTTGGATCGCTCGTCGTCACACTGGGTGTCGCCCTTCCCATCGCCACGCTTGCGGCAGTGCAACCGACATGTCTGCGCGCCCGTCTGGGAGTCATGCTGGTGTATCTGGCTTCGGCACTGCCAACCTTCTGGCTGGGTTATCTGTTGATCTATTTCTTCACCGCAAAATTGGGACTGTTCCCATTGCTTTCCGGCTCGGACGAATCACAGCCATACAGCTGGTTATATGCACTGCTTCCGGTCGTGCTGCTCGGATTGGGTAACGGTGCGCTGGCGGAGATCGTGCGTTATCTGCGCGAGGAAATTGTGCGGGTGATGCACGAGGAATATATCCGCACGGCGCGCGCCAAGGGCGCGTCGGTTTGGCGCCATGCATTTAAAGAAGCCTATCTGTTGCCGGTGTCTCAGATCATCGCGGCGAAGATGCCGTTCATTCTGGGCGGTGCCATCATCGTCGAGCAGGTGTTCAATTGGCCCGGACTGGGCAGGGTCGCCTGGCAAGCCGCACAAGACCGCGACTATCCGGTGATTTTGGCGGTCGCCTTGCTTGCCGCAGTGGTGGTGCGGCTGGGAAGCTTCCTGCATCGCGCAATTTATGTCGCCGTTAATCCGCGTGCTTCGCATCTTTAAGTTTGGGGACTGACGGTGAAAACACATTACCTGCAGGATCTGGATAGCGTCAGCGAATATTCGAAACTGTCGCCGTGGAAAAGTGCGCGCCTGACCGACCGCCTGAGCGTCGGCTACGGTTTTGTGATTGTGGGTGTGGTGCTGTTATCTTATTTGCTGGGTGCATTTGGCTGGTTGCCGCACGATCCCGAAGACATGAATCTGGAGACCATGATGGCGCCGCCGCTCACCGACGGCTTCCTGCTCGGAACCGACTTCATGGGGCGAGACATACTGACGCGGCTGATCCTCGGCATCCAGGCCTATTTCTTGCCGGGTGTGATGGCCGTTTTCATCGCGCTCGGCTTGGGAGCCTTGATGGGGGTGCTCGCCGGTTACCGGAGAGGACGCACGGAAACACTGGTCACCTATCTTTGCAACCTGATCGATTCCTTGCCGCGCTTGGTGTTGATGCTGCTGGTCATCGCGGCGTTCCGCCCGAACATCTACCTCATCATGCTGGTGTTTGGCATCACCAGCGCCCCCACCATCGCGCTGCTGGTGAAGGGCAAAGTGATGATGCTGCGCGAACGCAATTTCATCGAATCGGCCGTGGCACTGGGTTTGTCGCCGCGCACGATCATCTTCAAACACATCCTCTGGTACAACTGCCGCGCACTGTTGCTGATTCAGGCGACCATTGGCATGGCCGAGGCGGTGTTGATCGAGACCAGCCTGAGTTATCTCGGTTTCGGGGTACAGGAACCGACCGCCTCGTGGGGCAACATGGTGCAGGCGGGCGCGAATTATTTGTTGCAGGGAAACTTCTGGCCATCCACCCTGCCGGCAATGGCGATTTTGTTGACAGTGTTGGGCTTCCACCTGCTGGGTGACGGTTTGAACAATATCCTCGAAGGAGGGCGGCATCGATGAGTGCTGTTCCTTTGTTGCGAATCGAGGATCTGCGCACGTATTTTTTCTCGCGCGTGAAACATGCTTTCGTGCGCTCGGTGGACGGGGTCGATCTACACGTGGCGCGCGGCGAGACGCTGGGTATCGTCGGTGAGAGCGGCAGTGGCAAAAGCGTCACCTTTCTTTCCGCGGTCGGATTGATCAGTGCCGGGCCGGGGGTGATCAGCGGCAAGGTGACGTTCCACGACGAAGCAGCGCAAGAACTGTTGCAGGGCTTGGAAAACAATGTCGTGTTGGAGCGTCGCGAAGGTCGCATCATGCAGGTCGCCAAAGACGATCAGGCTTGGCAAAAACAGGTGGAAAAAAACCTGCGCGGCGTGCGCGGCAGCAAGATCTCAATGATCTTCCAGAATCCAAAAGCCGCGCTGAATCCATTCGAGACGGTGGGGCAGCAGATCGCCGAAGCCGTGCGTCTGCATACCGGTTTGAAGAATGCGACTGAAGCTAGGGAACGCGCTTTGTACTGGCTGGATCAGGTGCGTATCGATTCGCCGCGCCTGCGTTTTGACAACTATCCGTTTGGCTTGTCCGGCGGGATGAGCCAGCGCGCCATGATCGCGATGGCGCTGGCATCCGAGCCGCGTTTGCTCATTGCCGATGAACCCACCACCGGGCTGGATGCCACGATACAAGCGCGCATCGTCGATTTGCTGGAAGACTTGAAGAGACGGCTGGGCATGACCATGGTGCTCATCAGTCACGACATCGGGGTGATCTCGCGTTTGTCCGACCGTATCGCCGTCATGTATGGCGGTCGCGTGATGGAGAGCGGTGCTGCCAGTGAAGTATTGGATGAGCACGCGGCCGGTCATCCCTATACGCGTGCGTTGCTGGCATCAACGCCGCGTTTGGGAAATCTGTCTCAAGCCGGACGCTTGCCGGCTATCGAAGGCGAGGTGCTCGACACCATCAACGTTCCGTGCGGCTGTCGCTTCCGTGCGCGCTGCCAGCGCATCAACGACAACGTGCGTACGCGTTGCGAGACCGAGGAACCGGCGCTGTTCGAGATCGCGCCCGCCCGGCAAATCCGTTGCTGGTTATACGACCCGCAAAAATAATCATCACGGGCTAAATATGAAGCAACCGTTACTCGAAGTGATTGAATTGCGCAAACATTTCGCCCAGCGACGCGGCTTGCTGGGTGCGCTTCCGCCGGGTGACGACTCGGACATCATTCCGGCCATCGACGGCGTCAGTTTGTCGATGTTTGAGAACGAGACGCTGGGGCTGGTGGGCGAGTCGGGTTGCGGCAAAACCACGACCGGCAAGGCGATCTTGAAACTCATCCCGGTGAACGGCGGCCAGATCAACTATCAGGGCAGAGACATCACCAACTACTCCCCGGCGCAGTTCCGGCCGCTGCGGCGCGATATCCAGATGATCTTCCAGGACCTGGATGCGGCGCTCAATCCGAAGATGCGTATCGAGGAGATATTGCGCGAGGCGGTTCGCGTGCGTGAACCCGAAGCCGGACAAGCAGAAATATTGCGCCAGATTTACGACCTGCTCGATCTGGTGAATCTGAAGAAGAACAAACTGACCAATTTCCCCTCCGAATTATCCGGAGGGGAAAAGCGCCGTATCGGCATCGCACGTGTGCTGGCAGTGCGCCCCAAATTGATCGTGGCCGACGAGCCGACCAGTGCTCTCGACGTTTCCATCCAGGCACAAGTCGTCAATCTGTTGCGTGATCTGCAAACGCAACTGGGCTTGTCATTCCTGTTCATCTCGCACGATCTGCAACTGGTCGAACTGGTCAGTCACCGCGTCGCCGTGATGTATCTGGGGCAGATCGTCGAGATGGGGCCGGCGCGGGATATTGCGAATGCCGCCCGGCATCCCTACACCTCGATCTTGTGGTCATCCGTCGTGGAGAAACGCTCCCGCGAGGCACAGATAACCCGGGGTAGCTCGAATAATTGGGGCGTGTATGACTACGAGCGCCCCAGCGGAGGTTGCCGCTTCGCGCCGCGTTGCCCCGTCTATGCGCAACGCGGTCAACCGGGTGAATGTACCGATCCGGCAACGCCGCCCAAGCTGAAGTTTATTGATGCTGACCACGTCGTGGCGTGCCATTTTCCGTTGGAGTGATGCGGGTTGCCACTTTCCTAATGCTTATTATGTTTCGGTGGGTTGGTGTCGTTTCCGCGAGTATTAGTATCCGCCTTGGTTTGCCACGATCCGCCGGCAGGCCAATTGGCGTTGAAGGCTAAACCTTTGGCGGATGCCAGCGTCGGCGGCATCAGGAAATCATGTATTGCCTTGATGATGTCTGGAAACACCATGTTACCTACCGGCAATGCGTTCTTGCGCAGAAAGGCTTTCCACTGGGTCTGCTTTGCCGCATCGTTGGCAAACACCTGTGTCAGGGCTAGAGGGACTTCCGTCGGCAAGAGGGTTTGGCGACGTGTGAAAGTGGCCTCGATTGCGGTGCTCAGAACCAGCCCCTCAAGCGGAAATTTCTGCATGATGATCCAGATGTCATAGAAATCTTTCATGCGGCTATTGGCAATGCCTAGCCAAACCATGGCTTGGAATTTCTCAGCGACCACAGAGTAAATCGGATAAGCGCGCAGCTTGGGGGCGGCAAAGTCCAACACGGTGGGGTAGGTTATGTCTTCCGGTGCGGGTGTCACGGCATCGCCGTAACCAATATCAATCTGGATCGGGATAACGGCATTTTCCAAACGTGCTTCAAGTAACACGCGCACGCCCTGATACTCCTGATCCTCACGGATTTCGATGGCGTGCATGGTGTCCGTGAGAAATTCCAGACCATCCGGCTGCACGGACAATTGGCAAATGTCCTGGAAAATTTTCACCACCTGCGGCAGTTCGCTGGTTCCGAATCCCAGCAGGTCAACGTCACGGGTCGGGCGGTGAACTTCTCCGCCCCACACAGCAAACAACATAGCCCCCTTGAGCAAGAATTGGTCGTGATATCTGGATTGTCCCAAGCGGAACAAGAGCCGTTCCAAGGCATAACGCGTCAGTACCAGATCGAATGCCTCGCCATCGCGTTTGGCGATATTGAGCAGCCGTTGGCGCACGGAGGCGGGGAGGTTACTTGGTTGATCTGCGCTCATGCCAGTGTTTCCAGATAGGGGCGCATCACATTAGATACCCGACAAATCGCCGCGTAATTCCAGAGTTCGTCCATGGTGAATTTGCGCGCGCGCCAACTTTCCCTAAGCGCTTCCACCGCTACATCCTGTCCGATCTTGTTCCGGTACTTGAAACAATCAGCGATTGTTTTAGCGAGTGAGTAAATTCGGGTCGGCACACCGTCTATCACATGCGTTTCTATACCGGACTGTAGTGCCTGCCCTGAAAACCGGACAACTCGCAGCGGCGTTTCTTTGGAGGCAGGGGTACGGGCTTTGTTTTCAATGGCTATCCAAACTTCGAAAGGGGCCTGAGTGGTGACCCCATGAAACCTCAGTGCCGAAAGCAGACAAATCACGCCATGGGGTACACGCTTTGCGGCCTCACCCAGACTATGATTGGTGGTGATGGCGCTATCCTCCAGCATGTAAAGGCCGCGCCCAAGACGCTGGAGCTTGCCCGCTTCGCATAGGCGGGCAAGATAGGTGCGGGGTATGTTGTGCGGTTCCAGGTCTCGGGCGCGAATAACGCCTTCCTGCTTGGCAAGACTCAGAACCTGTGTGACTTTTGAGGTTTCCATGCCTGATACATATCGTCGGTAGTTGCCTATATTTACCGACATTCAGTATCATGTCAACATGTAGGGCATCGGCTGGAAATGGCTGTAGAATCCGGAAGCAAACTTTCTGAACTGGCTGTAGAAGTACAATTTTCACAATAATTATAAAAGGTTATATAAGTCTGTGTCCTTTCAGGTTACCGAAGCAGATACGTGCAGAACCCTAATAACCCCAAAAATAATTGAGGCCGGGTGGGATGCATCGCCACACCTGATTGCTGAGCAGCACTTTTTCACCGACGGACGTATCGTCATCATCGGTCGATCAGCCAAGCGCAAGCAGGGCAAACGTGCCGACTACATTCTGCGTTACACACGCGACTTTCCCCTTGCTGTAGTCGAGGCCAAAGCGGAAAGCGTTCCTGCTGGCGAAGGGATGCAACAAGCCAAGGACTATGCACAAATTCTCGGCATCAAGTTTGCCTATGCCACCAATGGCCGCACCATTCTGGAATTCGATTTCTTTACAGGACTAGAGCGCGAACTGGATAGCTATCCATCACCCGCCGCGCTTTGGGCGCGCTATCAGGCCGGAGCAGGGCTCACTGTAGAGCAAACGGCTGAGCGATTCCTGACGCCATTCAATACTACGGCAGGTAAACATCCTCGTTACTATCAGGAAATAGCTATCAACCGCGCAGTAGCAGCGGTATTGGCTGATCAGAAGCGAATCCTGCTCACCATGGCAACCGGCACAGGTAAAACGGTGGTGGCTTTTCAAATCTGTTGGAAGCTCTGGAATGCGCGCTGGAATCTCAAGGGTGAACACCGACGCCCGCGTATCCTATTCCTCGCTGATCGCAACATTCTGGTGGATGATCCTAAAGACAAGACCTTCGCCGTATTCGGCGATGCACGCTGGAAAATCGAAAATGGCGAAGTGAGCAAAGGTCGAGAAATATATTTCTCGACCTATCAGGCCATTGCTCGCGACGAGCGCAGGCCAGGTCTTTACCGAGAATTTGCGCCAGATTTTTTTGACCTCATCATTATTGACGAATGTCATCGTGGTTCTGCACGTGACGATTCAAGCTGGCGTGAGATTCTCGAATACTTTGAACCTGCCGCGCAGTTAGGGCTGACGGCCACGCCATTCCGCGAAGAATCTCGCGACACATACGCATATTTCGGCAACCCGATATATGAATACTCATTGCGCACAGGTATAGAGGATGGGTTTCTTGCGCCATATCGTGTGCATCGAGTTATTACCGCTTTCGATGCCGCAGGTTGGCGTCCCACTAAGGGGCAGCTCGACCGTTTTGGGCAGGAAATCCCGGACGAGGAATACCACACCAAGGACTTCGAACGCATTGTCTCTCTACGTGCGCGCACTGAGGCCGTAGCGCGTCACCTGACCGACTATCTCAAGCGTACAGATCGTTTTGCAAAAACGCTTGTTTTTTGCGTCGATCAGGAACACGCAGACGAAATGCGTCGTGCCATCGCCAATCTGAATGCTGATCTGGTGCAGCAATATCCCGACTATGTTTGCCGCGTCACTTCCGCCGAAGGTGACATTGGGCGAGGTGCGCTGTCTCGCTATCAAGAGCTGGAAACGACCACACCCACTATCCTGACAACGTCTCAATTGCTCACGACAGGCGTTGATGCGCCCACCACGAAAAACGTGGTGTTGGTACGCGTCATCAACTCCATGGCCGAATTCAAGCAAATTATTGGGCGCGGTACACGGGTGAGGCAGGATTACGGCAAGTTGTTTTTTGACATCCTTGACTACACCGGATCCGCCACTGCCAAATTTGCCGACCCGGAGTTTGATGGAAGCCCCGCACAAATTACGGAAGTACAGACCGATGAAGACGGTAATACGACTAGCGAGCAAGTTGTCGAGAGTGATGTAGAACAGCAGGGACCAGACGAATATTCGCCGGAAATTACCGCCACGGACTTACCTGCCGCACAAAAGCGCGAAAAGTATTACGTGGATGGTGGCATTGTCGAAATCGTGGCGCACATCGTCAGCGAACTGGACGCGGATGGCAACCAGCTCCGCGTTATCCAGCTTACCGAGTACACCGCCGAGAAGGTGCGCACGATGTACCGCTCGCCGGAAGACCTTGCCAATAGCTGGGCTGACCCACACCGCCGGGCTGACATTGTGACCGAGTTGGAAGAGCGTGGTATTTTCGTCGAAGAACTGGCGGAGCAAACCGGCAAGGCCGATGCCGATCCATTCGATCTGCTTTGCCACTTGGCTTTTGAGCGCCCCTTGCTTACCCGCCGCGAAAGGGCAGATAAGCTCAAACATGATCGCAAAGATTTCTTTGACCAATACAGCGAGGATGCACGCGCCATCCTCTCGGGACTGTTGGAGAAATATACCGAGTATGGTATCGCCGAATTGAAATTGCCCGATGCTTTCCGCAATCCGCCGCTTTCCAACTACGGCAACACTCAAGAAATCGCCGCCCGCTTTGGCGGCATCGACAAACTAGGCCAGGCTGTTAATCGACTGCAAACGCTACTCTATACAAATTGATCTGAAAGCGCACAAACCCCATGGCACGCATAAAAAAAGAAGTACTACCACTGACTACATCACAGAGCTTAGCCTCCATCGTCAAGTCTGCACGAGACATTATGCGCAAGGACAAGGGGCTCAACGGTGATGCTGATCGGCTGCCCATGCTTACCTGGATCATGTTTATTAAATTTCTGGACGACCACGAGCGCATTCGCGAAGACGAGGCGAGACTTTCCGGGGAGCGCTATATTCCATCAATCGAGGCACCATATCGTTGGCGTGATTGGGCTGCTAAAGCGGATGGTATAACTGGCGACGAACTGATTGCATTCATCAATCAGGATGAGGCTACTCGTCCTGATGGTACTCGCGGTGACGGGTTGTTTGCTTACCTTAAAAAACTTCAAGGTGTCGGAACTCGCGACAGGCGTGACACCATCTCCGCTGTATTCAGGGGGACTGTCAACCGCATGATTAACGGTTATCTGCTACGGGATGTATTGAATAAGCTGGAAGGTATTCACTTCAATAGCTCTGAAGAGTTACACGTCCTGTCCCGCACTTATGAAACACTGCTCAAGGAAATGCGCGATGCGGCTGGTGATGCAGGTGAGTTCTATACCCCGCGCCCGGTGGTCAAGCTTATGGTGGATTTGATTGATCCAAAACTTGGAGAGACTATCCTCGACCCTGCTTGTGGAACAGGTGGCTTCCTCGTGGAGGCATATGCCCACTTGGAGAAAAAATGTCAAACTGTCAAAGATCGGCAAACACTGCAACAGGCTAGCATTAATGGAGGTGAAGCTAAACCGCTACCTTACCTGTTGTGCAACATGAATTTATTGCTACATGGCTTGGATTCACCAGAAATCGATCCTGGAAATTCACTACGATTCCCTCTGAAAGAGATCGGTGAGGCGGATAGAGTTGATTGCATATTAACAAATCCGCCATTTGGAGGGGAAGAAGAGCGGGGCATACTGTCGAACTTTCCGCCCGACAAACAAACTCGTGAAACTACTCTGTTATTTCTTCAACTGGTGATGCGAAAAATGCGTAGAGGTGGACGTGCTGCAATTGTCGTCCCAAATACCACTATGTTTCAACCTGGCATCGCAGGGAAGATAAGGCGAGAATTAATCGAATATGGATTGCACACAGTCCTGCGATTACCTAAAGGAGTTTTCGAGCCTTATACGGATATTGAAACAAATATCTTGTTTGTAGATAAGACTCGGCAGGACAAGAACATACTTTTTTATCAACACATACCTCCAGAAGGGCGTAAGCAATACACAAAGACCCAGCCACTAGCCAACATAGAGTTCTTTGAATTTATTTCCAGTTTTGAAACACGTAGTCTAGATTCTGTACGGTGTTGGGGGGAATCAATCGAAAAATTGTTGCTTGACTCTGAATGTAACCTGGATAAGCACAACCCAAAATCACAAACTTCCTATGCTGCCGCACCTGAAAGTTGGCTTGAAGAGTTAATTCTCATCAATGAGTCACTCCAAAAAAAGGTTGCGACGCTTCAATCTGCAATCGATGAGATTAAGGATTTAATTTCATCAACAAAATCTTGGAGGGAGTTTCGACTTGGCGATTTTCTATTGCGTGCAAAGAATACAGTTGATGTGCTGGACGAGGAAGAGTACACCCGAGTTACAGTTAAGGTTAAAGGGCGAGGAATTTCAGTAAGAGATCGGGCACTTGGTTCGGGCATCGGTACGAAGAAGCAATTTATTATTGAGGAGGGGCAGTTCCTTTTGTCTAAGATTGATGCTCGCTATGGGGCTTTCGGTGTTGTGCCAGAAGACTGTAATGGCGCAATAATTACTGGGAACTTCTGGGCTTACGACGTGGATCGATTAAAGATATTCCCAGACTTCCTGAAGTTCTTCACCATTTCACCAGCTTTTCAGGCCTTTTGTATAAGATCGAGCCCTGGTGCCACCAACCGGCGCTACCTACAAGAAACCCTTTTCCTAAATCAGATAGTACGAGTACCTTTGGATATTGACGTGCAGAAGAAAATATCAAAAGAACTTGATCGTATTCAATCCGTCATCCTGACGTCGGATTTGGATATAACTAGGCTTAAAGAAGCGAATCCATCGATTCTTAAATCAGCATTATTTACGATTTTTGGAGGCGATCTTGATAGTTCTGATGAACAAGAAGAAGTGGTTGAGTCAGCAGAGGAGTAATTAATAAATGATGTATCTTCGTCCTTCTGAGCATCCGTTGGCGCAGCTTTGGCTGGCTCAATTTTGCACCAGTGAAGACAGAGCGTTGGCGTCGCAGTTAATCAATCAAATTAATCTGGTTTCTGGACGTGATTTCGAGTCAGGTATTGAAAGCGCTTTGATCGGATTGCAGACTCAATGCAATGCAACGATTGCCGTTTACCCTGTTACTCCGAAGGTTTTGCAAAGATCGAAGCAGCGTCTCCTGGTACGTCGGCACGAAATAAGATTATGACAGCCCAAGCGTTAATGGCCATTGAGGTGCCCATTCCATCCTTGGCAACTCAGCAGGCTTTTGCCACCTTGCAAGCCAATGTCGCTGAGTTAAGAGTCAAACACACCGCTATTCGCGAATCCATTCAAGCGCTCGTTCCGGCAAAGCTTGAAAGGATTTTTTAGAGATCGAGTATGCTGTCTAAGGGGCGCGCCCTAGTCATCTAGGTGCGAACTTTTGCGCGCAAATGTGGAGGGATAATATGTCTGAACCAAAGGTCTACCCGATAGAAGTACAAGGGGATTTCCTCACCAAACAGACGCATGCTAAGCCTACACATTCACTGGCAGAGTTAATCTGGAATAGCCTTGATGCTGACGCTACTCTGGTAGAAGTTAAAGAAGATACCTATGGTGTAGGAGAGCCAAGAATAATCATTGCGGATAACGGTAACGGCTTCACGCACTTTGAGGCACCGAGTTTGTTTAGTCAGCTTGGTGGCTCATGGAAACACCTTGCGGGCGAAACGAGAAGTAAGCAACGTTTCCTACACGGCTCGGAAGGTAAAGGGCGACTGAAAGCATTTTCACTAGGGCGCGTTGTTGACTGGGAAGTCTGCTACAAGGACGGAAGCAACTTCAAACAGTTCTCGGTGTCGATGTTACAGAACTCCCTTCGTGAAGTGCGAATTTCCGACCCACTTCCTGCAAGAGAAAAACGTACTGGTGTAAGGTGCGTTATCTCAGAGTTGCACAAGGCCTATGAATTCTTGGATACAGATCGTACTGTCCAAGACTTGTCGGAAATCTTCGCGACATACCTGAAAAACTACACCGATGTTCAAATTGTTCTGCCTGCAGGTAAGTTGGAGCTTTCTGTGGCAATTGCTTCTAGCAAGTCGATTCCGCTTGGGGCTGTTGTTGATGGGGAAGTTGAATATCCCGTCGAGTTGGAGATCATCGAGTGGAAGAATCCGACCGAACGCGTGTTGTATCTCTGCAATGAAGCGGGACTGCCTTTGCTGCAATCCGATGTACGCATTCAAGCGCCAGGACTTAATTTCTCGGCTTACTTGAAATCTTCATACATTTCGAAATTGTCACGTGATGGGGTGCTTGGTCTGGCCGAAATGAATCCAACTTTGGTTGAGGTCATCGCTAAGGTCAAAGATGCGATCAAATCTTTTCATCGTGAGAAGGGGGCGGAGAAGGCTCAAACTATTGTAGGGCGTTGGAAGGAAGAGCAAGTCTATCCATACAAAAGCGAACCACAAAATCTGGTAGAGAAAATTGAACGGGAAGTGTTTGACATCGTGGCTGTCAAAGTTAATAACCTTCTCCCGGAATTCGAGGATTCTCCCCAGAAGGGAAAAAAGCTTCAATTGCGTATGCTGCGCCAAGCTATAGAGAAGAGCCCAGAAGAACTGCAACTGATCCTCACTGAGGTGCTGGAGTTGCCGGAGAAGAAACAAAAGGAGTTTGCCAAGCTGCTTCAGGAAACTTCCCTCACCGCTATTATCAGTGCCTCCAAGGTGGTTGCCGACCGCCTCAAGTTCATAGAAGGGTTGGACGTTCTGCTATTCAACGAGAAGGAAAAAGAGAATCTTAAAGAAAGAACTCAACTTCATCGGCTGTTGGCTGAGAACACCTGGGTTTTCGGTGAAGAGTTTTTCTTGTCGGTCGATGACCAATCCTTGTCTGAGGTGCTCAAGAAACACTTGGCTAGCCAAGGAGCATCCGCAACTATTGATGCGCCAGTGAAGCGAATAGATGGAAAAACTGGAATAGTCGATTTGATGTTGACGCGCAGCATACCGAGCCAGCGCGAGAATGAACTTGAACATCTCATCATCGAGCTGAAACGACCGACCGTGAATATCGGCTCGAAGGAATTGGCACAAGTTGAAAGTTATGCCTTTGCAGTAGCCGAAGACGAACGTTTCAACGGGCTTGATACTCGCTGGACGTTCTGGGTTATATCTAACGGCATGGATGACCACGCGAAGCGGCGAGCACGACAAGCAAACATGCAGCCGGGGCTCGTTCATCAATCCGATGATAAGAGGATCACCATCTGGGCAAAAACTTGGTCTGAAGTGCTGCAAACGAATCGCCATCGCTTGAAACTCTTCCAGCAAAGTCTGGAGATAAATGCCAACCGAGAGGGTTCTCTGGAGTTCTTGCGTGAGACCTACGCCAATATATTGGGTACAGCAGATGAAGTGCCTTCTGAAGTCGAAGAGCACTCAGTAGCAGAGGCATAATTATGTGTAGTAGCTTGCGCTCATTTGCCCCATACCTTTGCTGAGCTGGCATCGAAGAACTGTATATTCAATACAGAGCGTCGACGCTGAACATTCATCTTCTTCGCGCGCGCAATGATTGACTTGTTGGCTGGCGAATCTGGGTCGCCGTAGATGCCAACATAGAGATGGCTTAACTTTCCACGTTCAATTCGCTTAAGATAGTGCTCGTCGTTTTCTGCCAGCGAATGTCCGTAAACGAACAGTGCGCCTCCGATTTCAGAGAAACTTCTAAATGCCTTAGCCAAGTAGTCGTTGTGACGAATGCGAATAAGTTTTTCATCACTGGTGCCTTCCGCAACAAATATTGGAAAATAGTCGCGCTTGAGTGCATCTCGAATCTGTTCAATAAGACGAATACCTGTGTTGACCCATGTATATTTTTGGATTTCAGTTCCGGCATCGAACAGGTGTAGCGCTCCATGCAAAAACCATGTGTTCTGCTTGTGACTATTCCCAGGTTCCCATGTGACATACGCTGCATCGAAATCATCCTCTGGCTTCCGAAAGCCATCATCTGAAGATGGTGTAACGCCTTCTTCAGTGTGCATCTGCGCCCAGTAGAGCAGGAGGTCATAGTTCAGAGTGTAGACGTTGTCAAAGTTGGCGAGAAATTGGCGACATGCTGCGTATTCGTGTTCTTGAATTTCTCCGGGCTGTTCAGGATGACTGGACGCAATGGTTTGAACAAGCAGCTCACGCAGACCATCAGCATCATTTTGAAGTGCTGCCAATAGTTTTGATGGGATGCCATCGTAAGCAGCCAAAACAGCCTTGGCATCACGTAGCGCCTTAATGACCTTCTCGAAATCTTGTGTATCGAGTGCATTAAATGTTTTCTTGGCTGATGGTGAGAGCTTAGAAAAATCGGCCTGCTCGAAGAGTTTTCCGTAAACAAAAATATCCGGTCTGCAAGCGATACTGAATCCGTTGCCAAGTAGCAGATGCCTTTTCGTGCATTGGTGCGATACATCAAGGGCTGCCGCAAAGGACATAAGTTTCATAATGAGCACCGATTTATTTTAAGATTCCAGTTGTTATGTAAACATAAGCGACTGCTCATGTTTCAGCGACTCAACTTTGGAAAGCAATCTAATTTTTTCATCGGCTTTGCGCTTAGCGTGCTCGGACATGCAACCAATCAGCGCTTCAAGTTGCTCCACTGAGCCAACCGTTTTGAATGATTTTTCCTTGTTCACAAAAACAACGGATTTCTTTTTGCGCGACAGTAGTTCAACCACGTTGCTGATAGTTCCTGTGCTCTTCGTGTCCCAAATCATCAATCCGAAGTCAGCAATTTCAGCCATTTCCAAGTCCTTTGCTGTAAAAAATGCGCGCGAGCCTTCGGAGTAACTTGTTTTGACGACATGAACAGGCCAATTGCCCACATTATTCCGTGGGCTTGAGCCGCTGCAATAAACGGTTACTTTTGAGCAACAAAGTTCGGATAGATACTGTTGAATTGATGTATCAGCGCCATCCGCATCACCCACTACAACCTCGAACTCTGACGTTACGATGTTGCTGATACGCTCCTTCACCTTGCTATCAAGGTGCTTAATATTCATCGATCCCGAGATGAAAACCGTTGTCATCTAACTATCTCCATGTAAGCGTGGCTATGTAAATTTTACGCACCTTTGTGTAGGTTCGTAATACATTACATGCCGCCTCCATCGATGCGCCAGTGTGGAAGAGATCGTCGAAAACCAATACGTTCCACGGCCCGTTTCCGTCAATCCCATCGTTGACGCTGAAGCTGCTGCCAATGGCCTCCATCTTTTCAGCTTTCGTATTTAAGTCCTTTAGCGCTTTTCCATTATTCGCCTTAAGCAGAATGTCTGCAAAAGTCGGCTTCCCGATTATTTTTCCGAGCGCCTCTGCGATCTCGGTGACTGGCTGACGACTGCGTATAGTAGAAGCTGGCATTGGGACGATGAAGCCGACGTTAGCAAGCTTTGGATAGATGTTGTCTGCAAGCGACCGCGCTAATGGCTCTACCTGGTTCCAGTCATGCTTATACTTAAGCTGGTATGTAGCTTCTCCAACCTCGGTGCGGACATTGTCGAAACGTGCATGACCATTTTTATCTTCACCCAAATACGTACTGCTCAGCATGTGTTTGTCTAGCGCCCATCCATGATCCCACGGGCCGAATAGTTGTTTGACCGCAACTTTCAAGGCATGCTCCTTTGCGCGCTATCGAGTTAGCAAGGTTCATGTCTCGTTGAGCACGAAATCAGTCGTTCAAATTGATAGGTAAGAATACTGCATATTGAGCTCGAAATCTGATTTTCTGATTAACCCTCGTCATTCAGTTCGGCTTTGTTGGTTGAAAGCCGTTCGTGCGCCATCCCTTCGTGTCGGATTGCTGCATGCAGGTGCCGTGTTGAAACAAACTCCATAAAGCGTTCGTCACTTCAAGCCGACCATTCTGGCTTCGGCTAAAAACCGTGGCTGTGTTCAGGCTTTGCCTTCTGCGCAGGCCGCACCACTTTTTCGCCTTAGGGCTTTCCGTTCCTCTCCTTACTTTCGATATTTGCTCTGCGCGACACGGCTCCAAAACGCAAGCAGCAAACCGACAAACAAACGAAGGGGAAAGACCATGGACGCAGCGAACACAACCAGCCAAGCCGAACAAATCAAAACCGACACTCATCAAACCGCATGCGTGAAGAACGAAAGCGCACCACCTTATGAAGTCAAAATTCTGAGCGAGGAAGAAAACATCATTGCACAAGCACTCGACATTCTGTCGCGCAGGATGCGCAAGGCGAAAGCGTTTTTCAGTTCTCCGTCAGCAGTTCGTGATTACCTGCGCCTGAAGATGGCAGAGCTTGAGTTTGAGATTTTCAGCGTGATATTTCTTGATGCTGACCACGTCGTGGCGTGTCATTTTCCGTTGGAGTGATGAGTGAGGGCAAGAAAAAACAAAACGCCACTTAAAGTGGCGTTTGAGTTTTTTACTGGCGGAGAGGGCGGGATTCGAACCCGCGGTGGGCTATAAACCCACACACGCTTTCCAGGCGTGCGACTTAAACCGCTCATCCACCTCTCCGAAAGGGCGCGCAGGATAAACTAGAACGTTCATTCAGGCAATCACAAATGATCAGAACTGGTCACGCCATTCTCGCAATGCAGTGAACACAGCAAGTTCGTTCGGGGTGTCAAAGCCGTTGGTCTGGAGTGTCGCGATGAGTTCGGGTTGTTTGCAGCGCAGGAAGGGGTTGGTGGCTTTTTCCAGACCGAGAGTGAAGGGCACGGTTGCCTGGTTCGACATTCGCAGGCGCCTGGTGTCGGCGATACGTTGCTGGATTTGCGAATTGTGTGGCTCGCAGTGAGCTGCAAAAGGAAGGTTGAGCGCGGTATATTCGTGAGCGCAATAGACCAGGGTTGTTTCAGGCAAACCCGCCAGTCTTTCAAGCGAGTGTTGGAGTTGCGCGGGTGTCCCTTCAAAATTCCGTCCGCATCCCGCACCGAACATTACGTCACCGCAAAACACCGCTGCGGGTGAGACGAAAGCAATGTGATCGTCAAGGTGTCCCGGGACTTCCCAAATTCGAAATTCGACTTCCAACGCGGGTAGTTGCAGACGGTCACCTTCAGACAGATTGACGGTGATGTGCGGGTTGCGCGGATGACTTCGTCCATACACCGGCACGTTATATACTTCGCACAATTCGGCGATGCCGTCGATGTGGTCGTGATGGCGGTGGGTACACAGGATGGATTCGAGTTGCAGTTTGTTGTGTTGCAGGAAGGTTAATACAGGAGCCGCTTCGCCCGGATCGACCACGACGGCGTGGCTGGCTCTATGGATCGCCCAGATGTAATTGTCTTTAAGAGCGGGGATGGCTGTGATTTTGTACATATCGGGTAAGTAAGTTCGATGCCGAATTCTAAAGTAATCACACAAAGTTTGAGTGAGTGGTTTGTCAGTCCGCAGGGTGGGTATGTATTGACGCGCGAGCAGGATTATTTTGATCTGACCGTGAGTGATATTTTTGGATATAACGCCCTGCAATTGGGATTACACAGCCAGGATTTTTTACGCAGCAGCAGAATTCCATTGCGCTTTTCAGCCGGCAACCAGTTTGGAAACGACGTTCGCGTGTGTTGTTCCGATCTGCCGTTTGCCGGTGACAGTCTCGATCTGGTATTGATGCCACATGTGTTGGAATTCGCGGAAAATCCGCACCAGATCATCCGCGAGGTGGAACGTGTGTTGATGCCGGAAGGCAGTCTCATCATCAGCGGTTTCAATCCGTACAGCCTGTGGGGACTGCATCGCGCCTTGGGAAGAAAGCAGGGTTATCCGTGGAGCGGCCGCTTCATCTCGTTGACACGGATGAAAGACTGGCTGGCGTTATTGGGATTTGAAGTGGTGGGTGGCAAGTTTGCCGCGTATGCGCCGCCTTTCCGCCAAGGCAAGTTGCTCGATCGTTTTTCGTTCTTGGAACGGGCAGGGGATCGCTGGTGGGCCGCCAGCGGCGGGGTGTACTTTTTGCATGCGGTAAAAAGGGTGCATGGCATGCACCTGATCAAGCCGAAATGGAACGAGGGACTGGTGCAGAAGTTGCTGCCTGCTTCGCCAAAATTGAACAAAGGTATTCAGAAGGTCGAACACGATGAGTGAAGTGGTGGATATATTCAGTGATGGAGCGTGCAAGGGCAATCCCGGTGTCGGTGGCTGGGGCGCGTTGTTGCGCAACAAGGGTAAGGAGCGCGAACTCTGCGGCGGGGAGGCTCACACCACCAATAATCGCATGGAGTTGATGGCGGCCATCGCGGCATTGGAAGCCTTGACGCGTTCCTGCAAAGTGCGTCTGCACACCGACTCGAAATACGTCCTACAGGGCATCACCGAATGGTTACCCGGCTGGAAGCAACGCGGTTGGAAAACGGCGAACAAGCAACCGGTAAAGAATGACGATCTGTGGCGCAGGCTGGATGAGGCGGTCACCCGGCATCACATCGAATGGGTGTGGGTAAAGGGGCACGCGGGGCACGAGGGTAACGAACGCGCCGATGCCTTGGCGAATCGCGGCATTGATGAATTGAAAGCCAGAGCATGAGACAGATCGTACTGGATACCGAGACTACCGGACTTGATCCCAAACAGGGCCATCGCATCATTGAAGTTGCGGCCATCGAAATGGAGGGGCGCAAAGTCTCCAAACGTACCTTCCATCGTTATCTCAATCCGGAACGCGAGATCGACGAGGGCGCGGCGGCCGTTCACGGCCTGACACTGGAACGTTTGCAAAACGAAGCCAAATTTTCCGAAGTTGCGCCCGCGTTGCTGGAATTCATTGCCGGTGCCGAACTCATCATCCACAACGCCCCTTTCGATATAGGCTTTCTCAATGCAGAGTTGGCACTGGCCGGATTGCCCCGATTGGATAATCCGGTGATTGATACTCTGAAAGTCGCCAAAGCACTTCACCCTGGTAAGAAGAACAATCTGAATGCCTTGTGCGACCGCTACCAGATCGACAATTCGCATCGAACCCTGCACGGCGCTTTGCTGGATACCGAGTTGTTGGCGGAAGTCTATCTGGGGATGACGCGCGGGCAGGAGAGTCTGTTGGGGGAGGAAACCTCAGCCGACGACGGGGTACATTTAAACTCGGACGGACAGGCGATCCGGCTGAGTGTGCGTGTATTACCTGCCAGCGCTGAAGAGCTGGATTTGCATCAACTACAATTGGCTGACATCGACAAAGCCAGTAAAGGTGCATGCCTGTGGAAGCAGTTACAGGGTCAATCATGAATTCAAGGCGATTAAACCCAATCAATTGGGCGCTGCTGTTGGCCGTGCTGGGCTATCTCGCGGTGTGCGGTTATGTCTGGGCCACACAGAATTCCAAGATATATAAGCCAAGCAAGACGATTCAAACCACGCCGGATAGACACGGAATGAAATATGAGCAGCTGTCGATTCCTTCCGGCTCGGGTGCGGAAAAGGGTGATCTCAACGCGTGGTGGATACCTGCCGAAAGAGTGGATGCGCCGACCCTGCTGGTATTGCACGGCAGCAAGAACAACATCAGTCACATGATCGACCATACCCAACATCTGCACGATGCGGGATACAACCTGCTGCTGCCGGACTATCGCGGGTACGGCAAGAGTATGGGGGGTGAGCCGAGCGAAACCACGTTGTATGAGGACGCCGAATCTGCCTGGAACTACTTGCGCAAAAAAGGGCACCAGAATCCGCGTAATGCCTTTATCTACGGACATTCACTAGGCGGTGCAGTGGCGATCGAACTGGCACTGCGTCACCCCGAGGCGGCTGGATTGATCACCGAGGCCACTTTCACTTCGATGCATGAGATGGCGGTCTTGGAATATCCCTGGTTGCCGGTCGATCTGCTGCTCAACCAGCGTTTTGACTCGCTTGCCAAGATCGGAGAAATCAAAGTGCCTGTGTTGCTCATACACGGGACCTGGGATAAACGCGTGTCTTACAAGATGGGTTTGCAACTTTTCGAAAAAGCCCAACAACCCAAGTCGATGTCGCTTATCGAAGGTGGCGAACACGAGAATTCGAGCAGCATCGGCATGCTGGAATATCGCGCCGCACTCAACGAATTCACCAAGTTCCACACGACCCCGCAACCATGAACATAAACAAGACCGATGTACTGATCATCGGTGCGGGTGCGGCCGGAATGATGTGCGCTTTGACGGCCGCGCAACGCGGACGCTCGGTGTTGCTGCTCGACCACGCAACCAAGCTGGCGGAAAAGATTCGCATCTCCGGTGGCGGGCGTTGCAACTTCACCAATCTCAACACCAAGCCGGACAATTTTCTGTCGGACAATCCGCATTTCTGCCGTTCGGCATTGGCGCGTTACACGCCGCAACATTTTATAGCTTTGCTTAATAAACACGGCATCGGTTATCACGAAAAGACGTTGGGGCAGCTGTTCTGCGATGATGGTTCGGAGGCCATCATCGCTTTGCTCAAACAGGAATGTGACGCTGCGGGCGTGCGTTGGTGCATGCCTTGTCATGTGGAAAAGATTGCGCACAACGAAGATTATTTCGTGACCACCTCGCGCGGAAAATACCACGCGGAATCATTGGTCATCGCCAGCGGCGGATTATCCATTCCCAAGATCGGCGCGACTCCGTTCGGGTACAAGGTCGCCGAACAATTCGGCTTGCCCATGACCAAGCTCAAACCGGGCCTGGTGCCGTTGACGTTTGCGCCGGATGACTGGAAACCTTATGCCGAACTCACCGGTGTTTCTCTGGACACGATTGTCCGATTTGGCAAGCACGCGTTCCGCGAGAACATGCTGGTCACACATCGCGGATTGAGCGGCCCGGCTATTTTGCAAATTTCTTCCTACTGGGAACACGCCCAACCCTTGCACATCAATCTGTTGCCGGATTGCGAAATGGCAACGGTGTTTGATGAAAACAAAGACAGCAAAAAGCTGCTGTCAAATTTTCTGACGCAATGGTTTCCCAAAAGTTTCTCCGATGTGTGGTGTACCCAACTCACCACACAGATACAAATCGAAAACAAGCCACTCAACCAATATGGCGACAAGCAGCGCAAGCAGATCGCGGCGCGCCTTCACGATTGGCCGGTCACCCCGTCCGGAACGATGGGCTACACCAAGGCGGAGGTGACTTGTGGCGGAGTGGATACGCGCGCGCTTTCTTCCAAGACGATGGAATGCATCACCGTTCCAGGACTCTTCTTCATCGGCGAAGTGGTGGATGTGACCGGCCAACTTGGAGGCTATAATTTTCAATGGGCGTGGGCGTCGGGCGTTGCGGCGGGGCAGGCGGCTTAATGTTTATTTTTCCAATGATTATTGCGTTTAGGCGATCCTAAAATATGCCCTCTGCACGTTGGCAATCAGACCAATCAACTCCCGGATCAGCCCGCCGTGATCTGACCTAAATCGTGGCCATCGAAACCGAACTCAAGTTGCACATCACCCCGGCGAACCTGACCAGGCTCAAGCGCCACCCCTTTCTGCGCGGTCTTTCTTACAGTCGTGCGCGCACCCAAAAACTGTACAGCATCTATTACGACACTCACGATCTGGCACTGCACCATCACGCGATGGCGCTGCGCCTGCGACGGGTAGGCAGGCAATTTGTGCAAACCCTGAAGGGCGGCGGTCAAGTCAGTGCGGGATTGCATCAGCGCAACGAATGGGAGACGCCGGTAGCGACCGAGCAGTTGGATTTCGATGCACTCAAAGCCTGCGGCGGCGTGTTGCCGCACGGCGTGCGCAGCCGTTTGCAACCGGTGTTCGTCACCGATTTTTCGCGCAACTTGCGCACACTCGATTTTGGGGGAGCACAGATCGAGCTGTGCATGGATAGCGGAGAGATTCGTGCGGGACAATCAAGCTGTCCGATTTCGGAGCTGGAGTTGGAACTCAAATCCGGCGAACCGAAGCAACTCTTCAGGCTGGCGTTGGCTTTGCTCGATATTGTTCCGCTGCAAATCGAGCACACCAGCAAAGCGGAATATGGCTATCTGTTGTTTTCTGCCGCCAAACCGGCGGCGAGCAAAGGCCGTTTTCCGGCACTGAATAAAACACAAAGTATTTCCGCCGTCCTGCAAAATCTGATCGGTTCCTGCCTGGCGCATGTGCAGTCAAACGTGCCGGGTGCCTTGTTGAAACTGGATGAGGAATATCTGCATCAGGTACGTGTTGGATTGCGCCGTTTGCGTGTGGTGCTTTCCATTGCACAACGTTTCCAACCCGACGACGCATTGCCCGAACTTCGCAGCCAAGTCGCGGCACTGTGCGTGGATCTGGGACGCTCGCGCGAATGGGATGTGTTCGTCACGCAGACCTTGTCGGGCATTTGCACCCGTTTGCCGGAACACGCCGGTCTGCGTGACGTGTTGAGCGCGAGTGAGCGGGCGCGCAAAAAACAACATACCGGAATGGAAAACAGCCTGGCATCGCAAGATTTTCAGCGCCTGGTGTTGCTTCTCGGGGCCTGGATGCAGCAGGATGTTCCGAATGCCGCGAGTATTCCGCTGCAACAGTTCGCCTCTGATGTTTTAACCAGGCGAAACAAACAGGTCATCAAACACGGCACGCTATTGGTGGGCGAAGATGCCGCCCAATTGCATACTTTGCGTATTGCCTGCAAGAAACTGCGTTACAGCATCGAGATGTTTGGTTCGTTATTTTCCGAAACCAAGAGCAAAAATTATGTGAATTCGCTGGTCGAATTGCAGGATATTCTGGGTATCTTGAATGACATCGCCATCGCGCACCGGCTACTGAACGAGTTGGATAATGCCGCACGTCACGATACACTCGAACTCATACGCGGCTGGATCGAGCATGACTTTGCCGGGCGGCTGCGGGAGTTTTCGAAAGCATGGAAACAGTTCGAAGCCGAAAAAAGTTTTTGGAGTTGATGCGGTGAACCCAAGAATGATCTTGAAAGGCAAATAAAGATGACCAGGAAAAATCCAACGTTGCGCGTCCCCGTTACCCAAGGGCTCAAAGACATCTACGCGATGGATATGCATTTACCCTACGAAGCGGCCTGCGGTGGTTATTTCAGCGTCACCGCTTTCGGTCGCCTTGCAGTGGCGCTTTCAGTTGTGCGCACTGCTCTGGCACAAAAAAACACTCAAATTCCCAATGCGGTCGAGACACTGGACGGCGCCATCATCACCCTGACCGCCGTGCGCAAACGCGGTGACGCAACCGACGTGTGGGAGATCACCGAGGAGGAGCGTCCCAGTGTGTTGGCAGGAATCGAAGTGGCCGAAGAGTGCATCGGCGTGCTGGATGTCGCGCTCCTCGCCAATACGGCAGCGAGGCTGTTCGATCAGGTGTAGAACACTTGTGTTTTGCGCTTTGACCCATCGCACAACGCCGCCCTCCACCTCCGTCCTTAGATCAAATTGAGAAACATGCACCTGACAGAAATGCGGCTATGGCGCCATAATAAATCATGAACATTTTCCGCCTCTCTCTCAATCTTCTGCGCCGCGACTGGCGCGCCGGAGAGTGGCGTGTGTTGTTGCTGGCACTGGTGCTGGCGGTGGGCAGTCTGGCGACTGTCGGGCTGTTCGCCGACCGCGTGCGGCAGGCCTTGCAACAGCAGGCGCAGAGTTTGATCGGTGCCGATCTGCGCATCACTTTTACACTACTCTGGCACTCTAATGCCGTTTAGGGTAGTAGGCTTCCATCCCACTAATCTGGATTTAATGGTGCTGGCGGCAGACGCCGCTATAGAAGCATTTACTTGCTAGCCGCAGGACGGGTTAAGGGGAGGCTCCTGAAAAGCCCCAAATCGCATGGACTTGTTTTGGACTTTTTGATGTTGTCGATTTTATACTCCATTGAGAGCGCATTCCTTTTACGGTATCATCACAGTCCATGACAAAATACATATTCATCACCGGCGGCGTTGTCTCTTCCTTGGGAAAAGGCATCGCCGCCGCTTCACTTGCAGCTATCCTTGAATCACGCGGTCTCAAGGTCACGATGCTCAAATTGGATCCCTATATCAATGTCGATCCGGGCACGATGAGTCCATTTCAGCACGGTGAAGTGTTCGTCACTGAAGACGGTGCCGAGACCGATTTGGACTTGGGGCACTACGAGCGTTTCATTTCGGCCAAGATGCGCAAGGCCAACAATTTTACTACCGGCCAGATATACGAAAGCGTGATACGCAAGGAACGGCGCGGCGAATATTTGGGCAAAACCGTTCAGGTGATTCCGCATATCACCAATGAGATTCAATCTTTCGTTGAGCGCGGCGCAGCTGCTTCGCATGACGGAAGCGCGGATATAGCTATCGTCGAAATTGGTGGTACGGTGGGTGACATTGAGTCATTGCCGTTCCTTGAAGCGGCACGCCAGATGGGACTTCGCATGGGTAGAAATCAGGTGGCGTATGTCCATTTGACGTTGGTTCCCTACATCGCCACTGCCGGTGAATTGAAGACCAAACCGACACAACACAGCGTGCAGAAACTGCGTGAGATCGGCATCTTCCCGACCGCTTTGATTTGTCGTGCCGACCGTCGCATTCCTGACGATGAACGCGCCAAGATCTCTCTGTTTTCCAATGTGCGTGAAGCTTGCGTAATATCAATGTGGGATGTGGACAGCATATACAAGATCCCGCAAATGTTGAACGAGCAAGGTTTGGATCGAATCATTTGCGAAGAATTGGCTCTGAATGCACCGCCCGCCGATCTATCTGTATGGCAGAAACTTATAACCGCACAAGAGAATCCGCATCACCAGATTACCATCGGCATGGTGGGAAAATACACCGAGCTGACCGAGTCATACAAGTCGTTGATCGAGGCGTTGCGTCATGCGGGTATCCATACTTCCACTCGCGTAAACATCGAATATCTTGATTCCGAAGTCATTGAGAGTGAGGGCGTTGCTAGCCTGAAACAACTGGATGCAATTTTAGTCCCGGGTGGTTTTGGAGTGCGCGGAACGGAAGGCAAGATCGCAGCTATACGGTATGCACGAGAAAATAAAATTCCTTACTTGGGAATTTGTCTGGGTATGCAACTTGCTGTCATTGAATATGCTCGTCACGTCGCGGGGATGGAGGATGCGAACAGTACAGAATTCGATCTGGAAACTGAGCATCCGGTGGTTGCGTTAATTACTGAGTGGCTGGACCGCGACGGTAAAGTAGCCAAACGGGGCGTCGATTCTGACATGGGTGGCACAATGCGACTGGGATCGCAACGGTGCCCGATTAAACCAAATACGATGGCGCGGAGTATCTACGGCGAAGAAGTGAATGAACGCCACCGCCACCGTTATGAAGTGAACAACCATTATGTCCCCACGCTGGAAAAAGAAGGGCTGATAATATCCGCACGCACACCGTCCGAAGATTTGCCGGAAATGATGGAGTTGCCGCAATCTTTACATCCCTGGTTCGTCGGTGTTCAGTTCCATCCCGAGTTTACTTCTACACCCAGAGCTGGACATCCATTGTTCTCGGCTTACGTTGAAGCAGCTATCGCGAACAAGGCGGCAGTATGAAACTGTGCGGATTTGATGTTGGTTTGAACAAACCGTTGTTCCTGATCGCCGGACCTTGCGTGATCGAGTCCGAGCAAATGGCGATTGATACCGCAGGCCAGTTGAAGGAGATTTGCCAGAAGCTGGGTATTCCGTTCATCTATAAATCCTCCTACGACAAAGCCAATCGCAGCTCCGGTAAAACGTTCCGGGGCTTTGGGATGGATGCGGGACTGAAAATATTGGCTGAAGTAAAAAAACAGATCAACGTGCCGGTTCTGACCGATGTGCACGGCGAAGATGAGATCGCGTCTGTGGCTGCTGTGGTCGATGTGCTGCAAACGCCCGCATTCCTGTGCCGTCAGACTGATTTCATCCACGCGGTAGCAAAATCAGGCAAGCCGGTGAACATCAAGAAGGGGCAGTTCCTTTCTCCCTGGGATATGCGCAATGTGGTGGACAAGGCGCGTGAAGTGAGCGGCACGGACAACATTATGGTGTGTGAACGCGGCGCCTCGTTTGGTTATAACAACCTGGTGTCGGACATGCGTTCGCTTGCCGTGATGCGCAACACCGGATGTCCGGTAGTGTTCGATGCCACGCACTCGGTGCAATTGCCAGGCGGGCAGGGAACATCCAGCGGCGGGCAACGCGAGTTTGTGCCGGTGTTGGCGCGTGCGGCAGTTGCAGCAGGTGTGTCGGGGATATTTATGGAGACGCACCCCGATCCCGCGAAGGCATTGTCGGATGGTCCCAACGCATTTCCGTTGGGACATCTGCAGGAAATGTTGCAGACACTGAAGGCATTGGATGCCTTGGTGAAGCAGCAAGGTTTTATCGAAGAGAACGTTAACTTGAAAAGTGTGTGAGATAAGGAAAACAAATGAGTGCAATCGTTGATGTAATCGCCCGTGAGATTTTGGATTCCCGTGGCAACCCCACGGTAGAAGCGGATGTGTTGTTGGAATCGGGAGTGATGGGACGTGCCGCAGTGCCGTCCGGTGCCTCGACCGGCACCAAGGAAGCAGTTGAATTGCGTGATGGCGACAAGCAGCGCTATCTGGGTAAAGGTGTGTTGAAAGCGGTGGAAAACGTGAACACCGAAATTGCCGAAGCCATCATTGGTCTGGATGCCTCTGAGCAGGCATTCATCGATCAGACCATGATCGATCTGGATGGCACGGACAACAAAGGACGTTTGGGTGCCAATGCCATTCTCGCCGTGTCTATCGCGGTGGCAAAAGCTGCCGCAGAAGAATCGGGCTTGCCACTGTATCGCTACTTCGGTGGAGCAGCACGCATGGAGATGCCGGTGCCGATGATGAACGTCATCAACGGTGGTGCGCACGCAACCGGCGGCTCCGATATGCAAGAGTTCATGATCGTTCCGGTGGGAGCACCTAGCTTCCGTGAAGCACTGCGTTATGGCGCAGAGGTTTTCCACGCACTGAAGGCAGTGTTGCACCATCGCGGTTTGCCGACGACAGTCGGTGATGAAGGCGGTTTCGCGCCTGCTTTGGGGTCGAATGAGGCGGCACTCAAAGTCATCGTCGAGGCGATCGAGGCGGCCGGTTATGTGCCCGGCGCGGATGTGGCGATCGCCATGGATCCAGCGGCTTCCGAGTTCTACAAGGATGGCAAGTATCACTTGAAGGCGGATGGTCTGGTGTTGACTTCCGCGCAGATGGTCGATCTGTATGCGACCTGGGTGGACAAATATCCTATCGTATCCATCGAAGACGGCATGAGCGAACTGGACTGGCCGGGTTGGAAATCTTTGACCGAACGTTTGGGCAAGACCATCCAGTTAGTTGGCGACGATGTTTTCGTGACCAACACCAAGATATTGCGCGAAGGCATCAAGCAAGGTATCGCCAATTCGATCCTGATCAAGGTGAACCAGATCGGCACGCTGACCGAGACCTTCGCCGCCATCGAGATGGCCAAGCGTGCGGGCTACACCGCGGTGATGTCGCATCGTTCCGGCGAAACTGAAGATTCCACTATCGCCGATCTCGCGGTAGGAACCAACGTCATGCAAATCAAGACCGGCTCGTTGTCACGTTCTGATCGTATGGCAAAATACAACCAACTGCTGCGCATAGAAGAAGACCTCGGCGATAGCGCCTCTTATCCAGGACGCGAGGCGTACTATCAATTGGGCTGATGCGTGCTGTAACTTACATACTTCTCGCCATCATCCTTTTGTTGCAATATCCGTTGTGGTTGGGTAAAGGGAGTTGGCTGAGGGTGTGGGACAACAACCGTCAGCTTGAAGCGCAAAAATCAATCAACGAGCAAACACGTCAGCGCAATGCGCTGATTGATGCGGAAGTGCGCGATCTTAAACGTGGTACGGAAGCTTTGGAAGAACGCGCGCGCAGCCAACTCGGTATGGTCAAGCAGGGGGAGGTTTTCTTTCAGGTGATTGATGGGGATAGTGCTGCAACTTCCGCCGTTGCAGCGCCACCCGCCAATAATCAACTCAAGTAATGACTGTAGGTTGCTCGCGTCCGGTGCGCGTCTGCAATTCTGAGATGCGCAGCGCGATCCGGATCAATTCTTTCAATGCAACTTGCGCATCCAGATGATGCAGCGAGACATCCGCCTCGTATGCTTCCAGATACACACGCAGCGTTGCGCCTTCAGTCCCGGTGCCTGACAGGCGGAACACGATGCGTGAGCCGTCGGTGAAGATGATGCGGATGCCCTGGCCTTTGCTTACACTGGCATCGACCGAATCGGTGTAGCTGAAATCGTCGCAGGTACCCACCGTATATTTGCCGAACTGGGCTCCCGTCAACTTACCGAAATTGTCTCGCAGTTGTTGCATCACCCCGTTTGCCGCTTCAGTCGGCAAGCCTTCGTAGTCGTAACGCGAATAGAAATTGCGTCCGTATTTCGCCCAATGTTCGCGCACGATACTTTCCACGGATTGCTTGCGTATTGCGACGATGTTCAACCAGAACAGGACCGCCCACAGCCCGTCCTTTTCGCGTACATGGTTGGAGCCGGTGCCGAAACTTTCTTCACCGCACAACGTGACCTTGCCCGCATCCATTAAGTTGCCGAAGAATTTCCAACCGGTCGGTGTTTCGTAGCAGGGAATATTCAGCGCTTGTGCCACACGATCCACTGCCGCACTGGTAGGCATCGACCTGGCAACGCCCGCCAATCCTTGCTTGTAGCCCGATACCAGGGTGGCGTTTGCGGCCAGTAACGCCAGGCTGTCCGAAGGCGTCACGAAGAAACGTTTGCCGAGGATCATGTTGCGGTCGCCATCGCCATCCGATGCTGCGCCGAAATCAGGTGCTTCTGCTCCGTACATGATCTCCACCAGTTCATGCGCGTAAGTCAGATTTGGGTCGGGATGACCGCCGCCGAAATCTTCCAACGGCATGCCGTTCATCACACTGCCTGCAGGTGCGCCGAGGCGAGTTTCCAGAATGTCTTTGGCATAAGGACCGTTTACCGCGTGCATCGCATCGAACTTGATCCTGAAGCCGCTTTGGAGCAAGGCGCGGATCGCGGCGAAATCGAACAACGATTCCATCAATTCGGCATAGTCGCTCACTGCATCAATCACCTTCACCTTCATTGTTCCCAAGGTGGTCTCGCCCAATTGGTCGAGCGGCACATCTGCCGCGTCGAGGATGTGATAAGCGGAAAGGGTCTTGCTCTTGGCGTAGATCGCTTCGGTCACTGTCTCCGTGGCCGGGCCACCATTTCCGCTGTTGTACTTGATGCCGAAATCACCGTCCGGTCCGCCCGGATTGTGGCTTGCAGAAAGGATGATGCCGCCGTACGTCTTGTATTTGCGAATCACGCACGATGCAGCCGGCGTGGAAAGAATGCCGCCGCGTCCCACCAACACTTGGCCAAAGCCATTGGCTGCCGCCATCTTCAGGATGATTTGGATCGCCTCGCGGTTGTAGTAACGGCCATCGCCGCCCACTACTAACGTCGCTCCTTTGGGGGCAGCGATGCTGTCGAAGATGCTCTGTACGAAATTTTCGAGATAATGCTGCTTCTGGAAGGCGGGGACTTTTTTGCGCAATCCCGAAGTGCCCGGTTTTTGATCGGAAAAAGGTTGAGTGGTAACGCTGCGGATGCTCATCAATAAATCTCCCCTGTGTAGTGATCTTCGATTTTTTCCGGGCAAATCATACCACCGGACACACACGAAAATCCCCGGATTCTGCAGCACGGGTTAAGCTTGCACACTTTTTTCGAACACCCCACTTATGAGTCATCGCTCTACCCAACAAATTCTCCGCGACGTATTCGGCTACGCAGAATTTCGTGGCGCGCAACAGGCCATCGTTGATCACGTCGTGGCGGGCGGCGATGCACTGGTGTTGATGCCCACAGGCGGCGGCAAGTCGCTGTGCTACCAGATTCCCGCTTTGATGCGTCATGGCGTCGGCATCGTGGTCTCGCCCTTGATCGCATTGATGCAGGACCAAGTCGATGCACTCAAACAGCTCGGCGTACAGGCCGCTTTTCTCAACTCCAGCCTGGATGCCGACGCGGCACGCGAGGTTTCGCGGCAATTGCTGCGCGGTGAATTGAAGCTGCTGTATGTCGCACCGGAACGGCTGATGACCGAGAGCTTTCTCAATTTGCTGGAACGTTTGAATCAGGAAAATAGCATCGCCCTGTTCGCCATCGACGAAGCCCACTGCGTCTCGCAATGGGGCCACGATTTCCGCCCCGAGTATCGCGCATTAACAGTGCTGCACGAACGCTTCCCCAACGTGCCGCGTATCGCACTCACCGCCACGGCAGATGCACCGACGCGGCGCGAGATCGTCGAGCGCTTGTCGCTGGAACAGGCTAGCCAATTCGTTTCCAGCTTCGACCGTCCCAACATCCGCTACCGCATCACGCAAAAAAACAACGCGCGCAAACAGTTGCAAGACTTCCTCGAAACCGAGCATGCCAATGACGCAGGCATCGTGTATTGCCTGTCGCGCAAGAAGGTCGAGGAGACTGCCGCGTGGCTCAAGGAAAATGGTTGGGATGCCTTGCCTTATCACGCCGGACTGGACGCCGCGATGCGCAACAAAAACCAGCGAAGATTCCTGCGCGAAGAGGGTGTCATCATGGTCGCCACCGTCGCCTTTGGTATGGGCATCGATAAACCCAACGTGCGCTTCGTCGCACACCTCGACCTGCCCAAGAGCATGGAAGGTTACTACCAGGAAACAGGCCGTGCCGGACGCGACGGCCTGCCCGCGAATGCGTGGATGGCTTATGGTTTGGGCGATGTCGTCTCCATGCGCCAGATGTTGCTTTCCGGCGATGCACCCGAAGAGCGCAAGCGTGTCGAGTTGCAAAAGCTCGATGCGCTGTTGGGCTTCTGCGAATCCACCGCCTGCCGCCACCAGACCATCCTGCGTTACTTCGGCGAAGAGCATCCCGGAGCCTGCAAGGAATGCGACAACTGTTTGCAACCCGTTGATACTTGGGATGCCACGCAAGCCGCGCGGATGGCGCTGTCCTGTGTGTATCGCACCGGGCAACGCTTTGGCGTCGCGCATCTGATCGACGTGTTGCTCGGCAAAGCCACACCCAAAGTCGAACAATTCAAGCACCAGCAACTCAGCACTTTTGGCATCGGAAAAGACTTGGCGCAAGCGCAATGGAGCAGCGTCTATCGCCAACTCGCCGCCGCCGGTTTTATTAATGTGGACATGGAAGCCTATGGCGGGTTGAAACTCGCCGACGAAGCACGCCCTGTGTTGCGCGGTGAACAAGAAGTGTGGCTGCGCCGAGATGCCGATCCGGTCAAACGCAAAGCGCAACGTGCCGAACGTACCGCCAAAGCACGCGAGCCATTCGCCGGTGCGAATGACGATCCTCTATGGCTCGCACTCAAAGCCAAACGTACCGCACTCGCCCGCGAACAAGGCGTGCCACCCTACGTCATCTTCCATGACAGCACGCTGGTGGAAATCCTCAATCATCGACCGCATACGTTGGATGAGATGGGGCGGATCAGCGGCGTGGGGCAGGCCAAGTTGGCGAAATACGGAGATGCGTTTTTGCAAGTGGTGGAAGATGTGGCGAATGGGGCTTGAGTCCTTCTACCGTTCGTCTGTCGAAAAGTTCACCACGAACGACCCAATACCATAGTTCGAGATTGAAGCCTCCCGCCACTTAAGGCAAGATGCAGGCCTCGAATTTTCGTACAACCTACACACAAGAGAACAGACATGGGCGCACAGTGGAAAGCCAGGCACAAAGAAGTTGCAGCAAATGCAAAAGGAAAGATATTCGGCAAGCTCGCCAAAGAGATCATGGTCGCTGCAAAAGGGGGCGCTGATCCCAGTTCAAACTCGCGTCTGCGCCTCGTCGTCGAGCAGGCAAAAAAAGTTTCCATGCCCAAAGAAACGCTGGATCGCGCCATCAAAAAAGGGGCGGGATTATTGGACGGCTCCATGCATCTGGAACATCTTGTGTACGAAGGTTTTGCACCGCATCGTGTACCTGTCATCGTCGAGTGCTTGTCGGACAACATAAACCGCACCAAGGCAAGCATGAACGTACTGTTTCGCAAGGGGCAGTTGGGTGCGCCGGGTTCAGTCTCGTGGGACTTCAGCCATGTGGGCATGATCGAAGCGACACCGAATTCCAAAGATGTGGACGCGGAAGTCGCCGCCATCGAAGCGGGCGCGCAGGACTTTGAATCTGCGGACGAGGGAGCGACACTCTTCATCACCGAGATCACCGATCTGGATGCTGTGTGCAAAGCATTACCCGCGCATGGATTCACCGTCAACTCAGCCCAGCTAGGCTATCGCCCGAAGAATCCCGTCACACTCAGCAACGAAGCCGAGCGCGAAGAAGTGGAAGCTTTTCTGGAAGCGATTGATGGTGATGATGACGTGCAGAATGTTTATGTTGGGTTGGCGGGGTAGGGTGCTACGGGTGCCTTTTATAGTTCATGTTCCCGGTGGAGCTTGTTTGCCATAGAAAATTCAAAAGCATCAAAGAGTTGTCCAATGCCGGTCTTCCCTGTACAGTTGCGCCTTATGTAATTTTTGGGACGTGGTTGAACCTATGAAAGAAATTCTGCAATTCCTCAAAACGCATGGTGAGAAGCTCGACACCGAAATCGCTGAAGCGGTGGGTATCTCCTTAGCCAATGCCCGCTCGCAATTGACCGAGCTTGCTGCCAAGGGTGAGATCATGTCGTGCCATTCTATCCGATTCGAGAAAGGCAAGAAGATCGAGGGGATGAGGTGCCGCTTGGCAGGATTCATTCCTCCTGCAGCACCGGGCAGAAAATCAAAGTCGCAATTGAAATTGTCGTAATTCTCCGCGCAATGTCACGCGCGGCGCACCTTCAAAAGTATCAGGTCACAAATCGAAAACCGCCTGCTGGCTACGATAATATTTGGACGATTGTTTGCTTGTAAATATTTTCGAAGCCGGTATCAGGTATCCTGAAACCCTATCTGGGCGTCATTAATCGCATTGGATACGTGGCTTTTGTTCGATGTAAATCCGCTTCCTTGTTTCACAGATGTATTCCAAATGAACACTCCAGTCCGTCTTGCAAAGCGCCTTGCCGAATTAGTCTCCTGCTCCCGTCGCGAGGCGGAAATTTATATCGCCGGTGGATGGGTCATGGTGGATGGAATAGTGGTGGAAGAGCCCCAGTTCATGGTGTCGCAGCAGAATGTTGAACTCCACCCCGAGGCGAGTCTGACTCCCGTTGCGCCGGTGACTATTTTGTTTCACCAACCGCCAACTACGGATGAAAATTCCAATACTGAAAAGCAATTGATACGCACCGATACGCGTGCAGCTGAAGATCATTCCGCTATACGTCCACTTAAACAACACTTCGTTCGATTGACGCAGAGCGCGCCATTGGAGATGGACGCCAGCGGCTTGTCGGTGTACAGCCAGGACTGGCATGTGATACGCAAGCTTACCGACGATGCAGCCACCATCGAGCAAGAGTATGTGGTTGAAGTCGCGGGCGAGTTGCACGCCGACGGACTCAAATTACTTAACCATGGGCTCGGTTTTAAAGGTCGGGCACTGTCTCCAATCAAGGTCAGCTGGCAAAACGAAAACCGGTTGCGCTTTGCCCTCAAAGGTGTGCAACCCGGTCAGATAACACATGCGTGTAACAGTGTCGGGCTGCAAGTGCTGTCCATGAAACGGATTCGGATCGGGCGTGTGTCGATGGCAAAATTATTGCCCGGGAAGTGGCGTTATCTGATGCCGTATGAGCGTTTTTAACCGAGCATGAAAACCCCGAAAAGAATCGAACCGCTGGTTCAGGACGGCTTGGTCGATGAGGTCATCAGACAGTTGATGAGCGGCAAAGAAGCGACGGTTTATGTGGTGCGCTGCGGCGAGGAAATTCGCTGCGCGAAAGTTTACAAAGAAGCCAACAAGCGCAGTTTCCGCCAGAGTGTGGATTACACCGAAGGGCGCAAAGTCAAGAACAGCCGACGTGCGCGCGCCATGGAAAAAGGCACCCGCTACGGACGCAAAGCGCAGGAAGAGGCCTGGCAAAATGCCGAGGTGGATGCCTTGTACCGACTTGCCACGGCGGGTGTGCGCGTGCCCAAGCCGTACAACTTCCATGAAGGCGTGCTGCTGATGGAATTGGTGACCGACAGTGAAGGCAACGCCGCACCGCGGCTCAATGATTTGGTGCTGACTGCTGAACTGTCCCGCGAGTACCACCGCATTTTGATTACACAGGTGGTACGCATGTTGTGTGCCGGGATCGTGCATGGCGACTTGTCCGAATACAACGTGCTGGTGGATAGTGCCGGTCCCGTCATCATTGACCTGCCTCAAGCCGTCGACGCGGCGGCCAATAATCAAGCCGGCAAAATGTTGTTGCGAGATGTTGAGAACTTGGCCACTTACTTCGGTCAATTCGCGCCAGAGCTATTGACCACCGATTACGGCAATGAAATCTGGTCGTTGTTTCAGAGTAGCCAACTACAACCGGAAACTGCGCTGACCGGTCGCTTTGAACAAATCGAAAAAGTGGTCGATCTGCAAAGTGTCATGCGTGAGATCAATGACACACTTAAGGATGAAGAAGCACGGCAACTTGCGATCGCAGTGCGCTTAAGCAGGGGACACGCCGGTTAGTTATTATTCCGTGCCGAGTCGGGCTTGTTGTGCAGTGGTTAGTTGATTGTCGGTTACATGCGCATCGCAACGCCAATCCGGGATGATCTGCGATACCATATCCAAAAACAGAATCTCGGGAAAATCAGGATAAAGTGGGCAGCGCGGGAGTACTTCAACGTAGTTGCCAAGGTTTGAAAATAAAACAAACAAGGTGAGTTCATGCATGTTCTTGTTACGGGTGGCGCGGGCTTTATTGGTTCGCATAGTGTTGAAGCAATTCTGGCAGACGGTGCGCACGTCAGCGTGCTGGATAATTTTTCGTCTGGAAAGATTGCAAATCTTCCGCAGCACTCAAAATTGAAGGTGATCAGTGGTGATATCCGCGATATGGCAGCGGTCGATGAGGCTCTGCTGGGAATCAGCCACGTGCTGCATCTGGCGGCGCAGGTTTCAGTACCCGCATCCGTTGCCGATCCTCTCGGCTCAAGCAGCAATAACATTCAGGGTTTTTTGAATGTACTCGACGGTGCGCGTCGCGCCAAGGTAAGCCGATTTGTTTATGCGTCGAGTGCGGCGGTCTACGGTGCTCCACAGCACTTGCCGTTGGACGAGTCATCTCCTGTGGCACCGCTGTCGCCTTACGGCCTGGAAAAAAGTATCAACGATCAATATGCGTCACTGTATCGGCAACTTTACGAACTTTCTTCCCTCGGGATGCGCTATTTCAATGTCTACGGTCCGCGTCAGGATCCCGCCTCTCCTTATGCCGGCGTGATTAGCCGTTTTGCTTCCGCGATGTCGAAAGGTGAACCGGTTCGTGTGTTTGGGGACGGCGGACAGACACGGGATTTTATTTTTGTCAAAGATGTCGCACGCCTGAATTTACAGGCACTGAAAAGCAATGCATCCGGGGTGTGCAACATTGCCACAGGTCATAGCGTGACACTGCTGGAATTGATTGAGACTTTGGCTAAATGCGCGGAATGTTCTGCACAAATTCGCCATGAGCCACCCGCAGTGGGGGATATACGCCATTCGAGTGCGAACCCTCGCAAGATGCTGGAACAGCTTGAGCCGAAATCTTTAACGCCTTTGTTCGACGGACTGAAACAACTCGTTCAAATCACAGCGTGAGTCAATTTCTTTCGACATATTTCTGGTTCCGCTGGGGCGTATTCCAGGCACTGATGTTGACCGCATCGGCGGTGTGTGCCTCCCAGCCAAATATCGCAATGTTTTACGGTGCTAATCCGCCGTGGGATGAACTGCGAGCCTTTGATGTGGTGGTGGTGGAATCGCTGCATGTGCCCAATCCCAAGCAGTATGCCAACGATAAAACGGCACTGTTCGCCTATGTTGCGGTTGGGGAGGTTTCCCCTGACCGTGCCTACCTGAAAAAAATTCCTTCGAAGTGGAGACTGGGAGCAAATAGCGATTGGGGTAGTGTCGTCCTTGACCAATCCCAACCTGAATGGCCCGTGTTTTTTGTCGAACAAGTCATCAAGCCATTGTGGGACGCGGGTTATCGGGGGTTCTTTCTGGATACGCTAGATTCATTTATGCGTTATGCGAAAACGGAAACTGAACAGGCACGACAAATCTCCGGAATGGTGGCAGTAATCCGCGAGTTGAAGCAACGGTATCCGGAAGCGCGTTTGATCTTCAATCGCGGTTTTGAAATCCTCCCGCAAGTGCATCGGGAAGTTTTTGCCGTAGCGGCTGAGTCACTTTTCCAGGGATGGAATCCGGCACACCAAAAATACCGGCCAGTTCCTGCCAATGACCGTGAATGGTTGTCCGGTCAATTGATGCGTGTCAAGAATGAATACTCATTGCCTGTGTTATGTATCGACTATGTTGCCCCGGAGAGACGCGACTTGGCACGCGAGACAGCTTCCAAAATTCATGAATCCGGCTTCATACCTTGGGTGACAACTCCGCAATTGAATATGCTCGGTGTGGGCGGGATCGAAGTTATGCCGCGCAAAGTGTTGATGGTCCACAACAGCGCAGATACGGAATACGACTTGATTAATACCAGCGGGATGCATTACGCCACCATGCCGCTCAATTATCTTGGCTATACCGTCGAGTTTAAAGATGCCCGCCAAACTTTGCCTGATTTCCCGCTCAGCGGTCGTTATGCGGGAGTCTTGGTGTGGTTGGATAAAGCGGCCAAACGAGAAGGTGGGGCTTTAGCGTCCTGGTTGAAGAAGCAAATCGAAAGTAACGTGCCGGTGGTTGTATTGGGCGACGGAGGTTTTTTGTTTAGTAACAGCGATACCAAGCATCTTGGTCTGGAATATTCTATGTCGAACGTGGGGCACTCACCCCTGCGCATTTCGAAACAGGATCACATGGTTGGTTTCGAGGCGCAACCGATTTTTGACCGGTCTGCATTTTTCCCTTTGCGGGTACAGCAGGGGAAGCCGTTGCTAACACTTAAGAATGAGCGTGGCCAGCTTCAGGATGCCGTTGCGCTGACTTCGTGGGGTGGATATGCACTCAATCCTCATGTACTTGTCGAGTTGCCAAGCATTGCCGCTAGTGGTCGCCCAAAAGACACAGGAAAGAATCTGCGCTGGGTTATCAATCCAGTTGAATTCCTTCGACTCGCGCTCAAGCTACCCGACATGCCTGTGCCGGATGTGACGACAGAAAGCGGACGCAGGATGTTGATGGTACATATGGATGGCGACGGTTTTGTCAGCAAGGCCGAGTTCCCCGGTTCACCCTATGCGGCCGAAGTATTGAGAGATCAAATTTTGAAGAAGTACCCCTTACCCTCAACCATATCGGTCATTCAAGGAGAGATCGCAGCGAACGGTTTGTATCCGGCACAGTCCGTAGCACTGGAGAAAATTGCCCGGGAGATATTTGCGCTTCCTCAAGTTGAAATTGCGGCGCATTCTTTCTCGCATCCATTTTTGTGGCACAAGGCATTAAGCAACCCCAATCAAGAGGGTTATCACTTGGTGTTGCCAAATTACTCCTTCGACCTGAAGCAAGAGATCTCGGGTTCGATTGCCTATATTGAATCAAGGTTGGCTCCGCCGGGAAAAAAGGTGAAGACTTTTCTTTGGACCGGCGATTGTAATGTAGGCAACGATGCGCTTGAGTTGGCTTTCCGGAGTGGTGTGGTGAGTATGAATGGCGGAGAGACCATGATTTCCCACAGCTTTCCCACATTCACGCTGGTGTCTCCGCTGGGTGTTCCCCGAGAAAATTATTTTCAAGTCTATGCCCCCAACCAGAACGAGAATGTCTATACCAATAATTGGCTTGGGCCATTCTATGGCTATGAACGCGTCATTGAGACTTTCGAACTGACTGATACGGCTTATCGTCTAAAGCCGATTGATATCTATTTCCATACCTATTCGGGTAGCAAACCCGCCTCGCTCAAAGCACTCAACAAAGTATTCAAGTGGGCGACTGAGCAAGAAACTACGCCGATTCATGTGTCCGATTATGTGCGCAAGGTGCATGATTTCAACTCGATGGTGGTGGCACGCACGGCGGAGGGCTGGTTAGTTCGGGGGGCAGGTTACCTGCGTGAACTACGTGCTCCCTTGTCACTCGGACAACCGGTACTGGAGCCCAATGGTGGCCTGGTCGGATTCAATCGGCATGGAATTAATCAATACCTGCACCTTGCCGAGAATGAAACGCATCTGCGTTTTAATACATCAATTCCCTCCTCACCGTTCCTGGTTTCCGCCAATGCACGTGTCACGCGGTTTGCGCGTGTGACTGACGCAGATAACACAACAACCAACATGGCGTTAAGCGGACAGGTGCCACTGAAGTTTGCTTTGACTTTAGACTCGGGATGTTCGGTTCGTGCCGACGGATTGTTTATCAAGGCCGAGACTAGCCACAAAGGTATCAGCCACTATTCCATGAACAAAAATGCAATCGACGAATTACGATTACTCTGCCCGCGGTAAGCAAGTTTTCGAACGTCCGCAGCTTTTCTCGGGATGGGCACTGACCGGTTTTGCATTGGCGGTGCTGATCCCACTGGTGTTGATTTTCCCCAAACAGGAATTAATGCGCCAAGCCTCCTTGCAGAGGCTGGGTGATGTGCTGACGATCAATTATCTTTCCAACCTGCTCAAAACAGAACCGGACAATCTTGAACTTCGAATATTGCTGGCTGAACACTTGATTCATGTCGGGAAGTTGTATGGAGTATCAGAATTGATTGAGCCTGCGCTCAGGAGTCCCGACCCGACCTGGCAAGCAAAAGGCCTGTTGACCGAATATAAAAATCTGACCATGCAGTTGTTGCATAGCCCAAAAGATTCTCCTGAGCAGAGAGAACTGATAAAGCGGCGACATGCAATTTTCTTGTTGGTTTTATGGCGGCCTTGGCAGGTTCCTACTTTGGTTTATCTGGCCGGACAAGCGGAACAAATGCACGAGCACGCCATTGCCGCACAACTTTACACCGCGATTGGTGAGGCTTCTGCCTCCGAGTCTGTGGATTGGTTTGCACAAGCTGCCGCTCGCCATCTGGGTGAAGGCCAAAACGAACTGGCGGCAAACTTGTATTTTGTCGCCCGTAACAAAGCAAATTCCCTGACAGATCAGCGCGCGTTTTTTCTGGCCGGAGTTCACGCATTAATGTCCGCCAGTTTATTCAAACAGGCGATGCAAGCGGTAGATTTACATTTGGGGAATCTTGCTGATGATCGCGATACGCTGTATTCACTGACACTGTTCGCACGTGCGGCGGATGACCAGCCTCGTGCGGTGCGGTATGCCAAGTGGCTGCTACGCATTTCCAGTTCAGATGAGATGACTGACTGGCTTCCGCGGTTTGATCTTTCGCTGTTAGGGATTTCTACTGCGTATGCAGCTTCCGTTGAGACCAAGGAAGTCAATGTCGATGTGAAGCGTCGATATGAACGGAAGAGTTTTCAGCTTGCATACGATGTCTTTCTTGGCAACAACAAATTGGTAGATGCTTACCAGGTTGCCGCAGCAGCAGTTAAGCAGGTACCCGCCGACAGAGATTGGCATCAGCGATTGGCCAAGGTTGCAGAGTGGATCAATAAGCCCCAGGTCGCGTTGCGGGAGTGGAAATGGTTAATGAACAACGGCGGCGGGCAGGAGGCTTGGCTGGCCGTGTTGAGATTGGCACCTTCACTCAATGATTACGATTCTTTGCTTGAAGCCTGGAAACGGTTGGCAAGCACACGAAAATTGGATGAGACGCAGTGGAGAAATTTAGGGGAATTGTTCGAGCAAACCGGCAGACAGGTTGAAGGTATCAAATATTTCGAGCGCAGATATGTTGGCAATCGCCTCCCATTGCACTTGGAGATCGCGGCACGTCTGGCAGAACGCAGCGGTGACGATGTGCGCGCAAATACTTTATATCTACGTTTGCTTGAAAAACACGGTTTTAATTCCAGCTGGATGTTGAATATCGCCAATTTGTATTTGAGGAAGGGTGACTATCAGAAAACATACGATCTGTTACAAAAGAATCGTTCGTATGTCGATAAGAAACACGCTGCCTATTTCAAATTGTTGGCCGATTTGGCTTGGCAGTTACAAAGGGATGACGATGCCGCCGAGAATTACCGTCATTTGGCGGAGACCGAAAATCTGACCCGGGATGACTTTAGCCGGTTGATCTTTTTGCTGGGCGATTCCCGGCGGGAAGAGCAGGCCGCCTTGGCTGAATTAGCCTACCGCCGGTTGGGCGATCGTGACATGTTGCTGTTTGCGCTTGAGATCTACGCGGGTGCACGGAACAGGCTGGCACAGAAACGCCTGTATGAAAGCATCGAGTCTGACAACAACTCCTTGAAATTCACGGACAGCGCAAGATTTTATTTGATGCGGGCGCAGTACCATCAGGCGCACAAGGACTTGCAGTTGGCACGCGCTGATTTTCGCCATGCAGTGGCCATTGCGCCGGATGATTCCAGTACCGGGAATGCAATTTTGTGGTTTCTGATTGATACACGCGAAGTGGCAGTGTTGCGTGAAATGGTTGCCCGTATTGTCGACCGGGGAGAGCACAAAGATCCGGCTTATTGGGGAGCTCTGGCCGTCGCTTACCAGGTGCTTGAACAACCGTCGCGTGCTGTGGCCTACTTCACCCTGCAAATCAAGCGGGAAGGCCAGGATTTCCTGTGGCTGGTGAGCTACGCAGATGCGCTGGAGCAGAATCAGCAAACGCTTGAAGCTGCACGTGTGAGAAGGCATGTGTGGTCGCAATTGAAGAGCCGTTTGGCAGACGATCAGCCAAGGCTGCCGTTCTCCCAGGATATGCTGGCAGCAGCGCGCTTATCCATGTTGAATTATCCGAACGATCCCGGTTTGTCACTTGTGCGCTCGGTGTTGCGTCAGGACAGATTGATTGAACGCGATGTTGTGATAGATGGATTGACCAACGAATTGGTGCTGGGTTGGGCGCTATCGAAAGAACAATCTGCCAACGCCAAGGCCTGGTTGTGGCGGCGTTACGGACAGTCGCTTGACTCCCCGTTATGGGCTGAAGCAATGATTGCCGTGGCGGAAAACGATACGGAAAAAGTCGATGCATTGCTTGCGGAACAGGCCGCGCGTCTTCCAGTGCTCGCGCGTCATGATGCTGCGATTGTCTTGCAGCAAATCCCCAACGCGCAATCTGTCGCTTTTGAAGGATTGGCGAATAGTCCAAACAGTGGTGAAGCTCACTTACGCTTGAGCGAGGATGTGATGGCCACGGCCACCCATATCAATTTCGAACTCAGGGACGAAAAGATAGGCAGCCTGCATCGCATTCTTCAGAACACCCTGATCGAGACGCAGTTCGCCAAGGACACGCGTCTCGCAGTCGAATATGGGCGAACACGTCAATCCAACGGAAGTCTGGCTGCCTTTGGGCCAGTGCCGCCAGCCGAAAAATTATCCGGAATGATTCTGAAAAATCACGCGAGTTTCGGCGATACCGAAATTGCCATGCGCTGGCGAAGTGAACTCGCCAATACCACCGAATTAAAAATGACACACGAGATGGGGCTGATTCCCAGAATTAAACTGAGACTAGTCGCGGAATTCAATGCAGCCGCGACCGAGTCCAACGAGTTGCATGTTTTTGGGATGCGCGATCAGTTTAGTAGCGGACTGATGCTTGCATTGAGCAAGCGCGAATTTCTGCGTCTGGAGCCGGGGTGGGCACGTTACTTCACACAGACGGGAAATTATTTGGGTAATGGCAACCATCTATCGTGGGAACTTGTGCACCAAGTGCGTGCTGAATATCCGGATTGGAAAGCGCGACTGATAGGGTTTCACAATCGCTTTTATCCGGCCACTCATTCAGCCTTTGCACTGCCCAGGAATTCCAATGTGTATGGGATGTGTTTCGGCTTCGGAGAAAACTACAGGGTTGCGTACGCACGTGCCTGGCGACCTTATATGGATTCTTGCGTGACCACTAATGACTTGAGTGGGTCAGGTTACAACACCACATTGGGATTGGCGGGTTCGGCGGCCGGCCCCGATCACCTGTCGATCAGTCTGAAGCAAGAACGGGGCGGGGTAAAAATATATGATGGTTTATCGCATGAGCTTGTAGTGAGTTACCGATATATAATTGACTGAGTAACGGGTATGTCTCGCAATTTTGTCCGGTAGAACTAAATGAAGTTTTTAAATCTTGGCGTATTACTCATCGTGCTAAGTCTGGCATCCTGTGCGGTGTTGGATATTGATTCCAATTCTACGCCGCTGGATATCAATGCAAAGTGGGTACTGCTGCCTATCGTAAATCATACCGATGTACCGCAGGCGGGTTTGCGCGCGGAAGCAGTCACCGAAGTTTTATTGCGCAAACGCGGCGTAAGCAATCTTCGCCGCTATCCGCCGACACTCAATCAGGACAGTCTGTTTGAACCCGCCGAACGCAAGGCGGTGATTGATGCCATGAATTGGGCACGTGAACAGGGTGTGATCTACGCGTTAACGGGTGCGGTAGATGAGTGGCGCTACAAGGTTGGGATTGATGGCGAACCTGCGGTTGGGTTAACACTGCAGATCATCAATCTGACCGACGGTGATCGCGTGGTGTGGAGTGCGGCAGGAAGCAAGAGCGGATGGAGCCGTGAGGCATTGAGTGCCGTCGCCCAGAAACTCATCAAGGATATGCTTTCCGGCGCTCCTATCAAGTGATCATCAAGTGATTCCGAGTAAACCTTACACGCAATTCGTAGCACTTTTACACGCCCTATCGGCACCCGTCACACTCAATCGCACGATGTGGCTGGAAATCGTGGCGATCACCTTGGCTGCAGTCGCATTGGGGATGATTTCCCAGCACGACAACCCGTTTCAGATTGGTGGCGGATTCCCCTGGATTTGGCTCGCACCTGTATTAATTGCGCTGCGTTATGGATTGGCGCCGGGCATTGTTTCATCGCTCATCCTGATTGTTTCCTGGAAAATCATTGCCTATTTGAGTGAGTCACAAGAGAGTTTTCCTGAGGAGTTTTTTCTGGGCGGACTGGTTCTGGTCATGTTGTCCGGCGAATTCAGCGCAGTTTGGGGTGTCCGCTTGCGCAGGGCTGAAGAAACCAATCACTATCTGAGCGAGCGCCTGAGCAGAATTACCCTGCGTCACTTGTTGCTCAGACTATCGCACGATCGCATGGAGCAGGAGATTCTGACCAAGCCGGTGACGTTGCGTGACGCTCTGGAAGCGTTGCGTCTACTGACCCTTAATCCAGGGGATTCAGACATGCCCGCGTCGAACTCTTTGTTGCAGTTGTTGACTCAATACTGTCAATTGGAGTCGGCAGCGATCTTCGCCTTTTCCAATAATAAAGAGTATGCGAGAACCAGTGAAATCGGTTCCCCGGCAAATCTTCTGGCAAGTGATCCGTTGCTGCGACATGCTCTGGAACATCAATCCTTGTCGCATCTGCTGATAGAGGGGCTGGCCGACGCGGCATCGCCATCACCGTTTTTGGTGATCGCGCCGATACTCACCAGCGACAAGAAATTATTGGGTGTACTTGCAATCGACCGAATGCCATTTCTCGCGCTGAACGAGGAAAACCTGCAAATGCTTTCGGTGATGCTTGGCTATTACGCGGATTGTGTGATCGAGGCAGAGGGAACACGCCAGTTCCTCGCGGTGTTTCCCGAGGCCCCTGCTGATTTTGCTGCGGAATATTCCCGTCTGTTGCGCCTGCAAAACACTTTTGGCATCAATAGCTATATTGTTGTTCTGTCATTCGAAAATAATGATGTGGGTCGGCAGGCGATCTCCAATATGTCAAATATTCGGCGCAGTCTTGATATTTCATGGCAATTGAAAGTCGGCAATCGATTGTTGCTGGTTAATCTGATGCCATTGGCAAATGACTTGTCAATCGATGGCTATTTGTTGCGTATCGAAACCATGCTTAAAGAGTACATGGGACTCGATTACGACTCTTGGCGTCTGACTCCCATCAGAATCAGTCTGGCTGACAGTGTCCCGATAGCCTCCTTGCAACGAATCTTTGCAGATCGACATGATTAAATTCATACTTTTCGCAATTGCTGTGGTGTTTGAGACGGCCGCACTGGGGACGCTTTGGATGAACGGAAACAGCGACAGGATCTTGTTCTTGTTTCTGTTGCAACATAGTGCAGCAAGTGTTTTCCTTGCTTTGGCCTGTTGGAATTACATGCCGGAGAAGTTTCGCCATCCCCGTTTGATGACAACACTGATCCTGTTTAATTTTTCATTCTTTATTCCGTTGTTGGGGATGTTGGGCTTGATATCGGCAGTCATTTTTTCCGGCTACCATCGGCACGATAAGGTCCAATCTCCTTTTGCCAACCTGATCTGGCCGGAGTTCGTGCTGTCGTTGCGCGAGCCGGAAATGAGATTCAGTCAGGGGGGGATTCGCTCCCCGCCTGGCTCAGCTTTCCATTCCCGCGCCGCAACGTTTGCAGTCACTGCTTGCACTGCAGGGGATTCCGGCACGTATTTCAAGCCCGCTACTGCAAAACATGCTGGGCGACGCATCGGACGATATTCGATTAGTCGCCTATGGTTTGCTCGACGGCCGGGAAAAAAAGATCACAGAACAGATTCATCGGGAACTCGTCAATTTGAGGAGTGCTATCAACACTGAAATGCAGTTGGTCGTGCTTAGGCATCTTGCCGAGCTTTATTGGGAAATGGTCTATGCAGGTTTGGCGCAGGGCGATCTGCGCATCCACACTTTGAACCAAGCACTTTCATTCTCGGATGAAGCATTGAAATTGGCGCAACAGGATGCAGGCATGCTGTTTCTCAAAGGCCGTATTCTGCATGAACTGAAGCGGCATGAAGAAGCACAACTGATATTGGAGTCAGCAATGGCACACGGTTTGCCCGAGTCACGTGTGTTGCCGTATCTGGTTGAAATCGCCTTTGATCGTCGCGACCTTAATAAAGTGCAAAACATGCTCATGCGGATATCGGCATCCCAAATCACACCGGTCATGAAGAATGCGATCAACTTCTGGGTTGGCAGTTCGGGCAAGGGCGTTAGGTTGTTGTCCCAGGAAACATCCGCATGAAGTTTCCGCGCGCGGAGCGCGCTGACATAGGCTTGTTACTTGAGGGTACATTCCCTTTTGTAGCCGGCGGGGTATCCAGCTGGGTCAACCAAATCATCCGTGGATTCCCGCAATATAGTTTTGCCCTGGTTTTCATCGGCAGCAGTGCCGAAGAATATGGGGAAGCAAAATATCCACTGCCGGATAATGTGGTGCACTTGGAAACGCACTACCTGCAAAGCAAACACGCCGTCCCGCAAGTGCGCGCGATACACGGCGACCCCCAAGTGTTTGCCGACATCCGGCACCTTCACAACTGTTTCCGCTTACAGGAGGATCAGCAGGATGTTCTGGGAACATTCCGCAAGCTGCTACCGGAGCTGACGAAACAAGGCGGAGCGGGGCTGGAAACATTTTTGTACAGTCAGGAATCCTGGGCATTCGTCAAAGAGAAATACCAGGAATACTGTAGCGACCCCTCTTTTGTGGATTATTTTTGGACAGTACGTTCGATGCACGCACCGGTGTGGATGCTGGCCGAAATCGCGGATAATTTTATTCCAGTACGTGCTTACCACACGGTTTCCACCGGTTACGCCGGATTGCTGGGGGCCATTCTGAAAGAAAAGAACAACCGCCCGCTGATTCTTTCCGAGCACGGTATTTACACCAAGGAACGCAAGATCGACTTGTTTCAGGCGCAGTGGGTAAAAGATAACCGCAACGTGTTCCAGCGCGACCCGACCGAGATCAGTTATTTCCGCCAATTGTGGATACGTTTCTTTCAGGCGCTGGGATCGCGCTGTTACGAAAGCTCCGATCATATCGTCGCCCTGTTTGAGGCCAATCGTTTGCGACAGATCGAAGATGGCGCCCCAGCACAACGCACCCGAAATATTCCCAATGGGGTCAATGTGTCACGCTTCATGCCGTTGCGCGCGCAACGTTCAGCATCACCACCGCCGATTTTGTGTCTGATCGGTCGTGTCGTGCCGATCAAGGATATCAAGACCTACATTCGTGCGATGCGCACGGTGGTCAACCGTATGCCTGAAGCGCAGGGATGGATAGCCGGACCGGAAGATGAGGATCCGGACTATGCCGTGGAATGCCGGAATCTGGTTGACGGACTGGGTCTTGGCAACAACGTAAAATTCCTCGGGTTCCAGCAGATGACAGAACTGCTGCCCAAGATCGGCCTGGTCATACTCAGCTCGATCAGTGAAGGTTTGCCGCTCGTGTTGCTGGAGGGTTTCGCCGCAGGTGTGCCCGCAGTGAGTACGGATGTTGGCTCATGCAGGCAACTGATTTTCGGGCTGGATCAACAGGATCAATCCTTGGGAGTGGCAGGACGGATCGTCGGGATAGCTGACCCGCAAGCGTTGGCGGAAGCCGCATTGGAGCTATTGACCGATGTTGCAGCATGGAACGAGGCTAGTCAGGCAGGCATAAAGAGAGTAGAGGCCCATTACACTCAGGAAAAGATGTTCGCCAGTTATCAGTCTATCTACGAGTCGGCGACATCATGGCAGGCATAGGTTTCGAGTTACGCAAGCTGTTGCAGAAACAAAGCTATTTTGGACTGTTCCAGGCTTATGCCTATGCCGGAATCATCAGCTCTGGTCCTTGGGTGCTGTCCATCGTGGGTATCCTCTTTGTAGGTTTTCTCAGCCTCGGGGTGGTGTATCCGCATGCATTGATCGTACAGTTCCAAGTGTCAGTGACCTACCTCATTCTCAGCTCATTGATCCTCACCGGTTTCATTCAACTCGGTTTCACCCGCTTCATCGCTGATGGACTCTTCAAAAAACAAGATGAAAGTGTTCTGCCGAATTTCAATGGCATGCTGCTGATCGTCACAAGTATCAGCGGGATACTGGGAATGCTGTTGCTATTCGTATTTTTTTCCGAAATGAGCATTCCATACCGTCTCTTGATGCTTTCCGGTTTTGTCATCCTGTGTGCAATCTGGGTCGCGACCATTTTTCTGTCGGGCATGAAGCAGTACAAAGAGATCGTGGTGGTATTTGCGATTGGTTACTCCGTTACGGTGCTTGGGGCGCTGGTTCTGCGCACCAAGGGAATGGAGGGATTGTTGCTCGGCTTTGTCATCGGCCATTTTGTGCTGCTGATCGGCATGGTGTCCTTGACACTGCGTACCTTCCCCTTGACTAACGTGTCAGTCGCTTTCGATTTTCTAAAACCGGGGGCGATGTACATCAGTCTGATCTGGTCAGGATTTGTCTACAATCTCGCGGTTTGGGTGGACAAACTGATGTTCTGGTTCTATCCGGACACAAGCCAGCTCATAATCGGCCCGTTGCGCGCCTCACTGATTTACGATCTTCCGATCTTCCTTGCCTATCTGGCGATTATTCCCGGCATGGCTGTATTTCTGGTACGGATTGAAACGGATTTTGTCGAGTACTACGAGAAATTCTACAACGCGGTGCGTGAAGGAGGATCGCTCGACCACATCGAAAACATGCGCGACAACATGTTGTTTACAGTGAGACAGGGTCTGTTCGAAATCGTAAAAATCCAGGCGATCGCGGTTTTGGCGGTATTCGTACTGGGTGAAAAACTGCTCGGCTGGCTGGGAATCTCCAGCCTTTATTTGCCACTGCTTTATGTTGACGTGGTTGCGGCAGGTTTGCAGGTGGTTCTGCTCGGGATTCTCAACATTTTCTTCTACTTGGACAAACGCAATATCGTGGTATTTCTCTGTGTGTTATTCCTTGCTGCAAACGTGGCACTGACAGCACTCAGTTTGCAACTGGGGGCCAGTTATTATGGCTACGGTTTCGCTATCGCCTTATTGATCACGGTACTGACGGGGATGAAGTTGCTTTCGCGCAAACTCGACTTATTGGAATACGAGACGTTCATGTTGCAATAACACCGCAAAATCTGCGGTAGGCGACACGTTCTTCGTCCTTTCCAACGTCTAATTGCGCGTGTGCGATTGGCAAACTGGCAAGTGCATGGCGGGTACCTCGATTTGGCTATTTGCTGGCGATCCAATCAATCTTCCAACGCTCTTACTTTCACCGTCTTTCCTTTGACTTTGCCTGCGGACAATTTACGCACGACTTCGCGCGCGATGTTGCGCACCACGGCAACGTAGGTGGACATATCGGTTACGGTGATCTTGCCGACTTGTTCGCGCGTGAATCCGGCTTCGCCAGTGAGTGCGCCCAACACGTCGCCGGGGCGAATCTTTTCTTTGCGGCCGCCGAGGATTTGTAGGGTCACCATCGGTGGCACCAGCGGTGAGTCATCCTTGATTTGCAGTTCGTTTAGCTCATGCCACTCGGGTTCAATGTGCATCATCTGTGCGATGGTGATGATGCGATGGCGGTCGGTCGGGCTGCACAGGCTGAGCGCCCAGCCGTTCTCATCGGCGCGGCCGGTGCGACCGATGCGGTGGATATGGATTTCCGGATCGGGTGTGACATCGACGTTGATGACCGCTTCGAGTTGAGCAATGTCCAGTCCGCGCGCGGCCACATCGGTGGCCACCAGCACCGAACAACTGCGATTGGCGAACTGGATCAACACCTGGTCGCGTTCGCGTTGTTCCATGTCGCCATTCAAGGTCAGCGCTTTAATACCTTGGGCATGCAGCACTTCCAGCAGGGAGCGGCATTGCTGCTTGGTGTTGCAGAAGGCCAGCGTGCTGACCGGGCGATAGTGCTTGAGCAGCAGGCCGACGGCTTGTAAACGCTCCGTGTTTTCCACTTTGTAAAAGCGCTGGCGAATCTTGCTTTCTTCATGTTGTTCCAACAGCTTTATTTCCTGCGGATTGCGCAAAAATTGGCGCGCCAGGCGCGCGATGCCCTCCGGGTAGGTCGCCGAGAACAGCAGGGTCTGGCGTTGCGTCGGGCATTGCTTCGCCACGAATGCGATGTCGTCGTAAAAGCCCATGTCCAGCATGCGATCCGCCTCGTCCAGCACCAGCGTGTTGAGCGCATCCAACTTGAGGCTGCCGCGTTCGATGTGATCCATGATGCGTCCCGGTGTGCCGACGACGATGTGCGCGCCGTGTTCCAGACTGTCGCGCTGCGGACGCATAGTGCTGCCGCCGACCAGCGACAGTATCTTGATGTTGTCTGCGGAGCGTGCCAGATGGCGAATCTCCTGCGTCACCTGATCCGCCAGTTCGCGAGTAGGGCACAGCACCATGGCTTGCACGCCAAAGTGACGCGGATTGAGCTTGGTGAGTAGCGCCAGCGCGAACGCAGCCGTCTTGCCGCTGCCGGTCTTGGCTTGTGCGATCAGATCTTGCCCGGCCAGAGCAAACGGCAGGCTGGCCGCCTGGATCGGTGTCATGGTCAGGTAGCCGAGTTGCTGCAAGGTCGCCAATATGGCGGGCGACAGCGGCAGTTCGTTGAAGGAGTGTCCGCTGCTGCGGGCTGCAGGGGAGGGGGATGGCGGGATATTTGTTGTCATGCGTAATTATCCTTGCCTGAAAATGAATTTAGAAACTGTCAAACGTTTACGTTTGAGCAGGTTGGGAACGGGGCTGGAAACGCTGTGGTCAGCGCAGACTGTTGCCTAAGTTCGCGACGCGCTCTGCCGATTGCACCGTGTTCGCCACCAGCATGGTGATGGTCATGGGGCCGACACCGCCGGGCACGGGTGTGATCCAGCCGGCGACTTCTTTGGCGGAATCGAAATCCACATCGCCGCACAATTTTCCATTGTCCATGCGGTTGATACCGACGTCGATGACGGCTGCGCCGGGTTTGATCATGTCGCCGGTGATCATCTTCGGTTTGCCGGTGGCGACCACGAGGATGTCGGCATCGCGCGTGAATTTGGCGAGGTCAACTGTCTTTGAGGTGCAAATGGTGACTGTGGCGTTGTGCTGCAACAACAACAACGCCATCGGTTTACCCACGATGTTGCTACGGCCGATCACCACGGCGTGTTTACCTTCGATTTCCACCCCGCTTTTTTGCAACAAAACCAATGAACCATAAGGCGTGCAAGGTGCGAAGCGCATGTTGCCGGTTGCGAGTGCACCCACGTTGAGCGGATGGAAACCGTCGACGTCCTTGTCCGGACTGATGGCGTTCAACACCTTGTCGCTGTTGATGTGCCGGGGTACGGGCAATTGCACCAGCAGGCCGTGAATCTTCGGGTCGGCATTCAACTCGGCGATCTTGGCCAGGAGTACGGCTTCGCTGGTGTCGGCGGGCAGGGCGATATGCTCGGAGTGCAAACCCAATTCCGCGCAGGCTTTTACTTTGTTGGCAACGTAAACTTTGGAGGCCGGGTCTTCACCGACGATGATGACCGCCAGACCCGGCGTGATGCCGCGCGCTTTTAAAGCATCGGCGCGGGCTTTCCATTCGGTGCGTACTTCCTGTGCAATGGCTTTGCCGTCAATGATGCGTGCGGTCATCGTATTCTCCGGTTGGATCAGAACTGCGGTTTGTCGGTGGAATTCTCGTAGTTGGCGACGCCTTCCATGATTTCTTTGCGCGCTTCCTCGATGCCTTCCCAGCCGCCGATCTTTACCCATTTGTTGGGCTCAAGGTCTTTGTAGTGCGCGAAGAAATGTTCGATCTGTTTCAGCACAATCTCGGGTAATTCAGTGTGGCTCTTCAAGCCGCGATACAGCGTGGAGAGTTTGTCCACCGGCACGGCCAGCACCTTGGCATCAAAACCGGATTCATCTTCCATCTTCAACACGCATAGCGGACGGCAGCGCACCACCACGCCGCTGTTCAACGGTACGGGGGTGATGACCAGCACATCCACCGGATCACCATCGTCGGACAAGGTGTGCGGGATGTAGCCGTAGTTGCACGGGTAATGCATCGCGGTGTTCATGAAACGGTCAACGAAGATCGCCCCCGACTCTTTGTCCACTTCGTATTTGACCGGCTCGCCATGCATCGGGATCTCGATGATGACGTTGAAGTCGTTGGGAAGGTCTTTGCCGGAAGGGACTTTGTTCAAGCTCATGATACGTTGCCTTTATGTGAAAAATTGAAGGCGCGAATTGTATCATCCGGTGCCATGAAAAAGGGGCTGCACAAGCAGCCCCTGAAGAGTATTGCCGGTGTGTAAATTACAACAACGGCACGATCATCAGCGCCACGATGTTGATGATCTTGATTAGCGGATTGACAGCCGGGCCAGCCGTGTCTTTGTAGGGGTCACCCACGGTATCGCCGGTAACGGCGGCCTTGTGTGCTTCCGAGCCTTTGCCGCCGAAGTTGCCTTCCTCGATATATTTCTTGGCGTTGTCCCACGCTCCGCCGCCGGCGGTCATCGAGATCGCGACGAAGATGCCGGTGATGATAGTGCCGACCAATACGCCGCCGAGTGCTTGTGCCCCGAGTGTCAGCCCAACGATCACCGGAACGGCGATCGGGAGCAACGAAGGGATAAGCATTTCCTTGATGGCGGCCTTGGTCAGCATGTCAACGCAGGTGCCATATTCCGGTTTGCCGGTGCCTTCCATGATGCCGGGAATCTCCTTGAACTGGCGGCGCACTTCCACCACCACGGATCCGGCAGCGCGACCGACCGCTTCCATGCCCATCGCGGCGAACAAGTAAGGCACCATGCCGCCGATGAACAGGCCGATGATGACCATGTGGTTCGACAGGTCGAAGCTCGTGACCAAGCCCAACTTGGCCTCCAGCGCGTGCGTGTAGTCGGCGAACAATACCAATGCGGCCAGACCGGCCGAACCAATGGCATAACCTTTGGTGACGGCTTTTGTGGTGTTGCCTACCGCATCCAGTGCATCGGTGATTTTGCGCACATCGGGAGGCAATTTGGACATCTCAGCGATACCACCCGCGTTATCAGTGATTGGTCCATAGGCATCCAGCGCCACGATGATACCGGCCATGGATAGCATCGAAGTGGCCGCAATGGCGATGCCGTACAGTCCCGCCAATTCATAGGCGCCCCAGATCGCCATACAAACAACCAATACCGGTGCGGCGGTAGCCTTCATTGAAACGCCCAATCCGGCAATCACGTTGGTACCGTGTCCGGTGGTGGAGGCTTCGGCGATATGGCGAACCGGCGCGTATTCGGTGGCGGTGTAGTACTCGGTGATCCACACCATTGCTGCGGTTAATGCCAGCCCGATCAGGGTGGAATAGTAGAGATTAAGCGATGATACCAAGTGTCCTTCTATCATCACGCCATCACCCATCATCATGGTGGTGATGGGGTAGAAGGCAATTGCCGCCAACACGGCGGAGACGGTCAGACCGCGATACAACGCATTCATGATCTTGCCACCCTCGCGTGCTTTGACGAAATAGGTACCGACGATGGAGGCGATGATGGAGAAGCCGCCCAGCACCAACGGGTAGATCACCGCTTCGGGTGATCCGGTGATCAGCAGTCCGCCCAGCAACATGGTGGCGATGATGGTCACCGCGTAGGTCTCAAACAGGTCGGCCGCCATACCGGCACAGTCACCGACGTTGTCACCCACATTGTCGGCAATCACGGCGGGATTGCGCGGATCATCCTCGGGGATACCGGCTTCGACTTTACCCACCAGGTCGGCACCCACGTCTGCACCTTTGGTGAAAATCCCGCCACCAAGCCGCGCAAAGATGGAAATGAGTGAGCCGCCGAATGCAAGACCAACCAGTGCATGGGTGGCGTCTGCGCCGCTGCTTTGCATCACCAGCGTGAGGAACGCGTAATAGCCCGCCACGCCGAGTAGCCCCAGCCCCACCACCAGCATGCCGGTGATCGCGCCGCCTTTGAAGGACACATTCAAGGCTGCATTCAAGCTTTCTTTGGCTGCCTCAGCGGTACGCACATTGGCGCGTACCGAAACGTTCATGCCGATGTAACCCGTTAAGCCGGAAAGGATCGCGCCGATGGCGAAACCTATTGCTGTCGGCCATTTGAGCGTGAACAGAATAACCACGAACAGAATGGCGCCGACGATGCCGATGGTGGTGTATTGCCGGTTCAGGTAGGCCGATGCACCTTCCTGGATCGCGGCGGCGATGCTTTGCATCTTCTCGCTGCCGGTTGATTTACCCAGTATCCATTTGCTCGAAAATGCACCGTACAGTATCGCCGCAATCGCACATACCAACGCAAAAACCAAACCTCCCGCCATGATCTTCCCCCTTAAGTAAAAACCGCCCCTTGCGGAGCGGTATGTTTAAAGAAATTAAATCTTGAACTCTTCCAACTTCTTTGCGACAGCTACATTCTTCAGTTGCACATATTGGGGAAGCCCATCTTTGTAGCTTGGATAGTCTTCGCCTTTGATTAATGGTGAAAGATAAGTCCGACATTTTTCGGTGATGCCAAAACCGTCCGCGGTGATGAAATTGCGCGGCATGAACTTTTCCACGTTGGCGACCTTGGACAACGGTGCGACGCCGACTTTCCATTTGTAGGGTTTGTCGGACAGGCGCTGCACGGTTGGCATGACCGCATTTTGGCCTTTAAGCGCCAATTCCACTGCGGCTTTGCCCAGCGCATAGGCTTGTTCGACGTCGGTCTTGGAGGCGATGTGGCGGGCAGCGCGCTGCAGGTAATCGGCCACAGCCCAATGGAATTTGTAGCCGAATGCTTCCTTGATCATGTTGGCGACCACGGGTGCCGCCCCGCCCAGTTGCGCATGACCAAAGGCATCGCGCGTGCCCTGCTCGGCGAGGAACTTGCCATCGGGGTAGTGACAGCCCTCCGACACCACCACGCTGCAATAGCCGTGTTTCTTGACCATGCTGTCCACTTTGGCGAGAAATTTCTTCTGGTTGAATTCGATCTCCGGGAACAGGATGACAATAGGCAATTCGCAATTCTTGTCGGAAGCCAATCCGCCTGCGGCGGCGATCCATCCGGCATGGCGTCCCATTACTTCCACCACGAAAACTTTGGTCGAGGTCTTGCACATCGACGCCACGTCGAAACTGGCCTCACGCACCGATACCGCGACGTACTTTGCCACCGAACCGAAGCCGGGGCAGCAGTCGGTGATGGGAAGATCGTTGTCCACTGTTTTGGGAACATGGATGGCCTGGACCGGATAACCCATCTTTTCCGAGATCTGGGAAACTTTGAAACAGGTATCGGCGGAATCGCCGCCACCGTTGTAAAAGAAATAACCGATGTTGTGTGCCTTGAACACTTCGATCAATCGTTCGTATTCGCGTTGGTTTTGTTCCAGTGATTTGAGTTTGAAGCGGCATGAACCGAATGCGCCGGAAGGTGTTGAGCGTAAAGCAGCGATGGATTTTGCAGAATCTTTTCCGGTGTCGATCAGATCTTCCGTTAGCGCACCGATGATTCCGTTGCGTCCCGCATAGATTTTCCCAATCTTGTCTTTGTGTTTTCTCGCGGTTTCGATCACCCCGCAGGCTGAGGCATTGATGACGGATGTGACGCCGCCGGACTGGGCATAAAAAGCATTTTTCTTGGCCATGTAGCAAGCTCCGTAAAAGAGTGTTCGAAGAATTTGTGAATCGCCGGTGCGCATATTACGCCATTTTTTTACCGCGCATAGTACTGAGGTGTATCATGCCCACGCGGCTTAAAATTAGAGTAATTCCGGAAAAATTTTCCTTCGAAAATTTGGCAAGGTCGGCTGAAAATAAAAATTCACTGGGAGGTTGAATGGCAATTGAATTGTTTAGCAATGGCAAGCATCTTTGCTTGATGTTTGATGATTTGGTGGATGACACCACGGGAGAGGCGGTACAGGCCAATCAATTTCTTATTGTCGATAATGGGCATGGCGCACTGCTCGACCCAGGCGGAAACATGACCTACAACGGACTCCTGATGGCGATGCACAGCTATTTCCCCCCGAAAAATCTTGAATACATCCTGGCTTCGCATGCCGACCCTGACATCATCGCATCGGTCAATAAATGGATGATCCACTCGGACTGCAAGGTGCTGATCTCAAAACTTTGGGCGCGTTTCGTGCCGCATTTTTGCAGTGTGGGCAATGCAACCGGACGGATCGTTGGTATTCCGGACGAGGGCATGAATATCCCTTTGGGACAGTCCATAGTCAAGGCCGTCCCGGCGCACTTTATGCATTCAGAAGGCAATTTCCAATTCTATGATCCCGTGAGCAAAATTTTATTCAGCGGTGACATGGGCGCTTCAATCGTCCCCCATTTTGCCGCAGACACACCGGTTGAGGATTTTAGGTCTCACATCCAATACATGGAGGGTTTCCACAAACGCTACATGATCTCAAACAAGATATGTCGTTTCTGGGTCAATATGGTGCGGGGCATGGATGTCGAAATGATCGTGCCGCAACACGGACGAATGTTCAAGGGCAAAAAGATGGTGAACGAGTTTTTAAATTGGATCGAAGCGCTGCCTTGCGGGGTTGATAATATGACTCAGGCGCATTACCGTTTGCCAGCCTGATTGTTGAACGGCGGGGAAATAGTTAGGGGTGCGGTACGCCCTAACTTTCCCAGTTGATCATGGCGGTGCTCAGCCAAAGATCCCACAGGTTTCTGTTGTGCCACTTCCACCAAAATTCAAGTTCGACTTCACTTTTTACCGAGCTTAAAAGCCTGCGTGCCCGCGAGCGTTTTGCCAATAGCAAATGCAATTTGCTCAAGCGTTCTTCAAAGGGCGGAATAGAGGTCTTGTTCTCTGCAAAGGCTTTTTCTTGGTAGAACAACTTGATTCGACTATCAAGTTCCTTGGTTGAATAATTCTTTGCTTTTGCTCTCAACTGCCAATATTTCGTGTTCAACTTGAAAGCATTGCCTTCCTGAATCAGGGCAACATCGCCGACAAAAGTCGTATTGTCCACCAATAAGAATAAGCTCAATCTGTCAACAAAATGCATTTGATTTCCTGCCCCTATTGCGTTTCGTCTTGTGTTCAAGAAGATTTTCGATGCAGAACGGCTTGAATAAGTAAATTAGTATTCAGATCGAATTCAGAATATATTTTATAACGCACTCAACCCGGCAGCGGCAACTTGTCCGTCCTGGACGGAACGTACGCCGCTGACTCCCAAACCTCCGATGACGATGTCTTCAATGACGACCGGCACCCCGCCTTCGGCGGGTATCACACCGGGTAATGCCAAATGAATCAGTCGTCCACTTAGTACGGCGTCTTCCGAAGTTTTGGTGGGGCGTTGAAATGCAACTGCTGCGTGGGCTTTGGCGATTGCAGTCTCGACACTTCCAAATTGGGTTTCGTGACTGCGTTGCAAATACAGCAAATGACCGCCATCGTCCACCACGGCAATGACCACCGCCCAATCATTCTTTTGAGCTTCAGCTTCGGCAGCTGCAGCGATCCGCTTGGCGTCCTCCAATGTCAGGACAGGTTTGCTCGCCATATTCATTTACCCAGTGCCTGATAGATTCGATCACGGATGGCATTCACATCCCCAATCCCAGGAACATGGACCACTTTGGGAGAGTTCGCCGCGCCAGATTTCTGCCAGGCGGTGTAGTATTCAACCAATGGTTTGGTTTGGTCATGATAGACATTTAGACGTTTGACGACCGTGTCTTCGACATCGTCCGGACGTTGCACCAAATCTTCACCGGTGATGTCATCCTTGCCGGGAACCTTGGGCGGGTTGAAGATGACGTGGTAGCTGCGTCCGGATGCCAGATGCACACGTCGTCCGCTCATGCGATTGACGATTTCGGTATCCGCGACATCAATTTCGACGACAAAATCAATGTTGATTCCCGCATCCTTCATGGCTTGTGCTTGCGGGATGGTGCGTGGAAATCCGTCAAATAAAAAGCCATTGGCACAGTCGGAATCTTTGATACGTTCTTTAACCAGATCGATGATGATTTCGTCCGAAATCAAACCGCCCGCATCCATCACTTTTTTTGCAGCAATGCCAAGCGGGGTGCCTGCTTTAACCGCGCTGCGCAACATGTCACCGGTTGAAATCTGCGGGATACCGAATTTTTCCTTGATGAAGTTTGCTTGTGTGCCCTTGCCGGCACCAGGTGCACCTAGCAGAATCAGTCTCATGTTCGTTCCCCGGGTTGGTTATTGAAAATTTGTCTCGCGATATGCAGGTCTTGCTCTGTGTCCACACCGCTGGGAGGAGCATCTGTTGTGATGGCCACTCCGATCTTGTAGCCATGATACAACGCACGCAATTGTTCCAGCGCCTCAATCTGTTCTATGTGTGCCGGAGCAAGTTTGCCGAATGCCTGTAAAAATTTGGCACGATATGCGTAAATCCCAATGTGTCTCAAAACAGGAGCATCGGCGGGTGCGGGCAGGCATTGGGCATAAGCATCTCGAGACCATGGAATGGGCGCGCGGCTGAAATACAGGGCATTCCCCTGTTTGTCCAACACGGCTTTGACGATGTTTGGGTTTCGTATCGACGCTTCATCATGTATGGGGTGGCAGGCCGTTGCGATATCACATTGAGGGTGGTCATAAAGATGCTGTGCAACAGCGCGTATGAGCAACGGAGGTATAAAAGGCTCATCGCCTTGCACATTGACGACGATGGTATCGTCGGCCCATTGTTGTTGTTGGGCCACTTCGGCGATGCGATCCGTGCCGCTGGTATGGTCGGCTCGCGTCATGCAGGCTTGATAACCGTGGTGTTGCGCGGCGGTGACGATGGGTTGATGGTCGGTGGCGAGGATGATCTGTTGCGCTCCGCTCTGTGACACCTGTTCCGCAACGCGAATTACCATCGGCTTGCCGCCGATATCCAGCAACGGCTTGCCGGGTAAGCGGGTGGAAGCGAAGCGGGCAGGGATGACGACCTTGAAATCCAGCATCAGAGTTTTTCGACTTCCTCGACTGAAAGGGTGCGCGCTTCGTCAGCCAGCATTACCGGGATGTCGTCCTGGATGGGATAGGCCAAACGGTCCGCTTTGCAGATCAGCTCTTGTTCGTGCTTGCGATAAAGCAGCGGTGATTTGCACAGCGGGCAAACCAGAATATCGAGAAGTTTAGCGTCCATGAAGTGAGATTTTGTCCTTGATGAGTTGGGCGAGAGCCGGGCTGACTTGCGCATCCACTCGCAACACCCAAAGTTTCTCGGTGGCGAACCCGGCGCATTTTACCGCATCTTTTTCTGTCATGAGTATTGCGTCAGCATCTTTGAAGTCGAGGTCGGATGAGAGATAGAAATAGTGGTCGGCAAACGAATGCGTAGTGCAGTTCAAACCGAGTTGCTCCAAGTGACGAAAGAACCGTTGGGGATGCCCGATCCCGGCGATGGCGTGCAAGCGTTGTCCGGCAAAATCGTTGGCGTTTGAGATCAGTCGCGGATTAAGAAGATTGAAGAATTGTGTTCCCTCCAACCGCATGCTGAATTCCGAATCAGACACTGCGCCCCCATTGACGACGACAGCATCAGCCTCGTGCAACCGCGATATTGGCTCGCGTAAAGGCCCGGCAGGCAACATCAATCTGTTACCGTAACGCCTATTGCCATCCACTACGACCAGCTCTAAATCTCGTTTCAATCTGTAGTGCTGTAGTCCGTCGTCGCACACGATCACATCGCATTCGGAATGAGCTTCCAGCATACGCTGCGCGACTGCGGGCCTGTCATTTCCGATCCAGACCGGACACAATTCGCGCTGTGCCATTAACAGGGGTTCGTCGCCAACGTCATTCGGATTGTCATCCGGCGATACAGGTCGTGGAGGGGTGTGTTTCTTCGCGGATCTCCGATACCCCCGACTCAGGATGACGGGATGCCAGCCTTCCCCGATTAATTGTTTGACCAACCACAAAGTAAGCGGCGTCTTTCCGGTTCCACCCACGCTGATATTACCGACGACAATCACCGGAACAGGCAACTTAACCGTGTCAAAAATACCGCATCGGTAGAGGAATCGGCGCAACGCAACCAGTGTTTTGAAGACCAGGCTGACTGGAAATAGAACAAGGTGGATCAGGGAAAGACGATACCAATAATGTTGCAGCCTCTCCATGACGCGAAACTATTTGTTTTGATTCTGTGTGGTGAAGGTGATTCGACCATAACCTGCAACACGTGCAGATTCCATGATGTTGACTACTGACTGATGCAAGGCTTTGGCATCGGCATTGATGACGATGGTGGGGTCGGTTTGGTCGCCGGCTGCTTTGCGCAATGCCTGTGCAAAATCATTCACGTCTTTGAAAGTGGCTCGGATGCCATTGACGGCGAAGTGTTCCGAGGCATCCACGGCGACGGTGATCGGCTTTCCGATTTGGACCGTGCTGTCTTCACCCGACGCTTGGGGCAGATTTATTTGCAATTCCGAGAATTTTCCGTAACTGGTGGTGACCATCAGAAAGATCAGTACTACCAGTAATACATCAATCATCGGAATCAGATTGATCTCGGGTTCTTCACGTGCTCGTCCGCGCCGAAAATTCATTTGCGCTCACCATGCAGGACCTCAACCAGTTTGATCGCCTGTTGTTCCATCTCGATCGTGAAAGAATCCACCGAAGCGCGAAAGTGCCGGTAGGCGATCATGCTAGGTATAGCAACGATCAAGCCAAATGCAGTGTTGTACAGCGCCACGGAAATGCCGTGTGCCAATTCGGCAGGGGCAGCGCCACCTGCATTTTGTGCGCCGAATATCTCGATCATCCCCACGACTGTGCCAAACAGACCCAACAACGGGCTGATCGAGGCAATCGTGCCAATCGTGGTGAGGAATCTTTCCATCTCGTGGGTGGCGGCTCGTCCCGCTTCCTCGATTGATTCCTTCATGACTTGGGGTTGACTCTTGACGTTCTTCAAGCCGGCCGAGAAAACCTTGCCCAAGGGTGAACTGCCACTTAGTTTGTTCAGCATCTGCGTACTGACACCCCGCTGCTTGAGTTCTTCAACCACCTCATCCAACAGCTTGGGGGGGATTATGTTCTTGCTACGCAGAAAGATTAGCCGCTCGACGATGAGTGTGACGGCGATCAGTGAGGCGATGATGAGTAACCAGATAGGCCAACCGGCCGCTTCTATGAGAGTGAACACGCAACGTCTCCAAAAAATAGGGGCATAAATTCCAAGGCGCGAACTGTAACTTGTTCCCCTGACTTTGGGCAAGGTGAGTCATCAATTCAAAGCTAACTAGGTGTTGTGAAAGCGAATTGTTTTCTTACCCACAAAAGCTGTGGATAACTTTGTGGATGACTGTGTCGGAGCGAGGTTACAACCCGCATGGTTTAGGCATTTCCAAGTCTTAGTGCAAAAAACATACAGAATAAATACCCAATAAAAACAATAAGATGCTGTAAGTGATGGTTTTTTGTTGGGGTTGACATTGATGCAGCTGGCGTATTTGCTGGGGTTGTGGACTGTAACGAATTTGTCAAGATGTAAATTTGATTTTTTGTTACATTTATTTAAGTGTTTATTTTGTTTCGAATTCTGAAATCTCGTTTAGGGAGTACGTTGTTTATCCTCCCGTTGAGTCGGGCCGCCGCTTCGGTTACAATGCGCGCCCTGTTTATCCGGCAACTGCTGAATAAACAGTCATGCACACACGCGTTCATGTTGGGGTGTCCCTTGAATACCGGGGGATCAGGCTGACGGGTGGAAGACTTAACCCTTAACGATTGGAGTAATCACAATGGCTGTAACAATGCGTCAAATGCTGGAAGCGGGTGTCCATTTCGGTCACCAGACCCGTTTCTGGAATCCCAAGATGGCCCCTTATATCTTTGGCCATCGCAACAAGATTCATATTGTCAACCTGGAAAAGACCGTCGTGATGTTCAACGACGCGCTGAAAGAAATTCGCAAGATCTCCGCAAAGAAAGGCACGGTGCTGTTCGTCGCGACCAAACGTCAGGCGCGCGAAATCATCCGCGAAGAAGCGATTCGCGCCGGCTCACCCTTTGTTGACCATCGCTGGTTGGGCGGCATGCTCACCAACTTCAAGACCGTACAGCTTTCCATCAAGCGCCTGAAAGAACTTCAAGCCATGATTGAGGACGGCAGCATCGACAAAGTCTCCAAAAAAGAAGGCCTGGTTTTCCGTCGCGAACTGGAAAAACTGGAGCGCAGCTTGGGCGGCATCAAGGATCTGCAGGGCCTGCCTTCAGCCATCTTTGTGATCGACGTCGGCTACCAAAAAGGAACCGTCACCGAAGCTCAAAAGCTGGGCATCCCGGTTATCGGTGTGGTGGATACCAACCACAGCCCGCTTGGCGTGGATTACATCATCCCCGGCAACGATGACTCCAGCCAGGCGATTCGTTTGTATGCGCGTGGCGTGGCGGATGCGATCCTGGAAGGACGCGAGCAGGCATTGAACGAGTTGACTGAACAAGTCGCGGAAAAAGCAGCGGCTTAAGCCGGCTTCCCGCACCGAGGGGGCGCAAGCCCCCTTTTTTGTAACCCGAGTTTTAGTGAAATGATTAGGAGTTTGACATGGCAGAAGTCACCGCAGGTATGGTGAAGGAACTGCGCGAGGCCACGGGTCTCGGCATGATGGAATGTAAAAAGGCGCTGGTGGAAACCAACGGCGACGCCAAGGCGGCAGAAGAGTTGTTGCGCATCAAGAGCGGAGCGAAAGCTAGCAAAGCCGCGACCCGAGTGACTGCGGAAGGTGTAATCGGTGCTTATTTATCGGTAGATGGCAAGATCGGTGCTGTGGTTGAAGTGAATTGCGAGACTGACTTTGTTGCCAAGAACGACGACTTCGTGTCGTTCGCCAAGAACGTGGCGGAAACCGTTGCTTTGAATGCGCCCACTGACAGCGAAGCATTGCTTTCGTTACAGATAGCCAATGGTTCGGGTACGGTTGAAGAAACACGCAAAGCTCTGGTGATGAAGCTGGGTGAGAACCTCAGTGTGCGCCGCTTCGAGCGTTACGCGACTACCGACGGCAAACTGGCAACCTATTTGCACGGCAGCCGCATCGGCGTCATGGTGAACTTCTCCGGTGGTGACGAGACCTTGGGCAAAGATCTGGCGATGCATATCGCAGCCAGCAAGCCAAAATCGGTGGATGCTTCCGGTGTGAATCCTGAAGACATTGCTACCGAACGCCGTATCGCCATCGAAAAAGCTCGCGAAGGCGGCAAGCCCGAAGCGATGCTGGAAAAGATCGCCGAAGGCACTGTGCAGAAATTCCTCAAGGAAGTTACCTTGCTTGGACAAGTCTTTGTCAAGGCAGAGGACGGCAAACAAACCATCGAGCAATTATTGAAGAGCAAGGGAGCTTCGGTGGCTGCGTTCCAGATGTTTGTGGTGGGCGAGGGTATCGAGAAAGTGGTGGAGGACTACGCCGCTGAAGTCGCCGCTACTGTCGCCGCAATCAAGAAAGGCTGAACCATGACCGCACCCGCCTACAAACGCATCCTGCTCAAACTTTCCGGCGAAGCCCTGATGGGCGATGACAGCTATGGTATCAACCGTGCCGTCATCGAACGCATCGTGGCGGAGATCAAGGAAGTCTCCGAGTTGGGGGTGGAGGTGGCGATGGTGGTGGGCGGGGGGAATATTTTCCGTGGTGTCGCGCCAGCAGCGGAAGGGATGGACAGAGCGACGGCTGACTATATGGGTATGCTCGCCACCGTGATGAACTCGATGGCGTTGCAGGATGCGATGAAGCGTGCAGGTTTGGATTGTCGCGTCCAGTCCGCTTTAAGTTTGGAACAAGTGGCCGAACCCTTTATTCGGGGCAAGGCATTACGCTATCTTGAAGACGGTAAAGTGGTGATCTTTGCGGCGGGTATCGGCAGTCCGTTTTTCACTACCGATACTGCGGCTGCATTGCGTGGTGTTGAGATGGATGCTGAGGTCGTCATCAAGGCGACCAAAGTGGATGGTGTTTATACCGCTGATCCAAAGAAGGATCCAAAGGCGACACGCTACCAAAAAGTGAGCTTCGATGAGGCGATCGGTAAGGATTTGAAAGTGATGGATTCAACGGCGTTGACGCTTTGTCGGGATCAGAAGCTTCCTATCATCGTATTCAGCATCTTCAAAGAAGGTGCGCTGAAACGTGTCGTGATGGGACAAGATGAAGGCACGCTCGTTTACTGTGATTGATGACGGAGACAACCATGATTGCTGACATCAAAAAGAACGTCGAACAAAAGATGACCAAGTCGCTGGAAGCACTCAAGGCGGATTTGGGCAAGGTGCGCACCGGACGCGCGCATACCGGCATACTGGATCATGTGACGGTGGAGTACTACGGTAGTCCGGCTCTGGTGAATCAAGTGGCGAATATTACATTGGTGGATGCGCGCACCATCGGCGTACAGCCGTTTGAAAAAAACATGATCAGTGCGGTGGAAAAGGCCATTCGCAATGCCGATCTGGGCTTGAATCCGTCTACAAATGGCGACCTGATCCGCGTGCCGATGCCGATGCTGACCGAAGAACGCCGTCGCGATATGATAAAGATTATCAAGAACGAAGGTGAGGATGCCAAAATTGCTCTTCGGAACATTCGTCGTGAGGCCAATGAGCAATTGAAGAAGTTACTCAAGGACAAAGAAGTTGGCGAGGACGACGAGCGACGTGCACAGGACGACGTGCAAAAACTGACTGATCGTTTTGTCGCTGAAATAGATAAAGCGTTACAGGCCAAAGAAACCGACCTGATGGCGGTATAAACGAGCCATCCATAATGGCACTGCCTTTCTTCAGTTCCACCCGCACCATCCCCGACGTCAATACTGTGCCGCGTCACATCGCCATCATCATGGATGGCAATGGGCGTTGGGCCAAGCAACGATTCATGCCGCGTGTCATGGGCCATCAGCGGGGGGTGGAAACAGTGCGTGAAGTCGTCAAAGCCTGCCGTGAGATGGGCGTGGAGTACTTGACGCTATTCGCATTCAGCAGTGAGAACTGGCGGCGTCCTGAAGAGGAAGTTTCATTTCTGATGCAGTTGTTCATGAAGATGCTTGAGCGGGAAGTAAGCAAACTGCATGACAACAACATACGCCTGAAAATCATTGGTGACATCAGTCGTTTTGATGCAAAACTGGTGAGTTATATCGAGCAGGCGGAACAGCTGACAGCCAACAATACCAGCCTCACCCTGACGATCGCCGCAAATTATGGTGGTCGCTGGGACATCATGCAGGCCGTGCATGCTTTGAGTCAGGCGCACCCGGAAAGGACTTCAGCCTTTGCTGAAGAGGAACTGACCCCCTATCTTTCCATGTTTTACGCCCCCGAGCCGGACTTGTTCATCCGCACCGGCGGTGAGCAGCGCATCAGTAATTTCCTGTTGTGGCAATTGGCCTATACCGAACTTTTTTTTACCGACATCCTGTGGCCGGCCTTCGGTCGACCGGAACTGGAAGCGGCCATCCAGTCCTATCAAAAACGTGAGCGGCGTTTCGGTCGCACCAGCGAACAACTGAAGGGAGAGCCCAGTGCTTAAATCGCGTGTCATCACAGCAATGGTGATGTTGGTGTTGTTCCTTTCCGCACTGTTTTTGCTGCCCCCATTGGCCTGGTCCGTACTGGTATTGGTGATCGTGATGCAAGGCACATCTGAATGGTGCCGCATGTCCGAGTTGAGTCCGCGGGGCACCAAGATTTATTGGATCGCGACGCTGCTGTTGATGCTGGCGATATTGGCCTTGGATGCCAATTCGACCAGCGAGCAACGTGTCACCACACATCTGATCGCCTATCTTCTTTCTGCTGTGTTGTGGCTGATCGTTATACCGCCCTGGTTGATGATGGGATGGAAAGTGAAGCAACCGCTGCTCATGGCGTGGGTGGGTTGGATGTTGTTGATACCGACCGGATTGGCCATGATCGATCTGCGGGAGGAGGTCCCGGGTCCCTGGATTTTGCTTGGCATCATGGGCTTGGTCTGGGTTGCAGATAGCGCCGCTTATTTCGCCGGTCGTCAATTCGGCAAGACGAAGTTGGCACCAAGCATCAGTCCCGGCAAGACCTGGGAAGGTGTGGCGGGTGCGATATTGGGCGTGTCGATCTACATCGGGCTGATTTGGATGTTCAGGCCCGAGTTCACTAATCTACAGATGTTGCCTGCGCTGATGTTGACTGCCTGGTGGTGGGTCGTATTGGCGGTGATCGGCGACTTGTTCGAGTCTGCCATCAAACGTCAGGCCGGAATCAAAGATAGCGGAACGTTATTGCCGGGACATGGCGGGCTGCTGGATCGTATCGACGCGCTGACTTCCACCTTGCCGTTGGCTGCCTTGGCGTTGATCTTCCAAGGATTGAGCTAGTGCAACGTTTAACCATCCTGGGGTCCACCGGCAGCATCGGCAAAAGCACGCTGGATGTGGTCGCACGTCATGCAGACAAATATCAAATCATCGCACTCACCGCGAATCAGCAGGATGAGTTGCTGTACGAACAGTGCCAGATTTTCAAACCGCGTTATGCCGTGTTGTTGGACGAGGCTGCCTGTGAGCGGCTAAAGCAACGTATCCGGATATCCGGTATCGAAACAGAAGTCTTGTGCGGTACTGCGGCGCTGGAACGGGTTTCGACCTTGCCCGAAGTGGATGCCGTAATGGCGGCCATCGTGGGTGCGGCGGGTATGCCGCCGACTTTGGCTGCCGCACGCGCAGGCAAGAAAATAATGCTGGCGAACAAAGAGACGCTGGTGTTGGCGGGCCATTTGTTTATGGAGGCCGTGCACCGCAGCGGATCGACGTTGTTACCGATCGACAGCGAACACAATGCCATCTTCCAGGCCTTGCCGCACAACTACAAGGGCGACATGAAACAGAGCGGAGTGAGCAAGATATTGCTCACCGCGTCCGGCGGGCCGTTCCGTAATACGCCACTGGAACAGTTGCAACAGGTCACGCCGGAACAGGCGTGTGCCCATCCAAACTGGAGCATGGGGCGCAAGATCTCGGTGGATTCGGCCAGCATGATGAATAAGGGTTTGGAAGTGATCGAGGCGCACTGGCTTTTCAACGCGCCCGCCGATGCGATCCAGGTGGTGGTCCATCCGCAGAGTGTGATTCATTCTTTGGTGCAATTTGTCGATGGTTCGGTACTGGCGCAACTCGGCAATCCCGACATGCGCACACCGATCGCTTATGCACTGGCGTATCCCGAGCGCATTGATTCCGGAGTCGCACCACTCGATTTGTTTCAAGTGGCGAAACTTGATTTCGTCGCACCCGATTTCATCCGTTTCCCTTGCCTGTTATTGGCCTATCAGGCGTTGCGCGCTGGCGGGACCACACCGGCCATACTGAATGCCGCGAATGAAGTTGCCGTTGCCGCCTTCCTTGACCGCCGCATCGGCTTTCTCGACATTCCTCGCCTGATCGAATCAGTGCTGGCCGGTTTGACACGGTCTGAAGTCCATACGTTGCAAGATGTGTTGACAGCCGATGCGGCCGCGCGGGCCGCTGCACACGCGTGGATAGCTCGATGACCACGTTGCTTGCTTTCATCGTCGCCATCGCCGTGTTGGTGGTATTCCACGAGTTAGGGCACTACGCCGTGGCGCGCTGGTTCGACGTGAAAGTACAACGCTTCTCGGTCGGATTTGGCAAGGTAATTTTCTCGAAACGTTTTGCTAACGGTGAGACCGAGTGGGTGATTTCGGCGATCCCCTTGGGGGGTTACGTCAAGATGTTGGACGAGCGTGAGGGCGAAGTGGATGCACATGAATTGCCGCGTTCGTTCAACCGGAAACCGGTGTTGCAGCGCATGGCGATTGTGGTCGCTGGGCCACTGGCCAACCTGTTATTGGCGGTGGTCTTTTATTTCGCACTGTTCATTTACGGTGTCCCGGGCATCAAACCCATTCTGGGTGACATCCCGGCGGATTCACCTGCGGCCACGGCAGGATTGCACTCCAAAGATACGATTATCAGCATCAATGGCCAAGTTGTTCCAAGTTGGCAGGACGTTCGTTGGCTGTTGCTTGATCTGGTGTTGCAGCAAATGAATGCAAACATCGAATTGCAAAACGAGCAGGGAGAAAAATCGTTCCGTACACTTCAAATGAACAGGCTGACCGCCGCGGATCTGGATGAAGATTTCATGCGCAAGATTGGCCTGCAATCCTTTCAGCCGCCCATCTATCCCGTCATTGGAAAGTTGGTCGAGGGTGGTGCAGCGCAGCGTGCCGGAATACGTGTGGATGATCGGGTCGTGCGTGTTAACGGCAATGAAATGCGCCTGTGGGAGAATTTTGTCGAAGTGGTGCGCAGTCATCCGGGCAGCAATCTTGAAGTGGATATCGAACGCGCGGGGAGTCTTGTTCGTTTGAATGTCACTGCGGAACCGGTAAATGAGGGAAGTCAAACTATCGGCCGTATCGGCGCGGCTCCAAAGATCGACAAACAAGCCTTCGAAGCGATGATGACCGAGGTCCGTTATCCGCCTTTCGCTGCGTTGCAGGAAGCGTTGCGCAAAACGTGGGAAACTTCCATCGTGAGTTTGAAAATGATGGGAAAAATGTTGATGGGTGAGGTGGCGCTGAACAATCTGTCCGGCCCGATCACGATTGCCGATTATGCCGGGCAGTCGGCGCAGTTTGGATTAGGGGCTTACATCGGTTTTCTTGCCTTGATCAGTATCAGTCTGGGGATTCTGAATTTGCTGCCCATCCCGTTATTGGATGGCGGTCATTTGCTGTATTATGCGGTCGAATTTTTCAAGGGAAGTCCGGTTCCAGAAAGTCTGTGGGAAGCCGGACAGAAGGTGGGCGTAGCGCTCTTGGTTACCATGATGGCTTTTGCGTTGTACAACGATATCAGCCGCCTGATTTTGGGTTAAAAAACGATGGATTTTAAATTACTGGCGGGAGTTCTTCCGCTGATCTGTGCCGTATCCGTTTGGGCTGCCGAGCCATTCGTCATCAAGGATATACGCGTCGAAGGTATTCAACGCACCGAAGCCGGGACAGTGTTCAGCTACCTTCCGCTAAAAGTCGGCGATACGCTGGATGAAGAACGTTCCACTGCCGCGTTACATTCTTTGTTTGCCACCGGTTTTTTCAAGGATGTAAAACTGTTGTCCGACCAAGGGGTTCTAGTCGTGCAGGTATTAGAACGACCGACTATCTCCAGTGTCGAGATCAATGGTGTGAAGGATTTCCCAAAAGACCAATTACGGGACAATCTAAAATTGGTCGGTTTGGCGGAAGGCCGTATTTTCGACAAGTCTGCCCTGGATAAATCGGAACATGAATTAAAGCGGCAATATGTTGCGCGGGGCAAGTATGCGGTAGCTGTGAAAACCACGATCACGGAGTTGGAACGTAACCGTGTTGCCGTGAGTTTCGAAGTGACCGAAGGCATACCGTCCAAGATCAGACAGATCAACATCGTCGGCAATCAGAAGTACCGGGATGACGAATTGCTGGATGTAATGAAATTGACCACACCCGGCTTGTTCACATGGTTCACCAATAACGACCAGTACTCAAAACAAAAACTGTCAGCAGACCTCGAATCGATCCGAAGTTTTTACCTCGATTCCGGGTATATGGATTTCTCCATCGAATCCACCCAGGTCTCTATCTCACCCGACAAGCGCGACATCTACATCACATTGAATATTTCCGAGGGTGGGAAGTACACCGTGACCGACATCAAAGTGGTCGACGCCAAATCAGTCATACCCAATGCTGAGATGAAGAAATTGATCACGGTCAAGTCAGGTGATATTTTCTCGCGTGAGGTACTGACGGCCTCATCAGGCAAGATCACGGAGCGTTTGGGCGAAGAAGGTTATGCATTTGCCAATGTGAATACCATACCGGAGATCGACAAGGAGAAGCAGCAAGTAGCGTTCACTTTCGTGGTTGACCCGCTACTGAGGGCTTATGTCAGACGGATCAATATCTCGGGTAACGACAAGACTCGGGATGAGGTTATACGCCGTGAGTTCCGCCAGATGGAAGGGGGATGGTTTGCCACCTCGAAGATCAAGAAATCAAAGCAACGCATCGACAAGCTCGGATTTTTTGCCAGCGTGAACATCGAAACTCAACCCGTGCAAGGTACCAGTGACCAGCTCGACTTGAACCTGTCCATCGAAGAGAAGCCAACCGGAAACTTCCAGGCCGGCATGGGCTACAGCAATACTGAGGGATTGACCTTTATGGGAGGGATCACCCAATCCAACCTGTTTGGCACGGGTAATTACCTGGCGACCCAGATCAACACGAGCAGTCTCAATCAGGTTTATTCGGTTTCGTATACCAATCCCTATTACACGGATGACGGTATAAGTCGTGGATTTGATATTTATAAGCGCAGAACCAACGCAACCATGGTATCTGTCAGCCAATACACTTCAGAAACCTACGGTGCCGGGGTGCGATACGGAGTCCCCATCACGGATGAAGAAGTGTTCCATTATGGTGTCTCGTTTGAAAATACCGCACTTGGTCTGACTTCCATCAGTCCGCAACGATTTCTGGACTACATCAACACGTTCGGCTCATCCAACAGTAATTTGTTGGGGACGATTGGCTGGTCACGCGACACACGGGATAGCTCCATTTATACGACAGAGGGCGCCGTTCAACGTGCTTCGGTTGAAGCGTCCATGCCTGTATCGGGTCAGCGTTTTTTCAAGTTGAATTACTCGCAGCAGTGGTTCAAGCCAATGGGCCATGATTTGGTCTTGCGACTCAATGGTGATCTGGGTATTGCTGGTGGCTACAGTGGGATGCAACTGCCTTTCTTCAAGAACTTCTATGGCGGCGGAACGGGTTCAGTACGCGGATACGATTACAGTTCCCTCGGCCCAAGAGACATTAATAACAATTCGCTGGGGGGGGATCGGCGTGTAGTTGGCAATGCCGAACTATTGCTACCCTTCCCGGGAATGGAGAAGGAAAAATCCGTGAGGTTGAGCGGATTTGTCGATGGCGGAGCAGTCTACGGTACTGGCGGACAGGTTCCTGGATCAATAGGAATGCGATATTCTACGGGCGTGGGCATAACTTGGTTTTCGCCTGCGGGTCCGATCCAGATCAGCTGGTCAAAAGCGTTGAACGCTCAGCCGCAGGACAAGTTGCAGGGATTCCAGTTTTCATTGGGTGGCATGTTCTAACAGTTGTAATGGGGAAACCGCGTTTGAATTGGTTTGTCCGGCGAGGAGTCAAGATGAAAAAAACGATCGGTATATGCATGCTACTGGCAAGCTGCTTCGCCATAGGCGAAGCGGCTGAATTTCGTATCGGCTACGTCGATACCGAACGCATCCTGAGAGAGTCCGAACAGGCGGTGCAATCGGAGCAGAAGATCGAAAAAGAATTCTCCGTGCGGGATCAGGAAATCAAAAAGCTCATCAAGCAGGTAAAGGAATTGCAGGCTTCCCTGGATAAGGAAGGCAGCAAGATCTCGGACTCAACCCGGCGCATCAAGGAACGTGAATTGGCCAATCTGAATTTGCAGTTGCAGACGCAACAGCGCGAATTCCGTGAAGATTTGAACTTGCGCAAGAACGAAGAACTGGCACAGGTGTTGGCCAAAGCCGACAAGGCGATCAAGACCATCGCCGAGAGCGAAGATTATGACGTCATCCTGCAAGAAGCGGTGTACCGCAATCCGCGTGTGGATATCACGGACAGGGTGTTGAAGTATCTGGCCGAAGAATCGGTTGAAACCACAGGCAAGTAAACCGGCATACGGCGTTTTTCGATGATCCATCCAACCTACCGACTGTCGGAAATTGTGGCTCGATTTGGCGGGCGCGTCCAGGGCGATGCGGGTACCTGCGTATCCCAAATCGGCACGTTGGAAAATGCGGTTGCTGGTCAGATTACCTTTTTGTCCAATGCGAAATACCGTAGACAACTGGAAGCGAGCAAGGCTTCTGCAGTGATCGTGTCCGAAGCCGATGCCGGTGCGACCGAGCTACCGCGCATCGTGGCCGCCAATCCCTATTCATATTTTGCCAAGTTATCGGCCTTCTTGAACCCGTTGGCGGAGTATTCAGCAGGTATTCATATTTCGGCCACGATTGGTGAGGGGGCGACAATCTCTGAACACGCGCACATTGGTGCGCATGTGTCGGTAGGTGCCGGGGCAAGTATCGGGGCGGGAGCCGTGGTGATGCCAGGGTGCATTATCGGCGAAGGTGTTTCAATCGGAGAACAAACGCGTCTGTATCCGCGCGTCGTGGTGTATCACGATTGTGTCGTGGGCAAGCATGTGATTGCCCATTCCGGGGCGGTGATCGGAGCGGACGGTTTCGGCATCGCGATGGAAGAAGGTCGCTGGTTGAAGATTCCCCAGATCGGTCGTGTGCTGATCGGGGATTTTGTCGAGATTGGCGCGAACACCACGATCGATCGGGGCGCACTGGACGATACGGTCATCGAGGAAGGGGTGAAACTGGACAACCAGATTCAGGTCGCACATAACGTGCATATCGGTGCACATACCGCCATCGCCGGATGCGTCGGTATCGCCGGGAGTGCGCACATAGGACGCTATTGCCGCATTGGTGGAGGCGCGATCATTCTGGGACACCTGCAAATTGCCGACAAGGTAGAGGTTTCGGCGGGGACGGTGATTACCAAATCCATCCGCGAGGCAGGTGTTTATACGGCCACCTTTCCTTTTAGCGAGAACCACGCCTGGCGTAAAAATGCCGCGCAGCTACGCCACTTGGACGAAATGTCCGAACGTATCAAGAAATTGGAACAACAGATGGGCACCACTAATAATTCAAAGTTCTAAGCAAGACAAGCCTGTCCTGAGCAACGCCGTATTGCGACAAAACGCAGTTTCAGTGAAGACTAACCTTTAGGTTATGTCGTAACTAAAATTTGGATTATTTGAGGCGACCAGATAACAACTTTAAAGGGGAGAGAATAATGAGTACCGCGATGGACATTCACGAAGTATTGGAACACTTACCGCATCGCTATCCATTTTTGCTGATCGATCGCGTGTTGGAAGTCGTGCCCAATGAAAAAATCGTAGCGTTGAAAAATGTCACCATCAATGAGCCGTTCTTTCCCGGGCATTATCCGCATCATCCAGTGATGCCGGGCGTTCTGGTCATCGAGGCCATGGCTCAGGCGGCAGCGTTGTTGTCGTTCAAAAGCATGGGTACCAAGCCCGACACGAACTCCGTTTATTACTTCGTCGGTATCGACAACGCCCGTTTCAAGCGACCTGTCAGCCCGGGTGACCAATTGATCTTCAAAGTGGCGATCATTCAGAATCGTCGCGGCTTATGGAAGTTCCAAGCCACGGCCGAGGTGGATGGCTTGGTCGCGGCCGAAGCGGAATTGATTTGCACCATACGGGATAAATGATGGAAAGCTTGCTGCATCCTACTGCCCTTATTCATCCCAACGCCAAGCTGGGTGACGATGTCCGGGTTGGGGCGTATTCCATCATTGGTGAACACGTCGAGATCGACGCGGGGACAACGATTGGTCCGCATGTGGTCATCAACGGACATACAAGCATCGGCAAAAATAATCGCATTTTTCAGTTCAGTTCATTGGGCGAGATTCCGCAGGACAAGAAATATGCGGGTGAGCCGACCCGGCTGGAGATTGGCGATGACAATACCATCCGCGAGTTCTGCACCTTCAATTTGGGTACGGCACAAGACGGCGGCGTAACGCGCATCGGCAACAAGAATTGGATCATGGCCTATGTGCATCTCGCGCACGATTGCCAGATCGGCAACCACACCATTTTTGCCAATAATGCCCAGTTGGCCGGACATGTGATCGTGGATGATTACGCCATTCTGGGCGGATTCACCGTGGTGCATCAGTTCTGCCAGATCGGATCACACGTCATCACCGGCATGGGAACGATTTTGTTTCAGGACATTCCGCCGTATTTCACCGTCTCGGGAAATCCCGCCGCGCCGCACGGCATCAATTCGGAGGGATTGAAACGGCGCGGATTTTCGAGTGGCGCTGTGATGGCGATCAAACGCGCATACAAGACGCTATACAAATCCGGACTGACGCTGGAAGATGCCAAGGTCGCCATCAATGCACAACTCTCCGAACATCCGGAATTAAAACTGTTAACCGATTTCCTCAGCCGCTCGCAACGCGGCATCGTTCGTTAAGCCATGTCGACAAATATCAAGACAATTGCCATCGTGGCAGGGGAAGCTTCGGGCGATTTGCTCGGGAGCCTGCTGATGTCGGCCATCAAACACGCTGCACCGAATGTGCGCTTCATCGGCATTGGCGGGCCCAAGATGGCAGCCGTTGGCATGGAAGTATTATTCCCTTTGGAAAAACTTGCGGTGCGCGGCTATGTTGAAGTATTGCGGCACTATCTTGGGATCGTCGGAATCAGGCGCAAGCTGAAAGAGCGTTTCATCGCCGAGCCGCCCGATCTGTTCATTGGTGTGGATGCCCCGGATTTCAATCTGGACCTGGAGCTTGCCTTGAAGCAACGCGGCGTGCCGACGGTGCATTACGTCAGTCCGTCAATTTGGGCTTGGCGCGGGGAACGCATCCACAAAATCAAGCGGGCGGTGTCGCACATCCTTGCACTTTTCCCTTTCGAAGCCCCGTTGTACATCCAGGCCGGAATACCGGTTACCTACGTGGGTCACCCGCTTGCGGACTTCCTGCCGGATTTGCCCAAGCGGGACGAGATGCGCGAACAGATGCGCATTTTGCCCAGAACAGCCAAGGTGTTCGCATTGTTGCCTGGAAGCCGTCAGAGCGAAGTCAGACAACTGGCCGCGACCTATATCGAAACTGCCAAACTGATCCTGAAAAAAACTCCCGATGCCCAGTTCCTGGTTCCGCTTGCCAGCCGGGAGACGCGCAATATTTTCGAAGTGGTACTTTGGGAATTGGAAGCTCAACAATTACCGATCACCTTGCTCTTCGGCCATGCTCATGACGCGATGATCGCCGCTGATGGCGTGCTCGTGGCGTCGGGTACTGCCACCCTGGAAGCCGCGTTGCTCAAACGTCCCATGGTGATCACCTACAAAATGCCGGCACTTTCATGGTGGTTGACCAAACGCAAGCAGTACCAGCCGTATGTCGGATTACCCAACATCCTTGCGGGAAGATTCGTTGTTCCCGAGATCCTGCAAGCCGATGCCACGCCTGAAAATCTGGCACAGGCTTTACTCAATCTGGTGAACAACAAAGCTGCCGTAAGCGAGTTGGAAACAGTTTTTGCAGAAATGCATCAGCACTTGCGCCAAAATACTGCACAGAAGGCGGCTGCGGCTATCTTGCCCTATTTGGCATAAGCCGCTTGGTCGAGTGACGAACACACGGATGGATCGACTCATTCTAGTCTGCGGGGTTGATGAGGCAGGTCGCGGCCCGCTTGCCGGACCGGTATGTGCAGCCGCGGTCATGCTTGATGAAGCCAATTCAATCGAAGGTTTGGCGGATTCAAAAAAGCTCACTGAAAAGCAACGCGAACGTCTTGCCCCTATCATTCGTGAACGGGCATTGGCGTGGTCGGTTGCCTATGCCGATGTCGCCGAGATCGACCGGCTAAATATATTGCAAGCCACACTGCTTGCGATGTCGCGTGCCGTACTTGCATTGCCCATTCAGCCGCAACAAGTTTTAGTTGACGGCTTGTACTGCCCTCAAACCGGCATTCCAAGCCGGGCCATTGTCAAAGGTGACAGCAAAGTCGCGGCAATTTCAGCGGCCTCCATCCTTGCCAAGACGTCGCGTGATGAACTCATGCTGCAACTGCACCAACGTTTCCCGCATTATGGTTTCGCGCAACACAAGGGCTACCCAACGGCTGCGCACTTGGACGCATTGCGAATTCATGGCGTATCGGAAGTCCATCGCAGGAGTTTCAAGCCGGTGCGGGATGCCGTGTTGTACACTTCGGCAAACAATATTTGAATTGCCATGACTTTATTCAAACTCATTCATTTGCTGGCCGCTTTAGTCTGGGTCGGCGGCATGTTTTTCTCCTATGTCGTGTTGCGCCCGGCGGCTGTCGAGGTGTTGCAGCCACCTGAACGGCTACGACTGTGGAATGCTGTTTTTCGTCGCTTCTTCAGCTTGCTGTGGAGTGCCATCGGTGCTGTTCTCATCACCGGCCTGTATATGATTTATCAGCTTGGCGGTTTGGCACAAGTACCTCACTTCGTCCAACTCATGTTGATATTGGGCGTTCTCATGACAGCAGTTTTTTGTTATGTATTTTTTGCCTGTTTCGTGCCGTTCAGTCTGTTTATTGCCAAGGAACGCTGGCACGAGGCGGGGGCGATCCTGTCAAAAATCCGCCATCTTGTTGCGTTAAACTTGACACTCGGGGTGTCCACGATCGTCGTTGCCAAGGTCGGGATGCTGTGGGGATGAATGCTAATTTGAGGAATCAATAATATGAAACAAACTGCTGTGCTTATTGTTTTGGCTGTTTTGGGTTTACTCACCGGATATTTGTTATTTGGAAAACTCGCGGGCGACTATGTTTCCATCACCCGGTTACTTGGCATGAATGGCAGCTTATTGGATAACGCATTCAACTCGATTACCGGAATCGACGCCATGCGCAACAAAATCCTGCTTTCCGGTGCCGCAGGCGCAGTGTTGGGGTTAGTGATCTCGTTCAGAATGAAATGAGCGCGGTGACACTCAGCTCCGTGAGCATTGAATAAGTGCCCGGGACAAATTGGTTAGCGGAGTTTGGCCAGTGAGGTGATGACACAAAATCGTGCGTAGTCTTTTCCGAAAACGAACTACATTTGCACCGCTAGCATTACTGCTCATTGTTGTTCTGCTACTCACGTCATGCACCTTTGACAAAGGTGTTATCGATCCGGCAGCCCCCAATACAAACGCCACACAAGCTGGCGATCTGCCGGCCGACGATTTTGAGTCCTTTGAACTTGATTGGAATGATGCTGCGCGCAAGCGCCTGGTACCGACCCGCCTTTACTGGCCCCAGGTCAAGCCGGGTCAACTTGTGCCATTGATCGTGTTTTCACATGGAATGGGTGGCTCCCGTTCGGGCTACTCCTATCTCGGCAGCTACTGGGCCAAACATGGTTACGCCAGTCTTCATGTGCAACATGTGGGTAGTGATCGCAATTTATGGCGCGGAAATATTTTTTCCTTGATCCCCCGGTTGCAAGCCGCCGCGCACGATAACGAAGCCGTAGAGCGTGTCCGAGATTTTACATTCGCCCTGGATCAATTACTTTCAAGCAGATTCGGTGGATCTATCGATCAAAACCGAATCGTCGCGGCGGGACATTCCTATGGCGCCAACACGGTGATGCTGGTCGCGGGAGCAAGGGTGGTGCGCAAGGATCAATTCATCCAGTTTCGGGACGCGCGTGTACGGGCTGCCATCATTATTTCTGCTCCTCCATTTTATGGCGAGACTGACCTGATCCCTATACTTGGACAAGTCGAAATTCCCACATTTCACATCACCTGCACGGATGACATCATCAAGATTCCCGGCTATGAGTCTCCGGCAAGCGACCGCATCAAAGTCTTTGAAGCGATGGGCAGTTCAATGAAACTGCTGACCGTTTTTCAGGGCGGTTCCCACAGTATTTTTACGGATCGTTCGGCTACCGGCGGAGTCCTGTTGAATCCGCAGGTCAAGGCTGCCACTCAGGCTCTGACATTGGCTTTCTTGCATCGCGTGTTTGACGGGGTTGGCTCAGCGACGGAAATATGGAACGAGGAGCATAGGGCGCTCATTTCGAAGTTCATCGTCGTCGGATATTAGGGATCCAATGAGCCGGATGGCTGTTGTTCCCGCCTGACCGCTGTCCAAGGTAGAATGCCGGCGTTGTCCGCGATCTTCGCAGTATGTATGCAGTACTATTTTCCGATATTTCCATCATGAATTTTGGGTTGTTGAAAACAAGCGGAGCAGTTCTTTGTGTGTGGACGTGCTTGTCCTTGTCGACTCACGCCAATGCAACGGATGCCCCGTATTCGGAGCAGGCGTTCCTGGAAGAGATGCCCATCGTGCTCACCGCGTCACGTCTGGCACAACCGCTATCGGAAGTGCCCAATGCCGTGACCGTGATCGATCAGAGCATGATCAAGGCATCCGGGTTTCGCAATATCGCCGATCTGTTCAGGTTGGTTCCTGGAATGTATGTAGGCCAGCAGAATGGCTATACGCCGATTGTTTCCTACCACGGTACAACCGACAATTTCGCGCGTCGTATGCAGGTTTTGGTGGACGGCCGCAGCGTTTATCTACCGCCTTTTGGCGGGGTCAATTGGGATGATATTTCGCTTCTGCTTGAAGATATCGAGCGCATCGAAGTAATTCGCGGACCAGCTGCGGCCTCGCATGGTGCCAACTCGACACAGGGGGTGATCAACATCATCACGCGTGATGCCTCGGGCATCAGCGGCGCAAGTGTTTCAGTGCGTCAGGGTGAGTCCGGTTTGTCCGATGTGTCGGCTCGTTTTGGCAACACCGGTGACAGATTGGATTATCGCTTCAGTCTGGGGCAGCGTGGGGACAAGGGGTACGTTTCCAATATATTGAATGACAACAATCAAACCCGCATTGTTAATTTGAACAGCAACTTTCGTCCAAATGGACAGGATGTTTTTGATTTGCAGCTGGGTTTGACCCATGCTGTGAGGGGAGAGGGAATTGCAGGCAGGTTGCAGGATCCGTTCAGAAATTCAAAATCGGTTTCAGGTTTTCAGAAACTGACCTGGGCTCGCACCAACACTCCGCAAAACGAATTCAAAGTTCACTATTACCATATTCATTTAAATTACGCCGACGACGCGATTGATTACCTGCCCGGTACATCGGTTATCTTCCCGAAACTGAATCTCGACGCGCAGCGGCACGATATTGAGCTCCAACATACTGCTCAGTGGAGCAAGTCAAACAGATTGGTGTGGGGATTGGGGTTTCGTTCGGATGCCGTCGATGCCCCGTTGGGATTCGCGCGTGGCGCACCGACGATTCACCAGTCGCGCGTATTCGCCCACGACGAGTGGAGAATGACTTCCGCTGCATTGATGAACATGGGGGCGATGTGGGAAGACGACGGCATGGGACATTTCAATGTTTCGCCCAGAGCCTCGTTCAATTTTCACCTTACGCCGCAGCATTCATTGCGCATTGGTGCGTCCGTTGCCTACCGAAATCCGGTGGCTTTCGAGGAATATGCCAACACGCAAGCTTATGCCTTCAGACAGATCCATGCGTTAGGCGGGCTGCAACCTGAAAAAATGCTTTCAAGAGAAGTCGGTTATCTGGGAGATTTCCCCGCAATGGGTTTGTCGGCAGATGTGCGGGTTTTTTCTGACCAGATGAAAGATTTGATCTTCGTTGATCCCATTTTGTATGGTAATCCCCCCTCTGTCGCAAACAGTTTCAAGAATATTTATGCAGTTAAATTCCGTGGTTTTGAGAGCACGATCAAATACCGCTGGAGTGAGCGCAGTAATCTGATCTTGAATGTGGCACACCAATTGGCCAGTTGCGGGTTATCCGGGTTGCCCACCAACTATGCCTATCCTCAAGTTGCGGCGGATTTACAAAAGCTGATGCTACTTTGCCCAAAGATGGTGCCCATGAATAGTGGCAGCCTCTTGCTGGCCCAGCATTTTTCCGGCGATTGGTTATTGAGTGCCGGGTACTATTATCAGGATGAGTTGCAGGTGCTGGATGCCGTTGTGCCACAGTCAGCGGTGCGCCGTATCGATATAAAGATAGCCAAGGCCTACGGGCATTTGGAAAAGAGCGGTGGAGGCGAGGTGGCTTTGGTGGTGCAGAATGTTTTCCAGGATAACTATACGGAATACACTAGCAGTCAGGAAAAGCGTAACCTTTTGTTCAACCGACGTGCCTACATCACCGCAATCCATCATTTCTAACACGTCCGATAGTCATCGGAAGCCGCGTCGTTCCAACATTGGAATACCGTTGCTCGTTTTGCTCTTCGCGTTTCTTTGCCCACCGCAACTGCAGGCGGCACCTTTGAAAGTCATGCTGGTGTTGAGCGAGGGTAGCAGAGCCTACCAGGAGTTCAGCGCTGAATTGCAGCGCAATCAGTCAACGCAGTTCACGCTGCAAGTTTCGTTTGTGGGTGATCCGGTACAAGATGCCGATTTGTTGGTCGCGGTCGGGATGAAAGCAGCAACGGCACTGTCCTATTCGGACAAACCTGTTTTGAATGCTTTGGTTCCAAGTGCCGGTTATACCAAACTGCAACGTTCTACATCCCAGAATTTCTCCGCTGTTTTCATCGATCAGCCGATCGAACGACAAATCGCCCTGATCTCGAAAACACTGCCTGCGGCAAAGAGCCTGGGCGTCCTTCACTCCTCCTTCTTCGATGCGGTGTCCTTGCGCCAGGTATCGGCCAAACGCGGATTGAGTTTGCAAACCCGGGTTGTGAACGAGACACATTCATTGGCAAGTGCATTGGGCGAGTTGCTGGCGCAGATTGATGTGTTGTTGGTGATCCCGGATCCGGCGATCTACAACTCGGACACCATTCGAAATATCCTGTTGGCTACTTACCGCGAGAAGGTTCCGCTGGTCGGACTTTCCTCCAGTTATGTCCGGGCCGGGGCACTGTGCGCTGTTTACAGCACGCCGCAACAGATTGCCCGTCAAACGGCATCAGTGATTGAGCAGTTCTCCGTGACGGGCAAACTCCCACCGGTTCAATATGCCAATGATTTTGGAGTTGCCGTCAATACACGCGTTGCCCGTTCATTGAATCTGACAATTGAAGATGAAGAGCAACTGCGCCGCGAACTGATGGGGGAACAATGAAGAAATATGGCATAGAACGGCAAGCACTCATGATCGTGTTGCTCCCGATTCTGCTTCTAAGTGTGCTGATGGAGGGGCAGTTCATCTACACGCTAAATGCCGATCTGGAACAGGCGATGTCCGAAAGAGCCAAGCTGATTGTGGGCCAACTGGCTTCTTCAAGTGAATACTCCGTGTTCTCCGGCAATCAAACATTGCTGCAACAGCAGGTTGAAATTGCACTGGCGCAACAGGATGTCAGCTCGGTAATCGTCCTGGACAATTCGGGAAAAATTTTGGCAAGGGCGGGAAAATCGGGCGCGCCTGAAACATCCGATGCAAGCGTCGGCGGCATGAAGGCCGTTAAAGAGAACAAACAGTTCATGACGTTATATCAACCCATTGTGGCGACTCAGATTGAGTTGGATGACACGGCACTCAACACATCCAAGGTAAGTGGACGCGTGTTGGGAGAAGTAATTCTGGAAATCAACAAGGACAGAGTAAACCGGGAGAAAAGACAGCTCCTTTTCTTCAATCTGATGTTGACTCTGGGGATTCTGGGTTTTGCGATGATGGTCGCCATGCGTGTCTCGCGCCGGATCACGTCGCCGATTTTGGGGATGAGGGCAGCCGTCAAGAAGATCGGAGAAGGTCGATTAAACACGCGTATCGAAGAAACAAAATTGCTTGAGCTTGATGAATTGGGGCAAGGCATCAACGACATGACAGGGCAACTGCAACGTCAGCGTGAAACGTTGCAACAACGCATCGAAGAGGCGACACTGGAATTGCTCGAGAAGAAGAATGAAGCCGAAAAAGCCAATTTCGACAAAACCCGTTTTCTGGCGGCGGCAAGCCATGATTTGCGCCAACCCATGCATGCATTGGGGTTGTTTATGGGGGAATTGCACAATCGCATCAACACCCCGGAACAACGCAAAATCGTGGAGAAAGTGGAAGAATCGGTTGAGGCAATGTCGGGCCTGTTGGACTCTTTGCTGGATATCTCCAAGCTGGACGCGGGTGTTGTCGTTCCACAAATTCAACCAATCAACATAGGAGCTCTCCTACGGAGACTGGCAGAGGACTTTTCTTCCCTGGCTAAAAAGAAGTCGATCGTATTAAGAGTGCGCGCGACGGATGGGATTGTGCTGAGTGACCCGGTCCTGCTGGAACGTATTCTGATCAATTTGTTAAGTAACGCGATTCGATATACCCAACACACTGGCAAAGTGATGCTGGTATGCCGTAAACGCGGGGACAACATGCGTATCGAAGTCCGTGACAATGGGCCGGGTATTCCCGTGTCCGAACAACAAAACATTTTTAGAGAATTCGTGCAACTGGCGAATGCCGCGCGTGACCGCAGCAAAGGGTTGGGCTTGGGTTTGGCAATCGTGGATCGTTTGATCAAGTTGATGAATTTTCCGCTTTACCTGCTTTCAGCACCCAATCGTGGGTCAACATTTGCCGTCGAAATTCCCCGCGTGCCGGACACAGATAACTTGCCCGCTGAAGATCAACTCGCAACAACACTTCCCGTTGAACACAGTGAATTTTTGGGGCTGAAAGTGCTGGTGGTGGATGATGATCCGCTGGTCCTGCACGGAACGGGCGGGTTACTGACCGCTTGGGGATGTGAAGTCTCGCTGGCGGGAAGTCTTACCGAAGTCAGAAAGCAATACCCGTTAGATCAGTTCCAACTGGTGGTTTGCGACTACCGCTTGCCGGACGGAACCGGTTTGCAATTGGCGGATTGTCTGAATACACAGTCACGTGACAAGCCTGTCTTCATCCTCATCAGCGGGGACACCTCACCCGATGTGCTGCATGAAGTCGTGACAAGAGGCCATCTTTTGCTGCATAAACCTGTGCGTCCTGCCAAGTTGCGTTCGATGATGTCGTTCTTGCTCAAGGGTGCCTCTAATAATTCAAAGTTCTAAGCAAGACAAGCCTGTCCTGAGCCAAGTCGAAGGGGCGCGAACGAAAAATTGCGACGCAGCATATGTCTGATATGTAAGAAGTAATTTTTCGTGAGCAACGCCGTATTGCGACAAAACGCAGTTTCAGTGAAGACTAACCTTTAGGTTATGTCGTAACTAAAGTTTGGATTATTAGAGGTGCCCTCAAGCAGAAAATAGCGATCCCGTGAAGTAATAGCCGCGTTTATTCCTGTCTCATTTGCGGGAACAAGATCACGTCGCGGATGCTGGCGCTATCGGTGAGTAACATTACCAGGCGGTCGATCCCGATACCTTGTCCTGCGGTCGGCGGCAAACCGTATTCAAGCGCACGCACAAAGTCGTTGTCTTTGAACATCGCTTCTTCATCGCCCGCTTCTTTTGCCGCGACCTGGGCATCGAAGCGCCGTTCCTGATCTTCCGCATCGTTCAACTCGGAGAAACCGTTGGCGATTTCGCGACCGACGATGAACAGTTCGAAGCGCTCGGTGATCTCTGGGCGTGTATCGCTGCTGCGCGCCAGTGGTGAGACTTCGATCGGGTAGTCGATGATGAAGGTCGGCTCGAACAGGTGCGACTCGGCCAATTCCTCGAACAGGGAAAGTTGCAGTCCGCCAACCGCATCCTTGGGGTTGTATTTGGCTTTCAGGTCTTTCAGCTGGCCGACCAGAAAAGTCCGGTCACTCAATTGCGTATCGGTGAATTGCGGATGAAATTTCTGGATCGCCTGCACCATGGTCAGCCGGTGGAAGGGCTTGCCCAGATCCAATTCTTTTCCCTGATAGGAGATCAGCGTCGTACCCAAAACTTTTTGCGCGACTTCGCGAAACAACTGCTCGCTGAAATCCATCAGATATTTGTAATCACGATAGGCTTCGTAAAATTCCAGCATGGTGAACTCGGGGTTGTGGCGTGTGGAAAGCCCCTCGTTGCGGAAGTTTCGGTTGATCTCGAACACCTTCTCGAACCCCCCCACGACGAGGCGTTTCAGATACAACTCCGGTGCGATACGCAGATACATTTTCATATCCAGCGCGTTGTGATGGGTCTCAAAAGGCTTGGCCGAGGCACCACCGGGAATGGGGTGCATCATCGGCGTTTCCACTTCCAGATAACCGTGGCGTATGAAGAAATTGCGGATTGCCTGGATGATTTTGGTGCGCTTCAAAAACACCTCGCGCGCGTCCGCGTTGGTGATGAGATCAAGATAGCGCTGGCGGTATTTCTGTTCCTGGTCGGACAGTCCGTGGAATTTTTCCGGCAACGGGCGCAGCGACTTGGTCAACAAACGCACTTGCGAGACACGCACAGAAAGTTCGCCAGTTTTGGTCTTGAACAACACACCCACTGCGCCGAGGATATCGCCGAGATCGTAATGTTTGAACGCACCGTGCGCTTCCTCGCCAGTGTCGCCGTTGCTGATGAACAACTGCATCCGTCCGCTCATGTCCTGCAATGTGGCGAAGCTGGCCTTGCCCATCACGCGCTTCAACATCATGCGACCGGCCACTGCGACGTGTACCTGTGCAGCTTCCAGTTCGTCGTGTGACTTGTCACCAAATTCAGTATGCAAATCCGCTGCCAAATGTTTGCGCTCGAAATCGTTGGGGAAGGCGATGCCTTTCTCGCGGATTGCATTCAGCTTGGCGCGGCGCTCCGCGATGATCTGGTTGTCGTCTTGGCTTGGGAGGGTTTGTTCAGTGGTCATAATGGTTCTCTAATTAATTAAACGCCTTGCTTCAAACTGGCCGCAATAAAATCATCCAGGTCGCCGTCCAACACGGCCTGCGTGTTGCCGACTTCGTGGTTGGTGCGCAGGTCTTTGATGCGCGATTGGTCGAGCACGTAGCTGCGGATCTGGTGGCCCCAGCCGATGTCGGTTTTGGAATCTTCCAGCGCCTGCTGTTCGGTTTGGCGCTTGCGCAACTCGGCTTCGTACATGCGCGATTTGAGCATCGCCATCGCTTCGGCGCGGTTGCGGTGTTGCGAACGGTCGCTCTGGCACTGCACCACGATGCCGGTCGGGATGTGGGTGATGCGCACCGCCGAGTCGGTCTTGTTGATGTGCTGTCCGCCCGCACCGCTGGCGCGATAGGTGTCC
>CAYROQ010000005.1:122976-123690 GCA_964425955.1 uncultured Sideroxydans sp.
TGGATTCGTCCACTTCGGGATAGACGAACACGCTGGAGAACGAGGTGTGGCGGCGGTTGCCGGAGTCGAACGGCGACTTGCGCACCAGACGATGCACACCACTTTCGGTGCGCAGATGGCCGTAGGCGTATTCGCCGGTGATCTTTAATGACGCGCCTTTTATACCCGCAACTTCGCCATCGGATTGTTCCAGTATCTCGACCTGGTAGCCTTTGCGCTCGGCGTAACGCAGATACATACGCAACAACATGGAGCCCCAATCCTGCGCTTCGGTGCCGCCGGAACCGGCCTGGATGTCGAGGAAACAATTGTTGGCGTCGAGTTGGCCGGAGAACATGCGGCGGAATTCCATTTCCGCCACCAGCTTTTCGGTTTGTTCGATGTCGCTGGCGATGCCTTGCAGGCTGGCGTCGTCGTTCTCCGCCAGCGCCATCTCCATCAGCTCACTGTTATCGTCAAGTGACCGGCCGACTTGCAACAGGTTGACCACAACACCTTCCAGCATTTTGCGCTCGCGTCCCAATTCCTGGGAGCGTTTGCTGTCCTGCCAGATGGCTGGGTCTTCGGCTAAAACGACGACTTCGGCGAGACGTTCCTGCTTGCCATCGAAGTCAAAGATACCTCCGGAGTTCGAGGTTGCGGGTGCGCAGATCCTGGATTTTGTTGGTGAGGGCGTTGAGTTGTTCGGCTTCCATGTTCTGTATTCTTTAGGCT
>CAYROQ010000005.1:123700-125993 GCA_964425955.1 uncultured Sideroxydans sp.
TCCATTTTGATGTGTTCTAGCGCAAATTTTAAAGGCCGCGATTATACATGCTATGCAGGAAGCGAATCCTGTGGAAAGACTATAGGAACAGCAGGCCGAGCAAGACTCCGCTTGCCATGGCGATAAAACCACCCGCGATATGTTTAGCGAGTGTCACTCCACCGATAGAGGCCGCCATACCGAATTTGAATACCATGTTGGCCAGAAATGCGAGTGTGATTGAAATGATTGCCTGTTCGCTACTGAGTTTTTGCAGATTGAACAGGCGCAGGCTGGAAAGGGTGATGGCATCCATGTCGGTCAAACCGGAAACAATGGCCACGATATACAGACCACTACTACCGGCAATATCCGAAAGCCAGGCGGCACCGAACAACACAATTACGAACATCAGGCCGAAGCCTAATGCGGCGTGGATCTCGGTCGGATTGGACGTCTCCAGCACCGGCAAATCACCGGTGTTCTTCAAGCGTTTCCAGTTGAACAAGGTGGCGATTACTCCGAATAGCAGCCCCATACCCATCACCGGGGCGAGTTGTCTGACGATGACCGGAGAGACGATGCCGCTAACGACAACGAGCCGGATCAGCACAACCTGGCTGGCGATAAGGATGACCACCGCCGACAGGCGCAACATGCTGTCGTTGAGTTTACTGTGTTTGGCATAGAGCAAAGTCGTTGCCGTGCTGGAGACCAACCCGCCGAGAAAACCCAATAATGGCGCGCCGTAGCGTTGCCCTGTCCAGCGCAGGGCGACGTAGCCCGCCAGACTCAAGCCGGAAATCAACACCACCATCATCCAAGCCTGATAGGGGTTGAATGCTCCATAGGGGCCATAGTTCTGGTCGGGCAGGATGGGCAGGATGACAAAACTGAGCACGGAAAATTGCAGGATGGAAACCAGATCACGGCGCGTGAGGCGTTGGGTCATGCCCTGCAGTTCGGGCTTGAAATAGAGCAGAGTGGTCGTGGCAATAGACAGCATCACGGCAAGCTTGGAATAACCGAACCAGACCAGCACACCAAGCGCGTAACAGATCAACAGGGCGGCGACGGTGGTGGTACCGGGATCGTTGTTCTCGGTGGGGGTGTTGATATAGGCCGCGATAATCATGCCCGCGATGGCCAGTAAACCGGCGATCAACAACCACGTTGTGCCGCTCTTGTCAGCCAGAAAAGCGATAAGCGTACCGAACAGCGAAACCAGCGCAAAGGTGCGCAGACCGGCTTTGGCAGAGGGATTGCGTTCGCGTTCCAGGCCGATGAGCAATCCGATGGCAAGGCTGGTCAGAAATTGGGGCAGGGCTTCAATGCCGTTGCCCTGTAATAGAGAGGCTTCCATCGACTAATCCTCCTGCCAGTGACGCACGATGAGCTGCAAACTTTCGTCGCCATTGTATTCATTGATGCTGATACTGTACACCGCGTGGATATTGTCCGGTGCGGGGTCTGCCGAGAAAAAACGGATCGCGTCGAAAGTTTCGGCGTGTGTCAAAAGTTCGATTCCCGATCGTAGTCGAAGGGTGAGTTTGAGATGTTTCTCTCCGACCACCCGTTGAGTTGATACATGGAAATCTCCTTCGAATAGCGGTTCAGGGAATCCTTGACCCCATACTTGGCGTTGCAGTTCGCGCGCGACGGCTAAAGAATATTCGCTGGTATCCAGCTCACCGTCGGTGGCGATGGTTTGCACTAGGGCATCAGCATCGAGTAGCTCTTGTGCAACCGCTTCAAATGCAATCCTAAAGTCATTGAGGTGTTCCTCGCGGATACTCAAGCCCGCTGCCATCGCTTATGAAAAATAGGTATCTGATGACTCTTGCCAAGTAATGTTTCGTAACATTTTGAAACATATATGTAAATAACATATAAAATATTAAAAAATAACGCAATAGATTTTGTCAATGTTGACACAAAGTCATTTTCATAAGATTTCAAAATTTCTAAGTGCATGTAACTGAATTAGTCAGTGGATTTATTGACATTATTCACTACTTCGCAATGGCCTATGATTAGCTGCAGTGATGAAATTCCCTTGTAAATGTTTTCCCCCAAGCTAAAAATGAACCTGTATTCCTGATTGACTGCAATCGGTTCATCGGCTTCGGGGTAATCCTTGCAGAAAAACCAGATTCCTTTGAAGTGTTGTTTCCCAAGCTTTATGTTGAGCTGTGCATGAACACAAGGTTTCCCCACCATTCTTAATTCAACTAATTTCCCTACGCATTCAAAAACAGGTTTAGGGAAGCCCTGGCCAAACGGCGGGGCGAGACGGTACCCCAGGAGCCCGAGC
>CAYROQ010000006.1:0-1609 GCA_964425955.1 uncultured Sideroxydans sp.
ACCAAATAATCCCCCACCACCCCCGCAAACACCGCCGCCCCGAACCAGTTGTTATGCAAGAAAGCCGCGAAGCATTTGTCGCGGCTTCTTTCTTTGATGAGCGAGTAGTGATGCCAGGCGATGCCTTCGGCGATGATCAGGCCGACGAAGTAAAGCTGTCCCAAGTCGGCCATCAATCCCGCGACCGCCAGCCACAGCAAGGTGAGGTGGTAGCACACCATCACGGCGATGACGTCGTATTTGCCAAAGAACAGGGCGGAGGAATGGATGCCGAGATGGATGTCGTCGTCTCTATCTACCATCGCATATTCGGTATCGTAGGCGATGGCCCAGAACATATTGGCGAGTAGCAGCACCCATGCGACAGGCGGCACGTGGCCGAGTGTGGCCGCGAACGCCATGGGGATGCCGAAGCCGAAGGCGATGCCGAGATAGGCCTGCGGGATGGCGAAAAAGCGTTTGGTGAAGGGATAACTAGCAGCGAGAAATACAGCGGGGAAAGCCAGCAGCCAAGTCAGCGGATTGAGCGGCAGGATGAGTGCGAAGGCGAGTAATGCCAAGAGGATGGCCAGCCACAAGGTCTCGCGCTCAGTCACTTTGCCGCTGGTAAGCGGGCGGTCTTGTGTGCGTTTCACATGTTTGTCGATGTGGCGGTCGGCGTAGTCGTTCACCGCGCATCCGGCAGAGCGCATCAGCACCGTGCCGAGTGTGAAGATGACGAGCACGAGCCACGAAGGATGCCCCTTGCTGGCGATCCACACCGCCCACAGCGTCGGCCACAGCAACAGCAGGATGCCGATGGGGCGATGCAGGCGGGTGAGTTGGATGTAGAGGCGGAGGCGTTCGGTGATTTTCATAACGGGGATTTTAACCTGCACCGTCATTCCCGCGCAGGCGGGAATCCAGTTCAAGAAAACAATCTTTGCGCAGCAAAGGCAAAACCAAATGCATTTCGAATGAAACGCTGGATTCCCGCCTACGCGGGAATGACGGGTGTTATTTGAGCTTCAATATTTCCGGCAGAAACACTTCCGTCACCAGCAGCGGGGCACCCTGCAGCGTGAACAGCGAGCGGCGCGCCCAAAGGGTGCCGGGAATATTCTGTAGGTCGGGCTTCAGCCCGACATGTCGGGTTAAAACCCGACCTACATGGAGCGGGTGATGCGCACGCAGTGCTTTGAAGTGAAGTGGCTGGCGCATCACCAGCGGATGGGTGAACAGTAATGAGCCGAGCGAACGATTGCCCAAGCCGCGCATCGCTTTCCATGCGCCGCGCAGATGTTCGCTGGCGCAGGTGCTGTGGGCGAACACGACAGGCTTGCCATTGGCGAGCAGGAACACTTCGCGCGAGTAGGCGAGTTCATGCGGTGCGATGCCGAGCAAAGTGGATTCGTCATAGGCGATACGCGCCAAGCCGTCCTGTACGGGTAACACGGTGAAGGATTCGCAGCGTTGCTGGATGCGTTGGGTGAGCGAGCCGTGATCGTGCAGCCACGGGTGCAATGCGGGGGCGCAGCCAGGGGTTAGGCGATTCCAGAAGTGGTCAACGGAATTCATTATTGGAGTCCTGCGGCAATCCAGCTCCTTCCCCCATGCAGGGGGAAGGTTG
>CAYROQ010000006.1:1619-2797 GCA_964425955.1 uncultured Sideroxydans sp.
TTGTGGAACTGGAATAGTTCTACCCCCTCCCTAACCCTCCCCCTGCATGGGGGAGGGAATGTGTGAGGTTCAGACCTGCAAAAAATCATGTTTGTTCGCCATCCATCTGTGTAAGTGTGCGCGCGCCACATCGGGTGCGTCGCGTAGTAATTCGTCTGCGGTGAGTCGCGCTTGTTCCAGCAGGTCTTCGTCTTCGGTCAGGTCGGCGAAACGCAACATCGCCACGCCGCTCTGCCGTGCGCCCAGCAACTCGCCGGGGCCGCGCAATTGTAAATCCTGTTGCGCGATGACGAAGCCGTCGGTGTTTTCGTAGATGACCTTCAAGCGTTCGCGCGCCAGTTCGGACAGTGGCTGTTGGAACAGCAACACACACATACTTTCTGCCGCACCGCGACCCACGCGGCCGCGCAGTTGATGCAGTTGCGCCAGCCCCATGCGCTCGGCGTGGTCGATCACCATCAGGCTGGCGTTGGGCACATCCACGCCGACTTCGATGACGGTGGTGGCGACCAGCAGATGCAATTCGCCCGCTTTGAACGCTGCCATCACCGCCGCCTTTTCCGCAGAGGTCAGACGGCCATGCGCCAAGCCCACTTTCAACTCGGGTAATGCTTCGGTCAATTGTTGATGTGTCGCGATGGCGTTCTGCAACTCCACTTCCATCGCATCGGATTCTTCTATCAGCGGGCAAACCCAGTAGACTTGCCGACCCGCTTGGCAGGCGGCAGACACGCGCTCGAACACCTCGTCACGCCGCGCATCATTCACCAACTTGGTAACGATGGGCGTGCGTCCGGGGGGGAGTTCGTCGATGGTTGATACATCAAGGTCGGCGTAGTAACTCATCGCCAAAGTGCGCGGGATAGGGGTGGCGCTCATCATGAGTTGGTGCGGTTCGTCGCCTTTGTTGCGCAGTGAGAGGCGTTGCTGCACGCCAAACTTGTGTTGCTCATCCACGATGACCAAACCCAAGTTGTTGAATTCGACCGAGGCTTGAAACAGCGCATGCGTGCCGATGGCGAGCAGTGTATCGCCTGAAGCAATACGTTCAGCGGCTGCGTTCTTTTCCTTTTTCTTCAAACTGCCGGAAAGCCATACCGGTTCGACGCCAAGCGGAACCAGCCATTCAATCAATTTGAGGTAATGCTGTTCGGCGAGAATCTCGGTGGGCGCCATGA
>CAYROQ010000006.1:2807-37154 GCA_964425955.1 uncultured Sideroxydans sp.
CGCGACCTGGTAGCCGTTCTCGATGGCTTGCAGCGCGGCGAGGGTCGCGACGATGGTCTTGCCGCTGCCCACGTCGCCCAGCAACAGGCGCTGCATGGGGTGCGCCAGTGCCAGATCGCGCACTATTTCCTTCCATACTTTTTGCTGTGCACGCGTGAGTTTGAACGGCAATTTTTTCAACAACGCGTCAGTGAGCGATTGTAGGGGTGGCAATGCAGGGGCGATGTGTTTGCTGCGCTCACGGTGATGCACGCGCATCGAAAGTTGTTGCGCCAGCAGTTCATCGAACTTGATGCGTCGCCATGCATCGTGGTTGTGTTCTTCCAACGCAGTCGCCGAGACATCCGCTTCCGGGTTGTGCAACAGACGCAGGCTGTCGCCGAAATCGGCAAGCTTCAGTTTTTTCAATAGTGGCGCGGGCAGCGTATCGGTGAGCGGGATGGTCTCCAGCGCATTGTTGATGAGCTTGCGTAACACGGGTTGGGCCAGCCCTGCGGTAGTCGGGTAGATGGGCGTGAGGCTTTGCTGCAACGGCGTGTTCTCATCGGCCGCACGACATTTCGGATGCACCATCTCCAAGCCGAAATAGCCCATACGCACTTCGCCAATGGCACGTATCTGTTTGCCGACGGCGAGTTGTTTCTGCTGGCTGGGATAAAAATTCAGAAAGCGTAGCGTGAGCTCTTCGTGGCCTTCCATCAATCGACACACCAGGCTGCGGCGCGGACGGAACATCACTTCGCTGTGCGTGATGACGCCTTGCACCTGCACCGTCGTCCCCGGTTGGGCATCGGCAATGGGCGTGAGGTGGGTCTCGTCCTCGTAGCGTAAGGGCAGATGCAACAACAAATCGGCACGGTGATGGATGCCGAGTTTGGCGAGTTTCGCCAGAGTGGCCGGGGAGATTTTTGCGGGTGTGCTCAATCCTGCAACACGAGCACTCCGTCCGCTTCCACCAACGCGCCGCGCGGTAAAGAGGCGACGCCCACAGCGGCACGGGCAGGATACGGTTGGTGGAAATAGGTTGACATGATCTCGTTCACCTTGGCGAAATGCGCGAGGTCGGTCAGGTAGATGTTGATCTTTACCATGTCGTTCAGACTGCCTCCCGATGCGCTGGCCACGGCGCGCAGATTCTGGAAGACGCGATTGATCTGCGCTTCGATACTTGCTTCCAGTTGCATGGTATTGGGATCGAGGCCGATCTGGCCGGACAGGTATACGGTCTCGTCCACACGCACTGCCTGCGAGTAGGTGCCGATGGCCGAGGGCGCGTCGGGTGTCTGGATGATTGTCTTGTTGGCCATGTTGCCTCCTGAATAAAGAGCGGCGGATTCTAACTGATTAGTTTTGAGAAGCGGTCATCCGCCATGCGCAAACGGTCTGCCAACACATGCAGGAACGCCTGGTTGAAATGCAACTGGCAGTGGTCGGAGAGTTGCGAGAGTTGCGAGGGGTGGATCATCATCAGCGTGATCTCGGTGTTGGCGGTGACCGTGGCCGAGCGCGGCATCCGGCGCCCGCTGATATAGGCCATTTCGCCGAAACAGTCGCCGCTGCCCAAGACGTTGAGCAGGCGGTTGCCGCGCGTCACGCTGACACTGCCTTCGATCAGCACATAGAAGGCGTCGCCCATCTCTTCTTCGCGGATCAGCACGGTCTTGGCGGGTTGCTTGTGCCATTCGCCGACACGCAGAATCTCCCACAATTCGATGTCGTTGAAATCCTGAAACAAGTGCAATTTGCGCAGCGTGGTAAATTTTTCCGTTTCATTTACTTCGAGATCGCTTTTCTCAAAGTGCCCGAGTGAAGCCAGTTCGTTGCCGAAATCACGCCAGGTGGCGTAACGCTCCGAACGTTCCTGCTGCATGGCGCGTATCGCGATGCGCTCAAGTTGCGGCGGCAGATCATTGCGCAGTTGCGTGGGGGGGATCGGCGTGCCGTGCATGATCTGCTGGTACAGGTGCGCCAGATTCTTGGGGTTGTAAGGTGAATGTCCGGTGAGCAGGCGGTACATCACCACCCCCAGCGAGTAGATGTCGGTCTGGTGGTTGACCGCCTCGCCGCGTACTTGCTCCGGCGACATGTAATTGGGCGAACCGACGTTGCTGCGGGTTTGTTCGGCATCCAGCCGGATGGCCGCCCCCAGGTCGGAGATCTTGATCTGATCGGTACCGGCCAGCAGCAGATTGGCAGGCTTGATGTCGCGATGGATGACGCCGTTGAACTCGGCGTAGTTGAGCGCGCGGCAACATTTGAAGATGTATTCGACCACGCGGTCGAGTGGCAGCAAGTTGTCCGGAATGATGTGCCTTTCCAGTGTGCCGCCCGGCACATATTCCATCACGATGAAACTTTCCTCGGGGCTGATCACCGCATCGTAGGTCATCACGATGTGCGGATGGATGAGTTTGCCCGCCAGCGCGGCTTCGTTCTGTAGTTGTTTGCGGTTCTGCCGCCCCTGCTTGGGATCGTCGAGGAATTCCTGGCGGATCAACTTGATCGCGACTTCGCGGTCGGCAAAAGGATCGTGTCCGAGATACACGATGCTGCTCGCACCCTGCCCCAGTTTGCGGATCAGACTGTATTTGCCGAGATGTGATTGACGATGCATGGAATGACGGGTCATCGGTGTTGTTATCCAAATGTTACGGCCTTGGCCGACTAATTTACACCAGGAAAGTGTATTCGTGCTTTGTTACCTGTGAGCTATCCCCCGGTTGTTTGTTGGAAAAATGCAACAAATCGCACCGGGAGGTGCGCGAAACTTCGGACCAAGTTGGCTTGTTCGGGCGCACACTTTCGCCGATAATCGCGGCGCGCCGGGCAGCAAGCGACCGGCGCTTTTCGTTTTTACTGGATTGATCCTTTGAACATCGACTTCCAACGCGCCGTTGACCGTATCGCCGGCGTCCCCATCTGTGCCGCATTGTCGTTGCTTGAAAAGCTGCGGCTGCTTCTCGCGGGCGAACCCAAGCGGGTACAACCCAAAAGGATACTCATCGTCCTGCTGTCCGAGATGGGCAGTCTGGTGTTGGCGCAACCCATGTTTGCCGAACTGAAGCGGCGATATCCGAACGCCGAGTTATACATGCTGATGTTCCGCAAGAACCGCGAAGTGTTGGATCTGCTGGGTGTGATGCCCAGGGAAAATGTCATCACTCTGAATGACAAAGCACTGGGATCGTTCGCGGCGGACAGTCTGAAGGCGTTGCACCGCATGCGTTCGCTGGATTTCGATGTGGTGATCGATTGCGAATTATTTACCCGGGCCAGCAGCATCTTTTCCTATCTGTCCGGCGCGCGTATCCATGTCGGATTCCACTCGCATACACAAGAAGGTTTATATCGCGGGTCGTTCATCAACCGTCCGGTGTTGTACAACCCGTATCGTCATCTGTCGCAGCAGTTTTTGACGATGGTGGACGCGATCGGGTCTCAAGGTTATCCGCTGGCCAAGGGCGAACCGCATGCATTGGACGCGCCGCCTTTGCTGCAATTCGCGGCCAATGAAGTGGCGGATATCACGGCGCAGTTGCACGCCGACTTTCCGCTCTTGTCAGGCAAGAAGCTGGTGCTGGTTTATCCCGATGGCGGCCTCCTGCCGATCCGTGCCTGGCCGCCCGCGTATTACAAACAATTGTGCGATGTGTTGCTGCAGGAAGGATATGCGGTGGCGCTGATCGGCTTGCCGGATGCCAAGCCGTTGGCGCAGGAGATCGTGGCGCATTGTGCACATGACCATTGCATCGACCTTACCGGCTATACCCGGTCGGTGCGCCATTTGCTGGCGATCTTTCAGCGCGCATCGTTGCTGGTCACCAACGATGGCGGGCCGGGACAGTTCGCCGCGCTCACTTCGCTGCCCACGCTGGTGTTTTTCGGGCCGGAGACGCCCGCGTTGTACAGCCCGCTCGCGCCCAATATCCATTGCCTGTACACCGCGTTGTCCTGCTCACCCTGCCTCACGGCCTATAACCACCGCAACTCGCCCTGTGATGGCGACAACCAATGCCTGAAGCGCATCACGCCGGAGCAGGTGTTGGCCAAAGCGAGTGAACTGTTGAACGGGGCGTCTTCCGTATGACCTCCCCCTTCAAAGTGCGTATGCGTATGGCGTCTTTGCTGCGGCGAATCTTTTCCAGGCGTTTTTTGAAATTCGGCACGGTGGGCGCTTCCGGTACGGTGGTTAATATCGGCGTGTTGTACCTGGCGCAGGAATTCATTTTCAATACGGTGCAATCCACCGAGATCAGGCTCAATCTTTCGCTGGCGTTGGCGATTTTCCTGGCCACGCTCAATAATTTTTTCTGGAACCGGCTGTGGACTTGGGCCGACCGCAAGCAATACCACCATCTTTCCCTGCCCGCGCAGTTCGGCCAGTATTCGCTGGCATGCAGCTTGAGCATCATCCTGCAGATAGTGTTCACCAATCTGCTGGCGCCGCATTTTTATTATCAACTCGCCAATCTCATCGCGATCGGTGTCACCAGTGTGTTGAATTTTTTGCTGAACGACATCTGGACTTTCGGCCGCGCCAAACTGCTGAGCGGTAGCAAGCGGGCCGAATGACATGTTGAGCCGTGTCGTCGCCACGCGCGCGTTCGGTTATCTTGCGACGACCCTGCTGGCGGTGTTCGTGTATTTCTACGCTCTGGACAGCCAACACATTCCGCGCAACGGCGATGAAGCGGTGTATGCACACATCACCCGGTTGACCGCGCAAAGCGGGCAACTGTTGCCGCTGCAATCCGCGCTCGACAACATGCGCAACACCAAACCGCCGCTGTTGTTCTGGCAGGGAATCGCCTCGACACACTGGGGACAGCAGTGGGACTGGTGGCATCTGCGGTATCCCAGTGTGGCTTACACCTTGCTCACGGCGCTGCTGTTGTTTTTGTTGGGGAAGAAAATTACCGGTCGGGCAGAGACGGGTTTCATCGCCGCACTCACCTATCTCGCTTTTTTCAGTACTTACCGTTATGGACGGCCTTTTCTGGTCAATCCGGCCGAGGTGTTCTGGTGCTTTTTGCCGTTTTTCACGCTGCTGTATTGGCGTCCATTGAGTTTTGAATCGCGGCTGTGGATTCCGCTGTTGCTCGGGGTCGAGATCGGCATCGGTCTGTTGTACAAATCGTTCGCTTTGCTGGCGCCGATCGGACTGATTCTGGCCGGGTGGTATTGGCATGAGCGCCGCCACCAGTGGCGTGAATTCTTCAAACACGATGCCGCAAAGCCGGTGCTGACGGGTATTGTGGCGTTGGCGATTTTCGGGTTGTGGTTCGTCTTCGACCCCGATCCGCAGGCGGTGTGGAACGAATTCGTGGTGGGTGAAAACGCCGCCAAATTCGACGCGCACAGCAACGGGTATTGGGCGCAGTTGTTGTGGGGCGGCAGCAGTGTGTGGGTCTTGCTGCTGGGGTATCCGATGAACGCCGGTTTGTTGGCGTTTCCGGTCGCCGCGTTGTTCGTGGTGGCCTATCGCCGGCGCTACCAGCAGAGCGATACCGAAAAACTGATATGGATATGGATTGCCGTATTGTTCGTGATCTTTGCCATACCCAGCCAGCGTTCCGCGCGTTATCTGCTGGAAGCGATGCCGGGTGTGGCCTTGTTGTGTGCGTTGAACTGGCAACGGCTCCCGCGTTGGGTGTTCCTCGCCACTCTGGTTGCCTGCGGTGCGGTGCTGTTCTTGCTGGTCTTTCTGGCAACGAGTTTGAATCGGGAAGTGAGCGGGTTATACACTTGGGCGTATTGGGTGTTGATGGGCGCGACGCTGGCGCTGCTGCTGTTGGCGCTGCTGAAAGCGTCCTGGACACGCGGACTGGTGAATATCGTGGTGTTGCTGACGTTGCTCGGGTTGGCTACTTTTTTGCGCCCCTTCGACGGTACGCCGGGTATTTACAGCGCAGCGGCACAACGTTATGTGCAGGGCAAAGAGGTGTGGGTGTCGTGCAATTTTCGCGCGGGCGAAGAAGACCGGCGTTTCTTGTTGCAAGGTGCGCGGGTGCGGGGTTACAACGAAAATTGGAAACTGACTGCGGAGCAACTTGCGGCGCGTTATCCGATATTCACGTTGCAGTTACCGTTGGATGTAGCGGGCTGCAAAGAATGCAAAGTGATCGGCCAGCGGTTGGAGATACGCAGTCGCCACAGCAGTGAAGAATTGCAGGCGATGTTGCGGGGTGAGGTGTATCAACAACTGTTCGTCAGGGAGTGGCTGCTCGAAGCGCCGCACGCACCCGTAACGGCAGGAGCAGGTGGACAGGAAGAAGGGTGTCGTTGATGGGCAAATATCGCAGGATCCTATTGCTGGCATTTGTGCTGTCAGCGTTTTCGCTGGCCTTGATCAAAGCGGCAAGTTGGCGTGTAAATTACGGCTTCCGTTTGCCCGAGCAACCGGTGCAAACCATGTCGCAACCCTTGCAGGCCACCCAGCCGGCAAGGGAAATCAAACACCGCCAGCGTGCCGGATATGCTCAGGCAAGCGGCACGAATGAAGGGCGCTTCAACACCTACTTCGCATCGGGCAAATTGCACACCTCGACCCATGCCGCCTCGTTGGTCGAATTACAGAATGGGGACATTCGCGCGTTCTGGTTCTCCGGCAGCCGCGAAGGTGCGGCAGATGTGACGATCAACAGTGCGGTGTTCGATGCGCAGCGTACTGTCTGGGGCGATGAACAAATCGTGGCCGGACGCGGCAGCACGCAGCAACAATTGCAGCGCTATATTGCCAAAGTGGGCAATCCGCTGGCGACGCGTGCGGCGGATGGTTCATTGTGGCTATTCTATGTCAGCGTTTCATTGGGGGGATGGGCGGGCAGCTCGGTCAATCTGATGACCTCCAATGACGACGGCGTGAGTTGGAGCAAACCGCGCCGGCTCATCACCTCTCCTTTTATCAACATCAGCACCTTGGTGAAAAGTGCGCCGTTTTTGTATGCGGACGGCACGATGGGCTTGCCAGTGTATCACGAGTTCGTCAGCAAATTTGCCGAGATACTGCGGCTGGACAAGACCGGCAGGGTGATCGACAAGCAGCGTCTCGCGGCGGGCGGGCAAGGCACGTTGCAACCGGTGGTGCTGGTGCGCAATGCCAACGAAGCGTTGGTGCTGACACGTTACTCGGGAGCGAATGCACAGCGCCGCGTGATCGGCATTTCGACGGATAACGGCGGTCGACTCTGGAGCAAACCGACCCCAACCGCGTTGAAAAATCCCGATGCCGCGTTGACGGCAGTGGTGTTGGCGGATGGAAAGATGCTGGCCGTGCTGAATGATCAGGAGCAGGGACGCGACACGCTGAGTCTGCAACTGTCGGAAGACGCAGGCAACACGTGGCGCGTGCTCCACACGCTGGAAGACAGGAGCGATGTGCGCGACAAAAGCATGGAAGAGCCGACCTGCCTGAAACAGGTTGAAAACCTGCTGCGCAGCAGTGACGCAAAACTACGGACAGCCGGGGCGACGATCCTGGCTGACCACGTGGATTCCGCCAAGGCGCGTGTAAGCATCGACGGCGGCTGTCACTTCGAATTTTCCTACCCTTACATGATCCAGGCGATCAATGGTGATATCCATCTGGCCTACACCTGGAACCGCACCTTCATCAAACATGTGGTGTTCGATCAAGTCTGGTTACAACAGCGTTTGCAGGAGGGAGCCAAATAATGTCTTTCACCGATTGGACAGGTCTTACCAGTTTGGCGCTGGTGTGGTTGCTACTGGTCGTTCGAGTACCCGTGTTTGTGCGACTTTCAAAGACTCAGCGAATCGCCGCTGTCGTGGCGGTCTATTGTCTGGTGATGTTGCCGTTGTTCGGTTTGTCGCTGGCGGGTTGGTTGCGCGGCATGCTCGGTGATCTGAGTCTTACCAGCGTGTTGCTGTTGTCGCTCACCCTGTACCGAACTTTGGAAAGTGACACCGCGCAAAACGGCGAAAGTCCGGCCGGGCGGGATCCGCGTGAGCGTTTTGCTTTGCTGGCGTTTTTAAGCGCGCTAGCCTTGCTGCTTTATCCGTTCGCACTGGGCATCGGCAGCGTTGATCCTTACCGTTCCGGCTTTGCCAGTGTGGCGTTCATCGTATTGCTGGCTTTGTTGTCGTTGTGGGCGTTGCGCCGCAGTCTGACGTTGCTGCCGCTGGCCTTGGGACTGGCGGTGCTGGGCTGGAGCGTGGGATGGTATGAGTCCACCAACCTGTGGGATTACCTGATCGATGCACCGCTGGCGGTCTATTCTCTGGCAGTGATTACAAGAACTTTGATACTCAATATTGGACGAGGGAAACGTGCCTAAGCTGAACCGCAATGATTACCGAACACTGACACTTGCCGCCTTGGGCGGTACGCTGGAATTCTACGATTTCATCATCTACATCTTCTTTGCGGCGGCGATCTCGCAATTGTTCTTCCCACCCGACATGCCCGACTGGCTGCGCCAAGTGCAGACCTACGGCATCTTCGCGGCGGGCTATCTGGCGCGGCCGCTGGGCGGCATCATCATGGCGCACTTCGGCGATTTGTTCGGGCGCAAACGCATGTTCATGTTGAGCATTCTGCTGATGGCCGTGCCGACGCTGTGTATCGGCTTGTTGCCGACCTATGCCGCCATCGGTATCTGGGCACCCATGTTGTTGCTGGCTTTGCGTGTGATGCAAGGTGCGGCCATCGGTGGCGAAGTGCCGGGTGCGTGGGTGTTTGTCGCCGAGCATGTGCCGCAACGCCATGTCGGATTCGCCTGCGGCACACTCACCGCCGGACTGACCGGCGGCATTCTGCTGGGTTCGCTGGTGGCGATGAGCGTGACACGCAGTTACACGCCCGCCGAACTCTTGGCAGAAGGCTGGCGCATCCCGTTCATTCTCGGGGGCGTGTTCGGTTTGGTGTCGGTGTGGCTGCGCCAATATTTGCACGAAACACCGGTGTTCAAAGAGATGTCGGCGCGGCAGCAATTGTCCAAAGAATTGCCGTTGAAAACAGTGGTGCGCGAGCACCGGCCAGCGATCCTGCTCACCATGCTGATGACTTGGCTGCTCTCCGCCGCTGTGGTGGTGATGATCCTGATGACGCCGACACTGGTGCAGAAATTATTCGCCATCCCCGCTGTCACGGCGTTGCAGGCGAACAGCCTGGCTACCTTGTGCCTGAGTATCGGCTGCATCGTGTTTGGCGCGCTGGCTGACCGTTTCGGCGCCGGTCGGGTATTGGCATTGGGCTGTGTCGCACTCGGTGCAACGTCCTGGTTGTTCTACCAACAAATGGGCGTCGCCCCGGAAAACATTTACGGGCTGTATGCATTGTGCGGATTTTTTGTCGGAGTGATCGGAGTCATCCCCAGCACGGCAGTGCAGGCTTTTCCGGCTGCCGTGCGTTTCAGCGGATTGTCATTCTCATATAACGTGGCCTACGCAGTGTTCGGCGGATTGACGCCGATACTGGTGAGTCTGCTGCTGCCTTTGGATAAGCTGGCCCCCGCGTATTATGTCGTCGCATTGAGCGTGCTGGGAGTGGGGATCGGCTTGTATGTGCGGCAGCACGAGCAGGGAGCAGGGGCCCCGCAAGGCGCGGTTATAGAATAATTCAGCTTTTATGCGACAATGCGCGCCGATAAATAGAGCGCGCCAATGCGCCAACTGGCAGTTACGATTCTGGATAGGAATACTTCTTGGAAAATCTCAAACAGTTGCTCGCGTCTGATATGGAGGCGGTGGATGCGGTGATCCGCAACCGTCTGCATTCCGAAGTGGCCCTGGTCAATCAGGTCGGCGCATACATCATCAACAGCGGCGGCAAACGCTTGCGTCCGGCGCTGGTGCTGCTCTCGGCGCAGGCCTTCGGTTACAGCGGAAAACACCAATACGATTTGGCGGCGGTGGTGGAATTCATCCACACCGCGACGCTGTTGCATGACGATGTGGTGGACGAGTCGGAGTTGCGGCGCGGGCGCGAAACCTCGAATGCGCTGTTTGGCAACGCGGCCAGTGTGCTGGTGGGCGATTTTCTGTATTCGCGCGCGTTCCAGATGATGGTGGATGTGGGTGAGATGCGGGTGATGCAAACTCTGGCCGATGCCACTAACGTGATTGCCGAGGGCGAAGTGTTGCAGTTGCTCAACTGCAACGATGCGGACGTGGACGTCGCCAACTACATGCGCGTTATTCACTGCAAGACCGCCAAGTTGTTCGAGGCGGCGATGCGTCTCGGCGCCATCCTCGGCAAATCCTCGGCTGCGGATGAAGTCGCGGCATCGAAATACGGCATGCATCTGGGTACCGCGTTCCAACTGATCGACGACGTGCTGGATTATTCCGCCGACGAGGCGCAGACCGGAAAACATCTGGGCGATGACCTGGCCGAAGGCAAGCCCACATTGCCGTTGATCTACGCCATGCAGCACGGCACGACACAACAAGCCGCTGTGGTGCGTGCCGCGATCGAACAGGGGGATGTCGGTAAATTCGCCGAGGTGCTAGAGATTATTCACCACACCGGAGCTCTTGAATTCACCCGTCAGCAGGCACTGCATGAAGCTGAAGCCGCCTGTGCCAGTATTGCCTCATTTGCCGATTCAAAACACAAACAGTGTCTGCTAGAATTGGCGCACTTTGCCGCCACGCGGCAATTTTAGTTTCATCTATTTTGTTTTACCGCAGACCACCCGGTCTGTAAAAACGGGGTGTAGCTCAGCCTGGCAGAGTACTGCGTTCGGGACGCAGGAGTCGGAGGTTCGAATCCTCTCACCCCGACCAATCGACCAACCGCCCGAGGTTGGTATTTAGTGGGGCATTCGCATGAGTCGCTTACTTTTTCTGCTGGCAGTCGTCGTGGTCGTGTATTGGCTGCTCAAGCGTTATCGCAAGCAACCTCCCAAGCCGGATTCAAGCGCGGCGAGCGAGGATATGGTGCGTTGCGCGCAATGCGGGATGCATCTGCCGAAGAGCGAAAGTATCACCTCGGGCGGCAAGTCCTTTTGCAGTGACGCACATCGCCGCGAGCTTGAAGCAAAATAATTCCCATGCGGGATAGCTTATCCCTAGCCACCTGGTCGTTCCCCTCTTTGCCGGTAGCGCAGCCGCTGTCGGAAGAAAGTCTTTGGCGTTCACTCAGCTTCTTCAATCTGTACCGCCTGATCCTCGGCGGTGCGTTGATGTTCATGTCCGCCTTGTTTGGTGCGGCACTTTCGATGAGCGTGCGCGAACAGGATGCTTTCTTCTGGGTCAGTGTCGTCTATAGTCTGCTGGCCCTGATGTCGGTACTGGCGATCACCTTGCGCAAGCCGCGTCCCGGCTGGCAACTGGCATTTCAGGTGTGCGCGGATATCGGCTGTTTCAGTCTGCTGACATTTTTCAGCGGTGGCATCCAGAGTAACCTCGGGATGCTGCTGCTGGTGTCGCTGACCTTCGCGGGATTGATCAGCCGTGGCCGCATCACCTTGCTGTATGCGGCGCTGGCGAGCATCGCCATCCTGTTGGAGCATGGCTTTGCGGTGCTGACGCGCGAGGCGATGGTCGCGCAATTCTTCCAGGCCGGCATCTTGAGCATCTCGTTCTTCGCGATCGCCTGGTTGGCACACACCCTGTCGAAATATGCCATCGCCAGTGAAAAATTGGCGTTCTTGCGCGGGGTCGATCTGAACAACATGGCGGAAGCCAACCGACTGATGATCCAGGATATGCCGGACGGCGTGTTGGTGGTGGATGAGCGGGGCGAAGTGCGCCAATCCAATCCGGGGGCGGCGCGTCTGTTGGGTTATGATTTTCCGGCATCCAAACAAGTCAATCTGGCGGACTGTTCGCCGCTGCTGGAGGCGCTTTTCGCCGCGTGGCGCCAAAACAAGGCACTGGGTCACGAGGTGTTGCGCCTGCCGATCAGCAACCAGCTGGTTCGCGTGCGCTTTCTGCCGGTCGAACGGGAAGGATTTTGGGGCGCGGTGGTGGTACTGGAAGACATGCAGCGCGCACAGGAACAAGCGCAACAGGTGAAGCTTGCCGCATTGGGGCGACTAACCGCCAACATCGCGCATGAAGTACGCAATCCGTTATCGTCCATCAGTTATGCGACCGAATTGCTCAAGGAGCGTAGTACGGATCCGGGCAAGCAACGCCTGTTGCAGATCATTTTGGACAATACGTCGCGCCTGAACCACATCGTGCAGGACGTGATGCAAGTCAACCGGCGTGACCGCATTCAAGCCGAGGTGTTGGATCTCACGCAACGTTTGCCGGAATTCATCGACAACTTCTGTCAGGTGGAGAATGTGGAACGCAGTGTGTTTGCACTGGCTGTTCCGGAGAAAAGTGAGGTGTCGTTCGATCGCGGGCATTTCGAGCAAGTGCTGTGGAATCTGTGCCGCAATGGTTTGCGTTATAGTCGGAAGCAAACAGCCAGCATCAGTTTGCGTGTCACAGCAAACGAAGACGGGCGTGTAGCGTTGGAGTTGGCGGATGACGGAACAGGGGTGGCAGCCGAGGCGGAACAAAAACTGTTCGAGCCTTTTTACACGACCGATGCGGGCGGTACCGGACTGGGTTTGTACATCGCGCGTGAGCTGTGCGAGGCAAACGGTGCCAAGATTGATTACCGTCGCTCGGAGCGGGGCGGTGCCTGTTTCCGCATCACGTTTGGCTCCAGGTGAACAATGAAAAAGGAGCATGAAGTGAACGCAAATATTCCGCGTGTGCTGGTGGTGGACGATGAGCCGGATATTCTGGAGTTGCTTGAATTGGCTTTGGCGCGCATGGGTTTGGAAGTGGAGCGGGCGAGCGGGGTACGCCAAGCCATACAGCTTTTGGATTCGCGAAAATTCGATTTGTGTCTGACGGACATGCGCATGCCGGATGGTCAAGGCATGGAGATCGTGCGCCATATCGCCGAACGCGAGCTCGACGTTCCGGTGGCGGTGATCACCGCCCATGGGAATCTGGAGAACGCGGTGGCGGTGCTCAAAGCGGGCGCGTTCGATTATTTGTCCAAGCCGGTGGCGCTGGACCAGCTGCGTGCGCTGGTCAGCTCGGCTTTGCGCTTGCCCGGCGCGGGGTCCAAGCCGGGCGCGGAGGTGACGGCACTGCTGGGGAATTCGCCCGCGATGCAGCAGGTGCGCGATCTGGTCGGGCGCGTTGCGCGCAGTCAGGCGCCGGTGCATATCTGCGGAGAATCCGGCAGCGGCAAAGAGCTGGCGGCACGTATGATCGTGGAGCAGAGCGCGCGCAGAGAGCGCCCTCTGGTGTCGGTGAATTGCGGCGCGATTCCGGAAAATCTGATGGAGAGTGAATTCTTCGGCTATCGCAAGGGCGCGTTCACCGGGGCGGACAAAGACCGCGAGGGTTTCTTTCAGGCGGCGAACCAGGGCACTCTGCTGCTGGATGAGGTGGCCGAGTTGCCGCTGGCGATGCAGGTTAAGTTGTTGCGCGCGATCCAGGAGAAGAAAGTGCGCCGTGTGGGAGCGACCGATGAAGAGTCGGTCGATGTGCGCATCCTGAGCGCGACCCATCAGGATCTGGGCAAGCGCGTGCAGGAAGGCAAGTTCCGCCAGGACTTGTATTACCGCTTGAACGTGATCGCGTTGCACATGCCCGCCCTGCGTGAGATGCGCGAGGATGTGGCCGCCATCGCCAGGCAGATATTGGAAAAACTGCGCGGGGATTCCAAGGCGCAATTTTCAGCCGCCGCGATAAAGGCATTAGAGGCATACGATTTCCCGGGAAATGTGCGTGAAATGGAAAATATCATCGAGCGCGCAATGGCTTTGTGTTCCGATGGCGTCATCACGCCGGATGATTTGCAGCTGTCGCCCCTTGAGACGAACCCCGGTGCTGACAGGTCGGATAGTGGTGGCAAGTACCCGCTCACCGACTATCTGGACCGGTTGGAGCGTGAGGCGATCCTGGAGGCGTTGCATCAAACGCATTTCAACCGCACGGCGGCCGCCAAGATACTCGGCGTCACCTTCCGGGCGTTGCGTTACCGCATGGACAGGTTATCAATAACTGAGCAGGACAAGCTGGAATGAAGGCGGACGACCAGGGCTGGTTCAGCGGTGTGCAACGTATCGCTTCGCCCAATTTTGATGCGCGTCCGTCACATACGCAAATCACACTCTTGGTCATTCACAGTATCAGTTTGCCGCCCAACGAATTCGGCGGGCCGGCCATTCGCCAACTCTTTACCAATACCCTAGATTGCACGGCCCACCCTTATTACCAACGCCTGGTTGGTGTCAAAGTATCGTCGCATTTTCTGGTGCGGCGCGACGGGACCATCCTCCAGTTCGTGGCCTGCCGCCAGCGTGCCTGGCATGCCGGAGTATCGGAGTGGCGGGGACGCAGCCGTTGCAATGATTTTTCCATCGGGATCGAGCTGGAAGGGTGCGACGACCTGCCGTTCGATGCGCCGCAGTACAACGCGCTGGCCAGATTGACGCGCCATCTTAAACGGCGCTATCCCATCACCGATATCGTCGGTCATGCCGACATTGCGCCGGGACGCAAGACCGATCCCGGCCCCTGTTTTGAGTGGAAGCGTTACCTCAAGCGGGTCGAATAACAACAGAGGGTAGCGGCGCGTGTGGAAGGCGTGTGATTATCTTCATTCGCGTAAATTCTGCTTGCAAAAATTTCATCAGGCACTAGAATTAGCCCCAATTCGCATCTTGCACCACTAGATGTAGTGTTTTTTGTTTCCGGCTGATTTTGGCTTCCTGGCCGGATTGGCTCAGGTAATTCAGGGGGAGTTACATGTTGCTTGATTCAAATAGTGTCTTTTCATCTTCCGCAGCACCCGTGTTCACACACAAAGAATCCTCTACTGTCGCACCATCACCTGCATTGCCACTGGACCAATACAAGATCATTCGCCGCAATGGTTCCGTTGGTGCATTTGAGCCGTCGAAGATTTCCATCGCCATGGCGAAAGCGTTTATCGCGGTCAACGGCGGTCAAGGGGCGGCTTCTGCGCGCGTGCGCGAACTGGTCGAACAATTGACAGCGAATGTGGTGAACGCGTTGATGCGTCGGCAACCCCACGGCGGCACGTTCCATATCGAAGATATCCAGGATCAAGTCGAGTTGTCGCTGATGCGTTCCGGCGAGCACGACGTGGCGCGTTCCTATGTGTTGTATCGCGAACAACGCACACGCGAGCGCAGCAAGATCAAAGCCGAGACGGCGACTGCCTATGTATTGAATGTGAAAGACGGTGACGTCATCCGCCCGCTCGATGTATCCGCGCTGCAGGCGAAGATCCATGCCGCGTGCGAGGGTTTGGGTGCGGCGGTCGATGCGGAAAAGATCCTCAAGCTCACGCTGAAGGATCTTTACGACGGCGTGGCCATCGAGGAGGTGCGCAAGTGCGCCATCCTGTCCGCGCGTACCCAGATTGAGCAGGATCCGGCTTACAGTTTCGTTACCGCACGCTTGTTGCTCAACAACATCTGCTGCGAGATTCTGGGCGAGGATGTGGCTCAGGCAGACATGAAGACGCGTTATGCCGAATATTTTCCCAAGTTCATCAAGCAGGGTATCGAGGCGGAATTGCTCAACGAGGAATTGGGGCATTTTGATTTGAATCGTCTCGCGCAAGCATTGGATGCCGACAGAGATCAGCAATTCAATTATCTGGGATTGCAGACCTTGTACGATCGCTACTTCCTGCATATCGAAAACAAGCGCATCGAGTTGCCGCAGGCTTTCTTCATGCGGGTGGCAATGGGTTTGAGCTTGAACGAGATCAATCGTGAAGCGCGCGCGATCGAATTTTACCGCCTGTTGTCCAGTTTTGATTTCATGAGTTCGACACCGACCCTGTTCAATTCGGGTACACGCCGCTCGCAATTGTCATCGTGTTACTTGACGACTGTCGGGGACGATCTGGACGGTATCTACGAGGCGTTGAAAGAGAATGCGTTGTTATCAAAATTCGCCGGCGGCCTGGGCAACGACTGGTCCAATGTGCGTGCCTTGGGCAGTCACATCAAAGGTACCAACGGCAAATCACAGGGTGTGGTGCCTTTCCTCAAGGTGGTGAACGACACCGCAGTGGCAGTGAATCAGGGCGGCAAGCGCAAAGGGGCGGTGTGCGCTTATCTGGAAACCTGGCATCTGGACATCGAGGAATTTTTGGAGTTGCGCAAGAATACCGGCGATGACCGTCGTCGTACGCACGATATGAATACGGCCAACTGGATTCCCGATCTGTTCATGAAGCGAGTGATGGAGGGCAAGGATTGGACATTGTTTTCGCCCTCGAATTGCCCCGACCTGCATGACAAGTTTGGTGCCGCGTTCGAGGAGGCCTATGTGGGGTATGAAGCGAAGGCCGCCAGCGGGGAGATCAAGTTGTTCAAGACCGTTCCCGCGCAAACGCTGTGGCGCAAGATGCTGACGATGTTGTTCGAAACCGGCCATCCTTGGGTGACTTTCAAAGACCCGTGCAATATTCGCAGCCCGCAACAACATACCGGCGTGGTACACAGTTCGAACTTGTGCACCGAGATTACGCTGAACACATCCGAGAGCGAGATCGCGGTGTGTAATCTGGGTTCGGTCAATCTGGCGGCCCATCTGTACCCAACTGGTCATGCCAAAGCCGGACAACTGGATCATGAAAAGTTGAAACGCACGGTGAACACGGCCATGCGCATGCTGGATAACGTGATCGACATCAACTATTACGCGGTGGCCAAAGCGCGCAATTCCAATCTCAAACATCGCCCGGTGGGTTTGGGCATCATGGGTTTCCAGGATTGTCTGCATGACTTGCGCATCCCGTATTCATCCGAGGCGGCGGTCGAGTTCGCCGACCGTTCGATGGAGGCCGTGTGTTACTACGCGTATCTGGCTTCTACCGAATTGGCCGAAGAGCGCGGACGTTATGCCAGTTACCGGGGCAGTCTGTGGGACAAGGGTATCCTGCCGCAGGACAGTCTTGAGATGTTGCGCGAACAGCGCGGGGGTTATGTCGAAGTGGACATGTCGTCAAGCCTGGATTGGGAGGTGTTGCGCGCACGCATTAAACAACACGGCATGCGCAATTCGAACTGCGTAGCCATCGCACCCACTGCGACCATCTCCAATATCATCGGGGTGTCGGCGTGTATCGAACCGACCTATCAGAACATTTTCGTCAAATCGAATCTTTCCGGCGAGTTCACGGTCATCAATGAACATCTGGTCGCCGATTTGAAGAAACTGGGATTGTGGGATGAAGTGATGATTGCCGACCTCAAATATTTCGACGGCAGCCTGGCCAAGATTGATCGCATTCCGGCGGAATTGCGCACCCTGTATGCCACGGCATTTGAAGTTGAGCCCAAGTGGCTGATCGAGGCGGCATCACGCCGTCAAAAATGGATTGATCAGGCACAGTCGCTGAATATTTATATGTCCGGCGTGTCTGGCCGCAAATTGGACGACACATACAAGTTGGCTTGGGTGCGCGGTTTGAAGACCACTTATTATTTGCGTACCCTGGGTGCGACTTCTGCCGAGAAATCCACCTCGCGCGCCGGTTCGCTGAATGCGGTGTCGAACGGCGGCGTTGCGGGTGATATGAATGCGGCGCCGGTGGTTGAAGAAGCGAAGTTCTGCTCAATCGACAACCCTGAGTGCGAAGCATGTCAATAAGAAAAAAGGAACGTCATGCTGAATTTTGATGAAGAGATAACCTCCGCAGTCGCGCCGTCCGCTGTGCGCGCATCCTCCCTGTCTTCGCCGGGGGGCAGTGTCGGTGCGGGGGAAAACACGAAGAATTATTCTTACACCATCGCGTCTGTTTCCACCGGGCGCATCCGGGTTGAGGACAAGCGCATCATCAACAGCAGTGCCGATGTGAACCAATTAGTCCCGTTCAAATACAAATGGGCGTGGGAGAAATATCTCGCGGGATGCGCCAACCACTGGATGCCGCAAGAGGTCAATATGTCTGCCGACATTGCATTGTGGAAAAATCCAAACGGTCTGACAGATGATGAACGCCGGTTGGTGATGCGCAATCTGGGCTTTTTCACCACGGCCGACAGTCTGGCCGCGAACAACATCGCCCTCGGCACGTATCGTCACATCACCAATCCCGAGTGCAGGCAATATTTGTTGCGCCAGGCATTCGAAGAGGCGATACATACCCATGCCTACCAGTACATCGTGGAAAGTTTGGGGTTGGACGAGGGGGAAGTGTTCAACATGTACCACGAGGTACCCAGCATCCGCGACAAGGATGAGTTCCTGCTGCCCTTCATCGATGTGTTGACGAACCCGGATTTCAAGACCGGCACAGCGGAGAACGACCAGAAGCTGTTGCGCAGCCTGATCGTGTTCGCCTGCATCATGGAAGGATTGTTCTTCTATGTCGGCTTCGTGCAGATATTGGCGCTGGGCCGCCAGAACAAAATGACCGGCGCGGCCGAGCAATACCAATACATCCTGCGCGATGAATCGATGCATCTTAATTTCGGTGTCGATGTCATCAATCAGATCAAACTCGAGAATCCGCAACTGTGGACGCCTGCTTTCCGTGAAGAGATACGCGGGCTGATGCATAAGGGTGTGGAACTGGAATATCGCTACGCCGAAGACACCATGCCGCGTGGTGTGTTGGGACTGAACGCCGGCATGTTCAAGGAATATCTGCGCTTCATCGCGAACCGTCGCTGTCAGCAGATTGGTATTGACGTGCTCTACCAAGGGGCGTCCAATCCGTTCCCGTGGATGGCTGAAATGATCGATCTGAAAAAAGAGAAGAATTTTTTCGAGACGCGAGTGACCGAATATCAGACGGGCGGCGCGCTGTCTTGGGATTGAGTTGGTTGACAAAGGCTGCTGATGCAGCCTTTGTTGCAAGGGCTTCAGTCATGCCGCGTAGCGGTGTGTTGGAGGTGTAGTCGTTGTTTGGTCGTTGTGTTTTTTTCGTTAACATTCACCAACCAAGGAGGTTGAAATGGTAGCAGCAAAGAAAGCTAAACCCGCAGCAAAGAAGCCGGCAGCCAAAAAAGCGGTTGCCAAGCCCGCAGCTAAACCCGCCGCCAAAAAAGCGACAGCCAAAAAAGCAGCTCCTGCTGCCAAAAAGGCCGTGGCCAAAAAACCGGCAGCCAAGAAAGTAGTTGCCAAGGCAGCAGCAAAACCCGCCGCCAAAAAAGCGACAGCCAAAAAAGCAGCTCCTGCTGCCAAAAAGGCCGTGGCCAAAAAACCGGCAGCCAAGAAAGTAGTTGCCAAGGCAGCAGCAAAACCCGCCGCCAAAAAAGCGACAGCCAAGAAAGCAGCTCCTGCTGCCAAAAAGGCCGTGGCTAAAAAACCGGCAGCCAAAAAAGTAGTTGCCAAGGCAGCCGCTAAGCCAGCCGCCAAAAAAGCGACAGCCAAGAAAGCAGCTCCTGCTGCCAAAAAGGCCGTGGCTAAAAAACCTGCAGCCAAGAAAGTAGTTGCCAAGGCAGCTACGCCGGCCGCACCCAAAGCAGCAGCAAAGAAGCCCGCTGCCAAGAAAGCGGCAGTGAAGAAGCCAGCAGTAGTAGCCACTCCAGTAGCACCGGCTGCCTCTACGGCTCCTTCCGCTCCGGCTCCAGTGCGTCCGGCTGCGACGTGGCCTTTCCCGACACCCGGCATCAGCAAGCCGAATTAAGGTGGTGGAAGGCGCTGTGAAGGCAGCCCCGATCAGGAAGTAGAGCGGGGCTGTTTCACGGTTGTCGCAAAGCGGGTCGGACAGACTCTGCAGTATTGAGTTCGTACTTGAAAAAGTGCGCGGGGTTCTGCCCCCTTGAATATTTCAATTGTTTTTTTTCAGACGGGTGTAGCGCATTGCAATTGCTGAATACAGGCTGAGCAACTCAGATGCAGTTCAGTCTGGAATAGTTCTCCACTTTCGAGTGTGTTGCATATCGAATGCAAACAAGGCGAAGGGAAAATCCATTTACTAGGACGGGGCAGCTCTCTCCCGAAAAAACAGCAATCGATCAAGTTTGGGTGGTGGTTGAACTGGGTACGAAATTGAGTTCAGTTTAATTTTAAACTGTACAAGGTGACCGGTGCGGCGCTGTTTTTGTCGAAAGCGATTCCTGTTTCCACTCCGCTGCGGGCAATGTCAACAGCATTATCACTTTGCGAGAAAGCATGGTGCATGGCCCCCAGAGCGAATTCGTTACCGGAACCTATCGCCCAATACTGAGTGAATTCGAAAACTTCGCGCATGGAGTAGATTGCGAAGATTCCGTGGGCATTGGCAATCAAAGCGGTGATCTGACTTGACTCATAGGGATCTTCTTCATCTTCCTTGGGATTGAGGAAACATTCTTCCTTCAGAATAGGATGCAAGCTGCGGAAGGTTTCAAATATTGATTCTTTGCTGGTAAGCTGAACGGAAGGGCGTTTAGCAAGCAAGCTGGACAGCACCAAGTGGTGTGCTGCACTGCCGCAGACACCAACAAAACTTTCTCCGATGCGCAGTATCTTGTCATGCGAGACATCCTGGTTGGCATGCAATCGGGTGTTTCCAAAAGTGGTTAAGGTGTCTGCCGCGATGGCGACGAAACCGTTTTTCCTTACTGCAACGATGGTGGTCATGTTTGGACGGGAAAATGAACTTGGGTGATTTTATCATTGATGTTGTATAGCGCCGCACTCCCCTATCAGCCCGATGCAAGCGTCTATTTTGCCGCGATCCGTCATCTGCCCTGGGCGGCTTGGCTGGATAGTGGCGGAAGCGGAAGATTCGACATTCTCGTCGCGGATCCCGTTGCAACGATAACAACGCGAGGCGAGTCGACTGAGATAGTTGGCAACTCAGGTAACCGAACCACACAGGCCGATCCCTTTGCAGTTTTGCGAGAAGAATTGGGTGACACCCTGTCTCCATTGCCGGACATTCCTTTCGCCGGTGGGGCATTGGGGTATTGGAGCTACGATCTGGCTCGCCGCTATAACCGGATACCGGAACTTGCCAAGGATGCTGAACGTGTCGCTGAGATGGCTGTAGGAATCTTTGACTGGGCAGTCATCGTCGATCACCAGCAACACATCGCGCGTCTGGTTTCACGCCAGAGGTTCGCGCAAACACTTGGCGTGTTACCGCAGATACTGGAACACTTACTGTCTGCTATTCACGGCGAGAGCGGGAATTGCAAAGCGTTTCGTGTGAATGCACCGGTAGTATCGAATCTAACTTACACGCAATATCAGAAAGCCTTTGGCAGCGTGACAAAATACCTGCACGAAGGCGACTGTTACCAAGTCAACTTGGCTCAACGATTTGCGGCTCCTGCTGAGGGTGATGCGTATTGTACTTATCTCGAGTTGCGCAAGATCAGCCCGGCTCCCTACTCGGCGTTCCTCGATTGGCCACAATTACAGATCCTTTGCGCGTCCCCGGAACGGTTTCTGCATATTGCGAATGGCAAAGTCGAGACCAAACCGATTAAAGGCACGCGTCCCAGAGACAAAGATCCAGAGAAAGATGCGATGCAGGCACTGGAATTGAGCCGGCATCCGAAGGATAGAGCCGAAAACCTGATGATTGTCGATCTGCTGCGGAATGATCTCGGGAAGAGTTGCGTGTCCGGATCGGTGCTCACACCGTCATTATTCAAGGTGGAAAGTTTTTCCAATGTGCATCATTTGGTGAGCACAGTGACGGGGCAATTAAAAAACGGATGTGATGCGCTCGATATTTTGCGTGACTGCTTTCCGGGCGGATCGATCACCGGCGCACCCAAACAGCGCGCGATGGAAATCATTGAACAATTGGAGCCGCATCGGCGGGGGATATATTGCGGGGCCATTGGTTATGTAGGATTCGATGGCAACATGGACAGCAACATCGCTATCCGGACTCTGGTGTTTTCGAACCGGGAAGTCAGGTGTTGGGCGGGCGGGGGAATTGTTGCCGATTCGAAATGCGAATCCGAATATCAGGAAACGCTGGATAAGGCTTCGGGCATGCTTGAAATATTACGTTGTTTTGGTGAAGGCCTCACACCCAAGATATAGCTGTAACAATCGGCGACTCAATGATTAACCGCGAATCTTTTCTGCCAACTTGGCATCGAACTTTGACTTGTTGATGATGAAACGCTCGTGTCGGCCTTTGGAAATGACATCCACACCGTCGTGGGCCTCAACGTGAAAGACGAGTCTCCTGCCATCGACCTCTATCAATTCGACTTTGGCAACGACTACCAACCCCGGAGGCGTGGCGGCTTGATGTGAAACATCAACATGTGTTCCAACGGTTTGCTCTCTGGGCCAGTCGATATGCGGATTAATACATTTGATACACGTCCATTCCAGGAATCCGACCATGAAACCGGTGGCGAACACTTCCGGCATAGCCAGAAACTCTTCGGCTTCAGGATACAGCGCGGGAACGGTCTTGGAACTCGGGATCTTAAATGAGTGTTCGTAACGGAGTCCGGGTTTAAGTGTGTCTTTCATATCTCCTCCGGAGGGCACAAGCGGTAAAGTAAAAGTTATAGCGCATTTTTTACGCGGATGATACGGATCACTTCGGCGATCCTGCGCAAGTTGCGCATGATGTTGGCCAGATGCACACGGTTGCTCACCTGCAATGTGAAATAGATCGCAGTGTAGTCACCTTCGTTGCTGAAATTGACGTTCTCGATGTTGGATTCCGCTTCGGCGATTGCGGACGCGACTTTGGCCAAGACACCGCGCCGGTTGGCGACGATGAGTTTGATGCTGACATCGAAAGGCCGGGTGATTTGCCTGTCCCAGACAACATCCAGCCACTGTTCCCCGCTGCGACCTCGCCGCAAAGTTGGGCAGTCGTGAGTGTGTACAACCAACCCCTGCCCACTTTTGATAACGCCGATAATCGGGTCTCCGGGTATGGGGCGGCAACACTTCGCAAATTGGACCGCCATGCCTTCAGTCCCCTGTATGGTAACGACTGCATTTCCAAGCGCATCGCTCAATACGGTGTCACCGATGTTGGCCAGTTGCCGGGCTACAACCATGTTCAAACGCCGTCCCAATCCGATATCGGCGAAAATATCCAGTTGTGATTTCGCTCCAGTTTCCCTCAACAGTTTCTCCCACCGGGCCTCACTCACGTCGTGTAGTTTGAGTCCCAACGCATTGAGTGCTTGCGAAAGCAGGCGTTCCCCCAGTTTTGCCGACTCGGTCAGATGCATGGTCTTCAGGGCATGGCGAATTTCGCCGCGCGCCTTGCTGGTCACCACATAACCGAGCCAAGCCGGGTTGGGATGTGCATGCGGGGCGGTGATGATTTCGACACGGTCTCCATTGTGCAACTCGGAGCGCAGCGGTACCAACTCGGAATTGACTTTGCTGGCAACACAGCGATTGCCGATGTCGGTATGAACCGAGTAGGCGAAATCCACGGTAGTGGCGCCCCGGGGCATCGCATAAATCTTGCCCTTGGGAGAAAACACATAGACTTCGTCCGGAAACAGATCGACTTTCAGATGTTCGAGGAATTCCACCGAATCACCGCTCTGCGCCAGACTCTCAAGCAGGCTCTGTAGCCACTGGTGCGTCTTCTGGTGTAATTCGTTGATCTGCGAGTCCGAAGTCTTGTACAGCCAGTGTGAAGCAACGCCACTTTCCGCAAGTTTGTTCATCTCGTGGGTGCGAATCTGCACTTCGATCGGCGTACCGAAAGGTCCAAACAAGGCCGTGTGCAAAGACTGATACCCGTTGGCCTTGGGTATGGCCACATAATCCTTGAAGCGACCGGGGAAAGGCTTGTACAGACCATGAAGAACGCCGAGTGCCAAGTAACAGGAAGGCACGTCTTCCACCAGAATGCGAAACCCGTAGATATCCAACACCTGAGCGAACGCTAACGACTTTGACTGCATCTTCTGGTAGATGCCGTACAAATGTTTCTCGCGCCCCTTCACGTCCGCCTTGATGTGGTTCTCGTTCAAGCGTTGGACGATAGATTCCAGAATCTTGCTGACGACCTCGCGGCGATTGCCGCGGGCGACCTTCAGGGCTTTATGCAGTACCAAATATCGATTCGGGTAAAGATACTTGAAGCTGAGATCTTCAAGTTCCTGGTAGAGCGTGTTCAGACCCAGTCGATTGGCGATGGGAGCATAGATATCCATCGTCTCGCGCGCGATGCGCGCACTTTTTTGGTTGGATACGGAATCAAGTGTGCGCATGTTGTGCATGCGGTCGGCCAGTTTAATCAGGATGACGCGGACATCGCGCGCCATGGCCATCAGCATCTTGCGGAAATTCTCCGCTTGCGCATCTTCCTTGGTCTCAAATTGCAGCTTGTCGATTTTGCTTAAACCGTCCACCAGATCAGCCACTTGTTTGCCGAACTGGCGGGATATTTCGGCCGAGGTGATGCTGGTATCTTCCACCACGTCGTGCAGAAGGGCTGCAATGATGGCGTGCACATCGAGGTGCAACGGGGTGAGTATACGGGCGACAGCGATGGGGTGTGTTACATAAGGTGCGCCGGACTGGCGCAACTGTCCTGCATGGGCTGTCCTGCTGAATTCAAGCGCGGCTTGAATCTGCGTGACATCCTCCGCCTTCAGGTAGGCAGTAACCTCTTGCAGCAATGCATCAGCATCGGCTTGAGACATCGGCCAACCTCGACGAACCTGGTACGCACTCGAAATCGCCTACGAGAGGGAGGCGAGCGATAGTGGGGCTGAACTTGCGCGAAGGTGAAGCGACTTCCAACGCAGCTTGCAGAACATTATCACGCGATGGTTTGGGTACGCCCCGCATTGAAATTCACAAGACTGGGTTATCAAGCCATGCCGCGATTTAGGATCTCGACACCAACCTTACCCTCACTGATCTCACGCAACGCAACAACGGTGGGCTTGTCTTTGGTGTTGACCACCAAATGACTCGCGCCATTGGCCAGTTGACGTGCGCGATAAGCCGCAGCCAGGGTCAGTTCAAAACGGTTTGGAATGAATTTCATGCAATCTTCAACGGTAATACGTGCCATGGTTTAGTTCTCCGAATGTAGTAATTGATGGATGAGTGCGCTATGCCTTGCCATTTGACACACTGACCGCAAGCGGGCGGAAAGCACAATCGCATTAAGTTCCTTTAATGCCTCATCAAGGTCGTCGTTGATAATAACATAATCGAATTCAGCGGCATGAGATACATCCTCGTGCGCCGCAGCAAGGCGTTGCTCGATGACATCTCCCTTGTCTTTCCCGCGACCTTTCAGCCGATTCTCCAAGGCTTGCAGAGAAGGAGGGAGAACGAAAACACTGATACAGTCAGGAAATAACGTGCGCACCTGCCGGGCACCTTGCCAATCGATCTCCAGCAGGATGTCGAATCCTTTTGCAATCTCCTGGCTGATCCAGCTTTGTGAGGTTCCGTAGAGATTGCCGTACACTTCAGCACTTTCCAGGAATTCATTGCGGTCAGCCATTTCAACGAATTGTTTGCGGCTGACGAAGTGATAATCCTTGCCGTTGATCTCGCCCGGGCGCGGCTGCCGGGTTGTGAAGGAAACCGACAAATCGATCTGGGGATTGATGTTGAGCAAGGCATGTACCAAGCTGGTTTTACCCGCACCCGAGGGCGCGCTGATGACAAAAAGACTGCCGGACATAGTGCTCTCCTATTCGATATTCTGTACTTGCTCGCGCATCTGCTCGGTGAGGATTTTCATTTCCATCGCGCAACGCGAGACTTCGGTGTCCACGGACTTGGAGCCGAGTGTGTTGGCTTCCCGATGCAATTCCTGCATCAGAAAATCCAGACGTTTGCCCACAGGTCCGCCTTTCTTGAGCACCCGTCTTACCTCGTCCAAGTGGGTATGCAATCTTGAGAGTTCTTCATCCACATCAATCTTGCTGGCGTAGAGCGTGATTTCTTGTCGAACACGATCATCATCTTCATTGCCCAGCGCCTCCAGCAGTTTCGTGCGAAGCTTTGTCTCATAAGCGGTGATTGCCGAAGGCATTCGCGGGGCAATGCTGGAACGAAGGTCTTCGATCTTCGATACCCTTTCCAGTAAAAAGCCAATGAGCTTATCGCCTTCGCGTTGGCGTGCCGCAGCAAACTCCTGCAAAACCTGATGCAGAAGCTCGATTAAACGGGAGTGCAATGTCCCGGCTGATAAGGTAACGTTTTCCAGTACCCCACCCCAACGCAATATATCTGCAACACTTAGCTCCTTAGCGCCAGAGGAGATCTCGCGTATTTGGGCGCTCCAAGAGACTAATTGCCGGACCATCTCCAGGTTCAGCTTGGCGGGATTCTGCGCCGATTGACGGGGCGTGAAAGCGATACGGCATTCAACCTTACCCCGTGTCAGTTGATTGGAGATCGCTTCGCGCAAGACAGGCTCATGTACCCGCAATTCATCGGGTATGCGGAGTTGCAGATCGAGGTATCGGGAATTGACGGAGCGTAATTCCAATGAAAGCGAGCCAGTGTCCAGTTCGGTAGTGGCAACGGCAAAGCCAGTCATGCTATTTATCATCAATGCTCCAGAGATTTGGAAAAAACACGGGCTGAACGGCGCGCATTATATTACGATTGCACTTGGCGACCGTTGAACACGGCATCGCGGTTCATAAGAAGAACAGGAAGACAATGAAGTTTGCTGTCCATCAGGCGAATCACATCGGCGGTCGCAGGTACAACCAGGACCGTGTGGGATACGCCTATACCAAAGATGCCTTGCTGCTCGTTCTGGCCGATGGCATGGGAGGGCATCTGCATGGTGAGATCGCCGCCCAGATCGCTGTTCTGACATTCATGCGTGCTTTCGGCAAACTTGAGGCGGGTCGCACCAAGGAGCCGGAAGTGTTCCTGCGGGCGACCATGCGCGCAGGACATGATGCGATCATCGATTACGCGCATGAGCAGCAGCTCGGCGGCAATCCCGGTACGACCTGTGTGGCAGCCTTGATACAGGATGGCCGTGTATGGTTCGCTCATGCGGGGGATTCCAGGTTTTATTTGTTGCGCAACGGTGCAGTAGCGAATGTCACGCGCGACCACTCGGTCGTACAACAGTGGGCGGACTGGGGCATCATCAGTGAGAAAGAGATGAAGACCCATCCTGACCGCAACAAGATCACCAACTGCCTGGGTGGCGTCGAAGACATGTTCTATGTCGAAGTGTCACCCAGTGTCGAGACCAAGGATAACGACACCTTCCTTCTATGCAGCGACGGGTTCTGGAGTCCCCTGGAGGATCACGAGATGGCCAAGCTGTCGACAGCTGTTTCCTTGCCAGTCCTGGTGGGCGAATTGATTGACGTGGCTGTGATGCGGGAAGCGGGTCGGGCTGATAACACCACGGCGTTGGCAGCCAGAATTGGAGCTGCAGAAGTGGATCACCCGACAGACATGGCAATATGCACGATGCTCGACGAGCGTTAGGCAGCCAATCTTTTTTTCGCTCCAAGCTATAATCCTCGCCTCATCTTCATTTTCCGAGTTACCTCAAATGCGTCCCAGCCTTCGTCAGTCCGACCAGCTTCGTCCTATCCGAATCACCCGTCACTACACCAAGCATGCCGAAGGTTCGGTACTCATCGAATGTGGCGACACCAAAGTCATCTGTACTGCCAGCGTCGAGGAACGTGTCCCCCCCCACAAAAAAGGCAGTGGTGAAGGTTGGGTCACGGCGGAATACGGCATGTTGCCGCGTTCCACCGGTGAACGTATGGGGCGTGAAGCGGCCAAAGGCAAGCAGTCGGGACGTACACAGGAGATTCAGCGCTTGATCGGGCGAAGTCTGCGGGCGGTGGTCGATCTCCGCAAGTTGGGTGAACGCACCATCACGCTGGACTGCGACGTGATTCAGGCAGACGGAGGGACGCGTACCGCCAGCATTACGGGCGCATTCGTTGCCTTGAACGATGCGGTGACCGCTTTGATGCATAAAGGATTGGTGAAAGAGAATCCGCTTAAAGATTTTATCGCGGCCATTTCAGTGGGAATCTATGAGGGCACGCCAGTGCTTGATCTGGACTATGTCGAAGATTCCGCCTGCGACACGGACATGAATGTGGTGATGTTGGGTAACGGAAATTTCGTCGAAGTGCAGGGTACGGCGGAAGGGCATGCTTTCTCTCGTGCTGAGATGGATGTGTTGCTGGGTCTGGCAAATAAGGGCATCACGCAATTGATCTCGATGCAGCGCGACGCATTGAAACAATGAAAAAACTGGTCATCGCCTCAAATAACAAAGGCAAGCTCGCAGAATTCCAGACGATGCTCGCCCCATTGGGGATCGAAGTGGTGACCCAGTCGCAGCTGGGCATTTCCGAGGCAGAAGAGCCGCACAACACCTTCGTGGAGAATGCTCTGGAAAAAGCCCGCCATGCGAGTCGCGAAAGTGGCTTGCCCGCGTTGGCGGACGATTCCGGGATCTGTGTGGATGCGCTCAAAGGCATGCCGGGTGTGATGTCGGCTCGGTTCTCCGGCTTGCCACGCTCGGATGAGCGTAACAATCAGGTTTTGCTGGAAGCAATGAAGGCACATGACGACCGTCGCGCTCATTACTATTGCGTGTTGGTGCTGGTGCGATGGGCAGGTGATGCGCAACCCATTATTGCCGAAGGCGAGTGGCACGGTGAGATCGCGCGTGAAGCCCGCGGTGCGGGTGGCTTTGGTTATGACCCGTATTTTTGGTTGCCTGAACTGGGTAAGATGAGCGCCGAATTGACGCACGATGAAAAGCACGCCATCAGCCATCGCGGTAAGGCGATGAAAGTCTTGTTGGAGAAGTTAAAGGCTCGCGGCATCGAATGATCCCGCATCCGTTGCAAGCAGTCGGGTTGCGCTCGCGTGTTGTGGCTTTTCAAGCTTTACCTCCGCTGTCCCTCTATATCCACATTCCTTGGTGTGTACGCAAATGTCCCTATTGCGACTTCAACTCGCATGAGGTTAAGGCTGGCGTGAGCAGGTCGAAGGAGGGGGTATTTCCTGAAAAAGAATATGTGGCAGCATTAGTGCGCGACTTGGAGATGGCGTTGCCGCAGATTTGGGGGCGAAAGGTTTACACGGTGTTTTTCGGCGGCGGCACGCCCAGCTTGTTGAGCGGGGAGGCAGTCAGCGAGATTTTGCGCAACGTGCGCATGCTGCTGCCGCTTGATATTCATGCCGAGATTACGCTGGAGGCAAATCCCGGAACGGTGGAGGCGGATAAGTTCGCGGCTTTCTGTGATGCGGGGGTGAATCGCCTGTCGATGGGCATCCAAAGTTTCAATGACAAACATCTAAAAGCATTGGGACGTATTCATTCTGCAGATGAGGCAATGCGTGCCATTGAGATCGCGCAGCAGCATTTCGATAACATCAATCTCGATCTGATGTATGCATTACCGTCGCAGAACTTGGAAGAAGCGTTGCTGGATGTGCAAACCGCATTGCAATATCGGCCGCAACATCTGTCGTGCTACCACCTGACTTTGGAGCCAAATACGCAATTCCACCACAATCCACCCGCATTGCCCGATGACGATACGAGTGCCGAAATGCAGCAGAGCATTGAAGCTTTGTTGGCGGCTCGTGGCTACGAGCATTACGAAACTTCAGCCTTTGCGCAACCCAAACAACGCGCCAAGCACAATCTCAATTATTGGCAGTTCGGCGACTACCTGGGCATCGGAGCGGGCGCGCACAGCAAGTTGAGTTTCCATGACAAGGTGATACGTCAGGCGCGTTACAAACAGCCGCAGTTATACATGCAACGAGTGCTGTCAGGTTCGCCGATACAATCTGAAAACACTGTTGAGCCCGATGTATTGCCGTTCGAGTTCATGATGAACGCGTTGCGTCTGAATGAAGGGTTCGACAGCAGCCTGTTCGCCGAACGAACAAGCTTGTCTTTGATGTGTATTCAAAACGAGTTACAGGAGGCCGAGAGGCGCGGGTTATTGTTTCGCGACCATCGGCATATCGCTCCAACCGTATTGGGACAGCGATTTCTGAATGACTTGCTAGGGCAATTCCTTACGGCGGAACACTAGATCCCAAACTCCGTGCCCCAGATTTAAGCCGCGTTTCTCGAACTTGGTAAGCGGGCGATAATTCGGACGCGGTGCGTAATCAGCCGCTGTGTTTTCCAGCAGGGGTTCCGCACTGAAAACCCGGAGCACTTGCTCGGCGTAATCCTGCCAGTCAGTCGCAACATGTATATACCCACCGGCCTTTATTTTTTTCACTAATTGCGCAATGAAGGGCGATTGGATAAGGCGACGCTTGTTGTGGCGCGCCTTGTGCCAGGGATCAGGGAAAAAGATATGTACGCCATCCAGGCTGGCTTCAGCGATCATGTCGCGCAATACTTCCACGGCGTCATGCTGGATGATGCGGATGTTCTCCAGATTCTCTGACTCGATCAATTTGAGCAGATTGCCAACGCCGGGCGTGTGTACTTCAAGGGCAAGGTAATCGGTATCGCGATTGGCGAGTGCGATAGTCGAGGTGCTGTCACCCATGCCGAAGCCGATCTCGAGAATCTTGGGGGCGCCACGGCGGAACGCGAGATTTAGATCGAGAAGACGCGCGACATAGGGAATTCCATAACGCGGCAACAAGGTGTCGATAGCGCGTTGTTGCGCGACCGAAACACGGCCCTGGCGCAGGACGAAGCTGCGGATGTGGCGGTTACTCAGGTCTTCGGATTCAGACATCTTTAACCTCGGATTGAGGTGATGATGCCGGTTGTGGGCGAACTGGGACTGGCGCTGTACAACTTCTTTGGCATGCGTCCGGCGAGATACGCTTCACGTCCGGCCTCCACACCTTTCTTCATTGCGCTTGCCATCAGCACGGGTTTTTGTGCGCCCGCAATCGCGGTATTCATCAGCACACCGTCGCAACCCAGCTCCATCGCGATAGCGGCATCCGAAGCCGTGCCGACGCCGGCGTCGACGATCACCGGCACGCTGACGCGATCCATGATGAGTTGCAGATTCCAGGGATTGAGAATGCCCATGCCGGAGCCGATCAGTGATGCCAGTGGCATGATGGCAACGCATCCGATATCTTCCAATTGTTTGGCTACGATAGGATCATCGGAGGTATACACCATCACTTGAAAACCATCCGCGACCAGGGTCTTCGCGGCGGCAATCGTCTCGATCATGTTGGGATACAGCGATTGCGGATCGCCCAGCACCTCCAGTTTTACCAAACTGTGCCCGTCCAAAAGTTCTCGCGCCAATCGCAATGTACGCACGGCATCATCGGCGGTATAACAACCGGCGGTGTTGGGAAGCAACGTGTATTTTGAGGGTGGCAAAATTTCCAGCAGGCTGGGTTCGTTCGGATTCTGACCGATGTTGCTGCGCCGGATCGCGATGGTGATGATCTCCGCTGCACTGGCTTCGACAGCCGCACGGGTTTCGTTGAAGTCTTTGTATTTGCCCGTGCCCACCAATAACCTGGAGGAGTAGCTTTTTCCCGCAATAACTAAATTGTCGCTCATTGAATTTTCCTGACGTAAATAATTAACCGCCACCCACCGCGACCACGATCTCCAATTTGTCTCCCTCTGACAGTTGTTGGATTTCAAATCGACTGCGCGGAACGATCTCGCCGTTCCGTTCCAATGCAACGCGCTTGCCTTGTAAGCCCATTTCAATGATGAGTGATGCGGCGGTGGCGTTGGCTTGAATTTGGCGGTTTATGCCATTGATGCTGACTGTGATCACTTTGCCCGTGTTGCCCATGTTAATATTCGCGCCGCATTCTACACGCGGGTGTAGTTCAATGGTAGAACGGCAGCTTCCCAAGCTGCATACGAGGGTTCGATCCCCTTCACCCGCTCCAAGTACCGCGCCGGAATCAAGCCCAAGTGTCGCCTCAATTTTTATTCAAGCTGTTTTTGACTTATGTCAATTCGGCGCGCCGTAATATTTCCTAATATCCGTCTCGCTTCGCTCAAGCCATCCCGACAAAATTAGTCTGGTATGGCGAGGACGGAACTAGTTTTGGCTTTACTTGTCGCCGAAGCACTGCGACAATTTGCCGCGCTGTAGGAATGTAGTAGTCCGCGCCGTAGGAAAGTAACAGTACGTGCAGTGGAAAAGTAGCAATAAAAAGGGTGCGTCCGGCACGCCAGATTTTGGAGTGCTTGGCGCATTGGTTTTTTAACTTAGCTCTGGGGAGGAGATTACTGTGGCAGCTACTCAAGCGACACCAGTAAAGTATGACATGGAGGTAGTGCGTTGGTTTACCATCGCCGCCGCCATTTATGCAGTTGTGGGCACGTTGGTCGGTGTGTATGTGGCATCCGAATTGGCGTGGCCATTCTTAAACTTTGACCTCGAATGGATCACATTCGGTCGTTTGCGTCCATTGCATACCAACGCGGTGATTTTTGCGTTTGGTGGTTGTGCGCTGATGGCAACCGGTTTCTACATCGTTCAACGTACCGGCTCGACTGCTCTGTGGAGCAACAAGCTGGCATGGGCGACCTTCATCGGTTGGAATCTGATCATCGTTTCCGCTGTAGTCACATTGCCTTTGGGTTGGACTTCCGGCAAGGAATACGCTGAGTTGGAATGGCCGATTGATATCGCGATCGCGGTTGTATGGTTGATGTACGGTTTCAACTACATCATGACCATCGGCATCCGCAAAACTTCGCATATTTATGTGTCTAACTGGTTCACCATGGGCATGATCGTGATGATCACGTATCTGCACGTTGTGAACAGCATGGCGATCCCGGTCAGCATGACGAACTCCTTCTCCATCTACTCTGGCGTACAAGACGCTATGATCCAATGGTGGTGGGGTCACAATGCGGTGGGTTTCTACTTGACTGGCGGCTTCTTGGCCATCATGTACTACTTCGTTCCTAAGCAAGCTGGCAAGCCGGTGTTCTCGTATCGTTTGTCTGTGTTGCACTTCTGGGCGCTGTCTTTCGGTTACGTTTGGTTGGGCGCGCACCACTTGCAATACACAGCATTGCCTGACTGGACCGGTTCCCTTGGTGCCGCAGTTTCTCTGGCGATGATCATCCCGTCTTGGGGTGGTGCGATGAACGGTATGATGACTTTGTCCGGTGCATGGGACAAATTGCGTACTGACTACATCATGCGCTTCTTGGTTGTGGCTCTGGCGTTCTACGCGATGTCCACCTTCGAAGGCCCAGTGATGTCCATCAAGACTGTGAATGCACTGTCTCACTACACTGACTGGACGGTTGGTCACGTTCACTCTGGCGCGTTGGGCTGGATGGCGATGGTTGCCTACGGCGCGATGTACCACATGGTTAAAAAGTTGTGGGGCGTAGAGAAGATGTACTCCGAAGGTCTGGTTAACGTCCACTTCTGGTTGGCGACTATCGGTACCGTTATCTATGTTGTTGCGATGTGGGTCTCTGGCATCATGCAGGGTCTGATGTGGCGCGACTATGACGAGTACGGCACACTGACCTATACCTTCGTTGAATCGGTTTCCGCAATGCATCCGTACTACGCGATGCGTGCTATCGGCGGCCTGATCTTCAACATCGGTACTTGGATCGCTCTCTACAACATCGTGATGACTGTGCGCACAGCAAGTGCGGCGCGCAGTGCAAGCGGTGTTCCAGCTAACGCATAAGGAGTGAAAAATGTCTGATCACGACACAATTTATTCGACCAAACTTCAGGACAAAATAGAGCGCAGCACGCTCCTGATGTTTGTGTTTACCGCGATCGCAGTTGCGATTGGCGGTATCGTAGAAATCATCCCTCTGTTCTATCTGCCAAACACGGCGATGTGCCAGAATGATCCTACGTGTAACAACACGCAGCACAAAGATGCCAATGGCAATGTGATCCCGATGGACAAGATCATCTGGAATCCGGCGACTTCAGCACACAAGACGCTGAATGACTGGGCTCCCGGTGATGGCGTGCGTCCTTACAAGCCTTTGGAGTTGGCTGGCCGTAACGTATACATCCGCGAAGGTTGCTTCTTGTGCCACTCGCAGATGATTCGTCCATTCCGTGATGAGAAGGACCGTTACGGTCACTACAACATCGCTGAAGAATCGATGTACGACCACACATACCAATGGGGTTCCAAGCGTACCGGCCCTGATCTGGCTCGCGTCGGCGGCAAGTATTCAGATGAGTGGCATAAGCGCCATCTGAAGTATCCGCGCGAAGTCGTTCCTGAGTCCGTCATGCCGAACTACTTCTGGTTGGAAGCTAAGTCGGTAGATGTGGCTGAGACAGTGCAAACCATGAAAGTGCTGACAATCATGCCGTTCAATCCAGTTCCTAAGACCATCTACACGGATGAGGTCATCGCTGGTGCGGCTGCTGAATTGGAAGGCAAGACAGACATGGAAGCTCTGATCGCCTACCTGCAAAGCATGGGCAATCACGTCAAGTTCGAAGAAGGTGTGAACTACCGTGATTAAACTGTTGG
>CAYROQ010000006.1:37254-67169 GCA_964425955.1 uncultured Sideroxydans sp.
TGGGCAATCACGTCAAGTTCGAAGAAGGTGTGAACTACCGTGATTAAACTGTTGGAATACTTTGGCATGGATGCGCAAGCCATGACGACGAACGACTGGCTGGGGGTTTTTTTCCTGTTGGTCGCTGCGGTTGGAATGGTGCTCACCTATGTCATGGTGTTCCGGCCGTCCAACAAGGAACGATTCGAATCCCAGGCCGGCATGGCTCTGGATGACGAAGACCCTATCAAATTGGGAGAAAAAAGATGAGTGATAAACATAGTGCAGGTGACGTGCCAACTACTGGCCACGTTTGGGATGACGACTTGGGCGATTACATCAACCAGCCGCCGAAGTGGTGGATGCTGGGTCTGACAGCTAGCGCGATCTGGGTCGTTGTATATTGGGTATTCTATCCATCCGTCCCATTATCGAACGGTGGCACCTTCTTCAAGGGTGTCGGTGGTTGGACAGCGATCAACGAGATGGAAGCGGATAAAAGCGTTGTGGACGAAGTGCGCGGCAAGTATGAAGCCAAGCTCAAGGACATGACGCCCGCAGCAATCCTGGCTGACGGCGAATTGACGGAATACGTCACTCGCTCCGGCAAGGTTCTGTTTGGTGACAACTGTGCAGCTTGCCACGGTCAAAACGGTGTTGGAACACACGACAAACAAGGTCTGTTTGCTCCTATCCTGAATGATGATGACTGGCTGTTCGGTGGCAAGATCGATGACATCCATACGACGATTGTTGGTGGTCGCCAAGGTATGATGATGGCGCATAAGGACATGTTGTCCGAAGCCGAAATCGACACCTTGGCTAACGCCGTTGCGGCAGGCAAACCAACTTCAACCCCGTTGTTCACGGAGAAGGGTTGTGTAGCGTGTCACGGTGCCGACGGCAAGGGTATGCAAGCCATGGGTTCTGCAAATCTGACTGACAGCGTATGGCGTTTTGATAGCTCTGTTGAAGGTATCAAGTACACCATCAAGAACGGCGTCAATGCAGGCACACCGGAAACACGTGTGGCTGTGATGCCGGCGTTCCAAGGCGCGAAGCTGTCCGATGCTGAAATCAAGAAGCTGGCAGTTTATGTGTACAAGTTTGGTGGCGGTCAGGCTGACGCTCCTGCAGCTAAGTAAGCTATACAAGTCTGCACGGGTTCGCCCGTGCAGTCCTTCAGAATCTGAACAAGGAGTGTAAAGATGAATCACATCAATAATGATGCGGTGCTGTGGGGAGTGATTATTTGTGTAGGTCTGTCATTCTTGGTGCCAGTGTGGTTGCTATTCAAGGCGGTTCGCAATGCCAAGAAGGCTGAAGAAGAAAAAGCACAAAAGTAATAATGAGTATTTGAATAAGGAGGAGAGTTCGCTCTCCTCCTTTTTCATTCAGTGAAAAAATGTCTCTGTAGCGGTTTTCATGAAAGTAGAATCGCTTCAATGATGTTTTGGAATTCGGCATCAAGACCGGATGTTCCTTTTATTACTTAGGAGTGTGAGCGTGAACCAAGAAGTTGATAAGAAAGAAGTTGGTGAAGTCACCACGATTTACAACGAATTTGAAGTTTGGACAGTCAACCTTGGCGATAAAACAATCCATGCCAAACGTATGCCCGGGTTCTTCCGCACCTTCAAAGACAGGGCGCAGTTGGCAATGTGGTTGCCATTTTTCTTGATGCCCTATCTGCGCTGGAATGACAAACAGGCGATTCTGTTTGATATCGATCACCGTCAATTTCATTTCTTCAGTCTGACAGTATTGCCGCAAGATATCTGGATGTTGTCGCTCATCCTGCTGGTGGCGGCGATGACTTTGTTTGCGGTGACCTCTGTTGCTTCGCGTGTGTGGTGTGGTTATTTCTGTTTTCAAACCGCGTGGACTGATTGGTTCACTTGGATCGAAGAAAAGATCGAAGGCAATCCGACCGCGCGTCGGAAGTTGGATGCCGCGTCCTGGAATGTAGACAAAATCAAGAAAAAAGGACTCAAACACATTTCCTGGGGATTGATAGCAGTTCTAACGGGAATCAGCTTTTCAATCTGGTTCGTTGATGCATTTGATTATTGGAACAACCTGATTCATTTCCAATTGCCAATGGTGGGTTGGGTAGTGCTGATAATGTTCTTCTTTGGCACCTATATCCTGGCGGGATTTTTGCGTGAGCAGACTTGTTTCTGGCTGTGTCCGTATGCGCGTATCCAGGCTGTGATGAACGATTCGCAGACCATCTTGCCGACTTACGATTACACACGAGGCGAGCCGCGAGGCAAGATTCGCCGTGGCGGCGAAGTGGTCGCGCCACAGGGTGACTGCATCGATTGCTTCCAATGTGTGCAAGTTTGTCCGACAGGAGTGGACATTCGCAATGGTCAACAGCTGGGTTGCATCACCTGTGGTTTGTGTATCGATGCCTGCGATTCCATTATGGACAAGATTGGCAAACCCAAGGGACTGATCCGCTACGCATCCCTGGATGAGTTGTCTGGTAAGCCAGCGAAAAAAATGTATCAACATCCACGCACTTTGGTGTACATCGGAATCATCGTTTTGGCTTTGGGTGGCATCGTTTGGGGTTTGACTCATCTTGGTTCGATGACTCTGAAGATCATGCATGAACGCCAGCCGCTCTTTGTGAGCATGAGTGATGGGTCGATTCAAAACAAATATGATTTCAAACTATTGAATAAGACTGACAAAGATTTTCAAGTCAAAGTGACCGCAGAAGGTGGCGTAAAAGACCAAATCATCATTGGTGCAGAAAATAATCCGATGATCCACCATGGTCGAGGAACGTCGTTCACTATTTTTGTCAAAGCACCAGGCAAGTTCGCCAACAAGGATGTGACTCCGATTCAATTCAGAGTCGAGAGTGTGGACGACCCGATGATTTTTGCCGAATACACGAGCCAGTTCTACGCTCCCAAGAAATAAGGCGGATTGAGATGATTTCACAAGACCATAAATCCGGATTCCGCAACCCTTGGATGTTGGGTTTGATCGGTCTGATCGTGCTAGTGTTGGCAGTGAATGCCACCTTCATCTGGTTTGCGACGCACAACAAGTCGATGTTAGTCGACCGCGAGTACAAGACGAAAGATCGCAAGACCAATACGCAGGTATTGAGTGAATTGGGCGCGCAGCAAGCGCTGGCTTGGCAGACTACGATCAAGAAGCCGAAAGCCATCGTGTTGAATACTCCGACGATGTATGAGATCAGTGTGCTGGATAAGGAAGGCAAGCCGGTAAGCGGGTTGATGGAAGTTGAAGCCTACCGTGCTGCAGATGCCAGCAAGGATTTCACCACGACCTTCAAGGAAGTTTCAGCCGGAAGTTACCAGGGTTACGTCACTTTCCCGCTCAAGGGTTACTGGGAATTACATATCCACCTCAAGCGCGGTACCGACGAATTCACGGTGGACACCGACCGATTTAAAGTCGCCGAATCTTCCTGATCGGTAGCCGCATTTTCAGATGAGTCAAGCAAGCACACGGGCTTTGCCGGATTGTTTTCACTGCGGATTGCCGATCGCAGACGGTGCACATTTTCATTCGCTAGTGGAGCAGCGGGAGCGTCAGTTCTGCTGCTTCGGCTGCCAGTCGGTGTGTGCAGCCATCTTTGAATCCGGCCTGCAGGGTTACTACCAGCGTACGCCGGAGGGCGTGTTGCTGGCGCCTCCCCCCGAGTTACCCAAAGATATCGAGATCTACGACTTCGATGAAGTGCAGCAGGAATTCACCACCTGCTCGGGTGATGTGCGCGACATCCATCTCTTGGTCGAAGGCATTCATTGTGCCGCGTGTGTATGGCTGATCGAACGGGGTTTGAAGCGCGCACCCGGTGTGCAAAAGGTCGAGGTCAACCTGGCAGGCAAGCGCCTACACCTGCGTTGGGACAACAGTCAAAGCAAATTATCCGATCTGATCCGTGCGCTGGCGCGAATCGGCTACTCCGCCGTTCCGTATGATCCGGAAAGTGCAGAAGGGGCGATCAAGAAGACGAATCGCGCCATGTTGTTTCGCCTGTTCTTCGCAGGATTTGCCGCGATGAATATGATGTGGATCGCGATTGCCCTTTACAGCGGAGCCAATCAGGATGAGTTCCGCAGCTTCTTTCATTGGATGGGTTTGTTGCTGGCAACCCCGACACTGCTGTATTCGGGCTATCCATTCTTCCGTGGCGCCTTGGGAGGCATACGTGCAGGCCATCTCACCATGGACATGCCGATCGCTTTGGGGCTGAGTGTCACTTACGCCTATTCTGTTTACGTCACGCTCACCAACAACCAGCATGGCGAGGTGTATTTCGACACGGTGACGAATCTGACTTTCGTCATTCTGATCGGGCGCTATCTGGAGGGCATGTTCCGTCACCAGGCTGTCTCTGCAACCAAGCGACTCATGGAGTTGCAGCCGCGCGTGGCCTTGGTGATGCAAGAGGGTATCGAGAAGATGACGCCGATACGCGGGGTCAAGCCGGGCGATCAGGTGCTGATCAAGCCCGGCTATACCGTGCCCGTCGATGGTGTGGTGATTGAGGGGCACAGCGCCGTGGACGAATCCATGTTGAGTGGTGAATCGCTACCGGTGACGAAGCGGATCGGCGCAAATGTCTCTGCGGGCACGCTGAATACCAGCGGTGCCCTGCTGGTTGAAGTGAGGACTCAACTGCAGGACACCACCCTGTCGAAGATCATCAAATTGGTGGAGGAAGCGCAGTCATCCAAAGCGCCGATCCAGCGGCTGGCTGACAGCATCGTGCCGTGGTTTGTGCTGGTGACGATGTTGTGCGCCACGGCGACATTCTTTATTTGGAACAGCCAGGATTTCGAGATTGCGCTGATGGCGGCGACCTCCGTTCTGATCATCACCTGTCCATGCGCGTTGGGCATGGCAACCCCGATGTCGATCGCAGTCGCATCCGGTCTGGGAGCCAAGTACGGAATACTGGTCAAGAACGGACTGGTGCTGGAAACCTTATCCAAAGTGGATCACTTCGTGTTTGATAAAACGGGGACGCTGACCCAGGGCGTGATGAGTGTCGCGCATGTGCGGTTCGCGCAGGGGGTGAATGGTGAGGAGGTTTTGCGCTGTGCCGCTGCTGTAGAACGCTACAGTGAACACGCCGTGGCACGTGCCATCACACGTTTTGCGGAAGAGCAGCATTACGCCTACCGTGAAAACGAAGTAGAAGGGTTTCACGCGACATCAGGTTTGGGTGTGACGGCGCAAGTATCGGGTCAGTACCTGTTCTTGGGCAGTGCGAACTGGCTCCTCCAAAATGGTGTGGTGCTGGATGCGCGATTGCAAGAGCAGGTGACGGACATGGAAGCTGAAGCGATGAGCTGTGTCTATGTTGCAATAAGCGGCAGACATGTTGCGGTCATCGCGCTGGCAGATAAATTGCGCAACGATGCGCGAAAAATGGTGGACGAGCTACGTGCCAGTGGGATCAGGATGACGTTATTGAGCGGAGATCGGCGGCCGGTTGCAGAAGCGATCGCGAGGCAATTGGGCGGGATGGAAGTCATCGCCGAAGTGTTGCCGCAAGACAAGGATCGTGTCATTCAGCAATTGCAGCAGGCAGGTGCGGTGGTGGCGATGGTGGGTGATGGAGTGAATGATGCGCCCGCCTTGATTCGAGCCGATGTGGGAATTGCTCTGGGCTCGGGAACGGATGTATCGGTGGAAAGTGCGGATATCGTGTTGATGCATAACGAACTGAACAAGGTGCTGCAGGCGACCCGACTCTCGCGCCGTACGCTGCTCACCATCAAGCAGAACATCGGCTTGTCCTTCGTGTATAACCTCATCATGGTGCCATTGGCGATGATGGCGAAGGTAAGCCCCCTGGTTGCGGCGATCACCATGCCCATCAGCTCGCTCATCGTGATTGGCAATGCGGCGCGTATTCGATCCTTGTTCAAGAATGATGTTAAACACGTTACATAAAGTGAGTTAAACGATGGAAGTAATCTACAGTTTGATACCGGGCATGATGTTCTTTGGCGTGGTATTGGTGGTCGTGCTGATCTTCTCGGTCAAAAAAGGTCAGTACGAAGACATGGAAGGCAGTGGCAACCGGATTTTGATGGATGATGATGAGGACATGATGCCGCACCCGTCCACGCGACCGGATGCGGACAACAAGAAGACTATTGAGTGATCACCTCGCCGTTGTCTTGAAGAGGTTTTACCAGAGCTTCAAAATCCTTGGGCGATACATATTGCAACACCGGTTTTTCGCCACCGCCCAGCGTCAGGTCGAGTCCATTTTGCGGATACAGCCAATGGATCGCGCCCGTCTTGGTTTCCTTGATGACTTGTGCGGGCTTGCCAAATCGTTTCAAGAACAGCGGTTCTTCAACGCGCACTCCCGGCATATAAGTCAGACTACTGATGGGCAAATTGCGGATCCTCTCCACGTCTTCCGGAGTCAGCGTGATCTTTTTCCCACCTCCGGTCGCTGCCATACGCAAACCGCGCTCAAACATGGTGTGCAACTCTGCCTCTGGAACGGCCACGGTCAGCACGACTCTGGAACGCAATCCGGCCAGATTGATTTGTTCAAAAAATATTTCCATGCCCATCTTTCCATCGGCAGATTTGAACAAACTCGGCTCAGCCTTTTCTTTGAAGCGAAGTTCCGCCTCGGCAGGGGTGGAAATACCGATTGTTAATCCAAAGACCTTGACCGAGTCCGGGGTTGGATGCTCGATATGCCACGGCAAGTCCGCCTGGTCAGGCCGGTCGCCGGGGATCAGGAACGAGCCGATGATAACGACGACGGAGAAGATGCCAACGCCCCAGTAAATTTTGCTTTCAGTAGACATGAATGGACCGTGAAGAATTATGAAACTGCATCAGTTGCGGGAATTTCCTGGCCTCTGGGCATTTTGCTATGACGTGCCTGGTACATCGAATCATTTCCCAGAACAATCAAAACCAGCAAGGAAACCATAAAGGGTAATAGCCCCACTCCGCCCAGCAATGCAATCGTGGCAATCTTAGACCAGCCCATTATCTTGGAAAGCCAGAAGCCACCGCCGATGAGCACGCAGGTGATGGTGAGCAACCACATGAAGTGGGTGTTGCGCTTGTTGGCAACGACCCAGTGTGCCTTTACAAACACGGTCTCGTTGCCGGCAGCGATTTGTTTCGCCTTGAACAATATGTAGCCGGTGATGATAAAGGATGTGAATGGAACCACCAAAACCATCAGCGGAAAGGTGCTGAACACACCGAAAGTTGATGCGAATACCAGGATGTGGTTGAACACCAGATTAATCAGGAAAATTTCGTGCGGCCATTTGGCTCTAACCATCTCTTCCGGAGTGGCTTTATATGGTTGTGTCATGTTTCTCCCCTTTGTTGTAGTCGAATCGCGGTGCGCAGGATACGCATTCTTGGCAAAAATTGGAATGACGCTGTTTTTGAAACATTATTTTCCAACCAATGCGCGCAATTTCGGAATATCCATTAATTCGACAGCACGAGCCTTGACTTGGATCATGCCGTCTTCCTGGAAATGGGAAAAAGCACGGCTGACAGTCTCCAGCTTTAGGCCCAGATAACTGCCAATCTCCAAACGCGACATACGCAACTGTAACTTGGTGGCAGAAAGGCCATGAGCGGCGTTGCGTTTAGAAAGATTGAGCAGGAAAGCTGCTAAGCGTTCCTCCGCACGCATTGAACCCAGCAACATCATGATGCCCTGGTCGCGCACGATTTCGCGGCTCATGATCTTGTGCAGATGCCGCTGCAGACTGGGTATATCGCGGCTCAATTCCTCGAGTTGATCGAAGGGCAATTCGCACACTTCGCTACTCTCCATGGCCACCGCCTCGCAGGTATGGGAATCGGTACTGATCGCATCAAGACCGATGATTTCGCCCGCCATCAGAAAACCGGTAACCTGTTCGCGGCCATCCTCGTGCAATACACGCGTCTTGAAGGACCCGCCGCGGATGGCATGCAAGGACTTGAAACGGTCGCCGGTGCGGAAGAGGTAGTCACCCGTCGAGAAACTGCGCTTGTTGTTGCTCAGATGTTCGAGGCGGCTCATCTCGTTGTCCGTGAGATCGACAGGCAGACACAATTCGCGCAGGTTGCAATTCGAGCAGGCGATCTTCAGTCGGGTTGTGTTGAGAGGTACCAAAAGTGTTCTTTCAAATCCGCATTTTGTGGAGGGGAAAGTGCCCTGTTATTTTGACATATATCAAGACGGTCAGTCGGCGAACTGGCATAGTGCGCACCTGTTCGACGGAGGGTGTTATGAATGAGGCAGTAAATCAGTTGGTGGTGGATTTGGAATTGATTCGCAGGCTGGACAAGAACGGGCCGCGTTACACGTCGTATCCCACAGCCGATCGTTTCGTGGAAGCATTCAATGCGGAAAGTTACAGCCAATGGGTCACCAAAAGAGAGATTGGCGGGGTCAGCCGACCACTTTCGTTGTACATCCACATCCCATTTTGCAACACGTTGTGCTTCTATTGTGCTTGCAACAAAGTGATCACCAAAGATCGAAGCAAATCGGCGGAATATGTGCGTTACCTGAAAAAGGAAATGGCCATGCAAGCCAAATTGCTGGGCGCCAACCAGGTCGTCGAACAACTGCACTTTGGCGGTGGCACCCCCACTTTTATGAGCGATGATGAGATTCGCGAAGTGATGGCCGCGATCCGCCAGCATTTCAAACTGGTGCAAGACGGCGAATACTCGATCGAGATCGATCCCCGCAAAGTCAGCGACGAAACCATCGCATTGCTTGGGCAAACCGGATTCAACCGCATCAGCGTTGGCGTGCAGGATTTTGACGACGATGTGCAAAAAGCCGTAAACCGCATCCAGAGCGAAGAAGAGACCCTGCGCGTCATCAATGCGGCACGCGCCAACGGTTTCAAGTCCGTGAGCATCGACCTGATATACGGACTGCCCCGGCAGACATTGGAGGGATTTGGACGCACGCTGGATCGCGTAATCGCGGCTAACCCTGACCGATTGTCAATTTATAACTACGCCCACATGCCGACCATCTTCAAGCCGCAGCGGCGTATCCATGAAAACGAGTTACCGGCTGCGCAGACGAAGCTGGACATCCTGAGCATGGCGGTGAACAAACTGACGGGTGCAGGTTATGTGTACATCGGCATGGACCACTTTGCCAAGCCGGAGGACGAACTGGCCGTGGCGCAAAGGCAGGGCAGATTGCACCGGAACTTCCAGGGTTACTCCACACATTCAGATTGCGATTTGGTTGCATTGGGCGTGAGTGCGATTGGCAAGATCGGCCCGACCTACAGTCAGAATTATCGCGAGCTGGAAGATTATTACGATGCCCTTGATCGCGACCAGTTGCCCATCATGCGGGGCTTGGAGCTGAATGCCGATGACTTAGTTCGGCGCGCAATCATCCAGGCGTTGATGTGCCACTTCGAAATTTCCAAAGAATCAATCAACATCGCCTACCTGATCGAATTCGACAATTACTTCTCGACCGAGATGAGCGAATTGGCGGAATACGAAAAAGAAGGTTTGCTTGAGTTGACTCCGCAATGGATCACCGTTACGCCCAAAGGTCGCATGTTGATCCGCAATATATGCATGGTTTTCGACAAATATCTGCGCACCCGACAAGAACACGCGCGCTATTCCAAGGTAATATAGCGCCCAAATAAAAAGTTGCTCGATCAGAGTGGCGGAATTGTATTCAGTTCAGCGGAGGAGACCCCGTGCTTTCGGGGTGGGGACATGACAAAAAAAGTAGACGACTTTCGACTGACGTTCGGCAAGCACGAATTGGTTCCTATCATGATCGGCGGTATGGGGGTAGATATCTCCACCGCTGATCTGGCATTGGAGGCGGCACGTTTGGGCGGCGTCGGGCATATCTCCGATGCGATGTTGCCCACCGTGTCGGATCGTCGTTATGACACGGATTTCGTCAAAGAGAAATTACTGCAATACAAGTTGAACATCGACAACGCTGACAAGTCATCCGTCAAGTTCGACCTCGACCAAATTGCCGAATCCACCCGCTTGCACGTCAGTCGAACCATGGAGCGGAAACAAGGCTCCGGCATGGTGTTCATCAACGTCATGGAAAAGCTCACCATGAATTCGCCGCGCGATACGTTGCGCGTGCGCTTGCATGAGGCGCTGAGCGCGGGCATAGACGGCATCACGCTGGCAGCCGGATTACATCTGGGCTCTTTCGGTTTGATGGAGGATCATCCGCGTTTCCGCGATGCCAAGCTCGGCATCATCGTATCGTCATTGCGCGCGCTGCAACTCTTCCTGCGCAAGAACGTGAAGACCGGCCGCCTTCCCGACTATGTCGTGGTGGAAGGTCCTCTGGCTGGCGGTCACCTGGGTTTCGGCATGGATTGGGCGCAATACGACTTGCGCACCATCGTCAACGAGATCCATCAATACCTGCGCGAAGAAAAGCTCAATATTCCGGTGATTCCGGCCGGAGGTATTTTTACGGGTGGCGATGCAACGGCTTTTCTGCAGGAGGGTGCGGCTGCAGTTCAAGTTGCGACCCGTTTCACTGTCAGCAAAGAATGCGGTTTGCCACGCGACGTGCAGCAGGAATATTTCAAAGCCAGTGAAGCGGATATCGAGGTCAATGGCACATCGCCCACCGGCTATCCGATGCGCATGTTGAAAAACAGCCCGTCAACCGGTTCCGGAATCCGCCCGGGATGTGAGTCATATGGCTATCTGTTGGACGCGAATGGACGTTGCGATTACATCGAGGCCTACAACCGTGAAGTCGCCGCGCATCCTGATGAAAAGAAGATCGCCGTATTTGACAAGACCTGCCTGTGTACCCACATGCGAAATTTCAAGTGTTGGACTTGTGGCCATCTCACGTACCGATTGAAAGACACCACTCGAAAATCGGCTGATGGAAGTTATCAGGTCCTGACGGCAGAACACATCTTCAAAGACTACCAATTCAGCACCGGCAATAAAATCGCGCTTCCTGATTGATCGGCTTAAGCCGCTCTGCTCTGGCAAACGGCACAGGTTGGATCTTGCACGAGTTTCATCGTGCGAATTTCCATGGTCAACGCATTGACCGTTAACAATCTTCCGCACAATGTCGTTTCGATACCCGACAGCAGTTTTATTGCCTCGGCAGCTTGCAGACAGCCAATGATGCCCACCAAAGGTGCGAAGATTCCCAGTACAGAGCAACGCGTTTCTTCGCTTTCCATCTGCTCCGGAAACAGGCAGTGGTAACACGGGCTGTCGTGATGACGAAAGTCGAACACACTGACCTGTCCGTCAAAACGTGTGGCGGCGCCTGAAACCAACGGTTTGTTCAATTTCGAACAAACACGGTTGAGTGCATAACGAGTGGGAAAGTTGTCGCTACAATCCAATACCAGATCGACCTCGCTGACAAGTTGCGCCATCCGCTGTTCATCGGCTCTTTCGGGCAAGGCGATGATAGTGATTCCGGGATTGATAGCCGTCAGTGTTGTTTTTGCCGAATCGACTTTTGATCGTCCGATGCTGTGGGTTTGATGTGCGATCTGCCGCTGCAGATTGGTGAGATCAACCCGGTCATCGTCGCACAGCGTGATCGTGCCGATGCCGCTGGAAGCAAGAAACATTGCGACGGGTGAACCCAGGCCGCCTGCGCCAAGGATGAGCACCCGTGAAGCGAGCAATCTCATTTGGCCTTCTATGCCAACCTCGGGTAACAATATATGCCGGCTGTAGCGCAGCAGCTGACTATCGTCCATGCCGCTCAATTCGATTCGCGTTGATCCTTGGCTGCACCTTCAACCCCGCCGTGTGAGTGGTTCTCGTACGCCTTGACGAAGACTTCCTGCGAATTGTTTTTGGTACGGGGCTCGGGTGATTTTAGATTGTGATATTGCACGTCTTCGCAATAATGGATCAGCGTTTGTTTTAGCTTGCCGAAAAAGCTATGTTTGAAGCTGAATCCTTCCTTGATCAGTGCTTTTTCCAAACCCTCCAGCGAGTAATTCTCAACGCTGTACCGGATACGCACACTGTTTGGCACCGGCCCTTTTTCCACACTGAACTTGCTCAGGCCGCCAAGGATCAGCAGCGCCTGCTCGAGTTGTTGTGCAGGCTCGTCGGAAAATACCAATAGGCGTTCTTTCTGCAGTTCGAACGGATTCATAGTTTTACTTTCCCCGCAAAATATTCATGCCTTTAAGCAGGTTCATGGCCTGATTCAGTTGGTAATCATTTTTTGATCCGAATTCGGCAAATTCCGGCTTCTTGTCATCACTTTCCTTGACCTTGGCGGGCGTTTTGGATGTGGCTTTGGCAGGTTCAGATTTGTCTTCAGGTTGGCGATCATTGCTCAAATGTTTTTCCAGATCGGCTTCGCGCAGGCGGAACGAACTATCCAGTGCGGCCATCGCGGGGTCTTCCACCACGATGTCCGGGATGATTCCCTTGGCCTGAATGGAGCGACCGCTCGGGGTGTAGTAGCGGGCGGTGGTGAGTTTGATCGCGGTGTTGTTGCCCAATGGCAAAATGGTTTGCACCGAGCCTTTGCCAAATGTCTGGGTGCCCATAATCACTGCACGCTTGTGATCCTGCAGCGCGCCGGCAACGATCTCGGATGCCGAAGCTGAACCGCCGTTGACCAGAACTACCAACGGTACGTTCTTGAATTCACCGGACAGGTCTTTCAAATAATCGCTCTTGCCGCCCCCGCGCAAGTAGTATTCGGGGCTGGCGAGCAGTCTCATCTTGGCATCATCGGTGCGACCTTCGGTGTAGACCACCAAGGCATCCTTGGGTAAAAAAGCGGCCGACACACCTACCGCACCGGTCAAAAGTCCGCCCGGATCGTTGCGCAAATCAAGCACCAAACCCTGCAATGGACCTTCGTTCTGTTTGCGCAGGGTCTCCAGCGCGGTCGAAAGATTCTCGCCGGTGTGTTCCTGGAACTGGGTGACGCGGACGAAGCCGTATCCCGATTCCAGCAACTTGGATTTCACACTTTGCACTTTGATGATTGCGCGAGTCACATTGATTTGTAACGGTTTGTTCTCGGTTTTGCGAACGATAGTGAGTTGAATACTGCTACCGGGCTTGCCGCGCATGCGCTTCACGGCATCATTTAGCGTCAGTCCTTTAACCAGCGTGTCGTCGAGTTTGATGATGAGATCGCCACTCTTGATTCCGGCGTTGAAAGCGGGTGTGTCTTCGATCGGCGAGATAACTTTGACCAAGCCGTCTTCCATTCCCACTTCAATTCCCAATCCACCGAACTCACCCTGCGTGCCCACTTGCAGTTCTTTAAAGCCTTCCGCATCGAGGTAGGCGGAGTGCGGGTCAAGGCCGCTCAACATGCCATTGATGGCTTCGGTGATCAGTTTCTTGTCACTCACCGGCTCTACATAATCGCTCTTGATTCGGCCGAAAACTTCCGAGAAAGCGCGCAATTCTTCAACAGGCAACGGCAACGGAGTATCTTTGTCCGCAACGGCAGAAAAATGCAGGCTGATCAGAATTCCCGAGACCAACCCGATGGCGATAAGACCGTATTCTTTAAAGCGACGACTCATTGTTTTTCCTTGTTAGCGGGCATGGCGAATTTGCCCTGCCTTACTTTTATGCCTGCAAATCCGTCTCACCGTCACATCTACCCACACAGGAGGTAAAAATGCGGGCACGTGATTCGGTTATTTTTCACGGTGTCTGAACCAACCGTTTGGGTCGAAGGGCTTACCTTCGAAACGCAGTTCGAAGTATAAACCGGAATCCGCGTTGCCGCCGCTGTTGCCCACTGACGCAATCGTGTCGCCTGTCTGCACGGCATCGCCGGCCTGCTTATAGAGGGTTTCATTGTTGCCGTACAGGCTCAAATACCCTTGGCCGTGATCGATGATGAGCAGGTTTCCGAAGCCGCGTAGCCAATCCGCATACACGGTACGCCCGGAGGCGATGGCCTTGACCGGATGGTCCGGAGCGGCGCGCAGGAACCAGCCGGTCCACGCCAGTGTGCTTTCCGGGCGGACTGCACCGTAGCGATTGGAGGGTATGCCTTTAACCGGCAGGGCCAGTTTTCCCTTGAGAGATTTGAAAGGAGCAAAGCCGCCGTCCGGGAGCGAGTGCGCCAGCTTTTCAACCAACTTCGACAGTTGGTTCTCGTTGCGTTGCAAACGGCTGATCTCTTTCCGCTGCTGTTTGAGTTGCCGTGAGATCTTGCCCAGTGTGTGCTCACGGACATTTTTGTCGCGCTGCAGTTGTTGCAAGGCTTTGTGCTCATCACTGCGCAAGGTGGCTAACTCGCTACTTTTGTCACGGACTTGTTCTGTCACCGATTGAATGTTTGCCAAACTATTTCGCAGTACTTTCAGGGAGGCGGCGCGGCTTTGGGCGATATAGTAGTAGTAGCGCAAATCACGCGAGATTTGATTCGGATCGTCGTTGTTGATTAACAACTTGAGCAGGTCCTGGTCGCCGCCATCCAGATACTGCTGATAGAGCAGTCGCCCCAGCTCAGATTGATGTTGCAACATTGATTTATTCAGAATGTTGGCGCGTTGTTGCAGCTCATGAAGTTCTTTTCTGGCGACCTGTTGTTGCAGGGCCAGCCGGGTAAGCGAACGATTGGTATCGCTGATATTCCGCTCCGATTCTCGCAGCGCATCGGCGGCTTCCGACTTGGACTCGTTGGATTTCTCAAATTCCTGCTGTACCAAGGCGAGGCGTTTGCGCAGATTTTCCAGGTCTTCCTGGTGTGTCGCATGCGCGACCTGCGCAAACAGGCAAAACGCCAGAAATACCGATCGCGGCGGAAAGGTCACAGAATACGAATAAGTGATCGGCCCGTCATTTCCGCGGGCTGCGGCAGACCCATCATGCAAAGCAACGTGGGAGCGACGTCTTGCAAAGCGCCCGTGCCCGCTTCGGCGATCACCGCACCACGGCCGATGTACAGGAAAGGCACCACATTCAACGTGTGAGCGGTATGCGCCTGGTGCGTACTCCGATCCAACATTTGCTCCGCATTACCGTGGTCGGCGGTGATAAGCACTTCGCCGCCGCAATCCAGCATCGCTTTTACGACTCGACCCACACAAATATCCAGTGCTTCAATTGCCTTCACCGCAGCCTCCATGATGCCGCTGTGCCCGACCATGTCGCCGTTGGCATAGTTGCACAAGATGGCCTGGTATTGCCCGCTACGAATGGCTGCCTCCAGTTTGTCGGTAACTTCGAATGCGCTCATCTCCGGTTTCAGATCATATGTGGCGACCTTGGGTGAGGGGACAAGGATGCGGTCTTCGCCGGGGTAGGGTTGTTCCTTTCCGCCATTCATGAAATAGGTAACGTGCGCGTATTTTTCCGTCTCGGCGATGCGCAATTGCTTCAGGCCCAAAGCGGAAAGATATTCACCGAATCCATTGTGGATGGTGTCGGACGTATACGCACAGGGCAGGTGGAAGTCCTCGCCATAACTGCTCAAGGTGGTGAAGTTGGCCAATTTGGGGAAACGGGTGCGTGTGAAACCTTCGAACTTTTCATCCGTCAGCGCGCGGGTGATCTCGCGGGCACGGTCGGCACGGAAATTCATGAACACCGCCACATCACCGTCCAACATGGGTGCCGGTTCGCCGATGACCGTCGCCTGTACGAATTCATCGTTTTCGCCGCGCGCATAGGCGGCTTCCAAGGCAGCCAGGGGTGTGGCGGCAGTGAACGGCGCAATGCCCTGCGTGAGCATGTCATAAGCGACCGACACACGCTCCCAGCGGTTATCCCTGTCCATGGCGAAGAAGCGCCCGACCAGCGTGGCGATGCGTCCGCTGCCGAGTTGTATGCACTTTTCCTGCAACGACTGAAGCGATTGTCCGGCACTGCGCGGTGGCGTGTCACGTCCATCGAGAAAAGCATGAATGAATACTTTCTTCAGCCCGGCACGGACTGCCAATTCCAGCATGGCTTGGAGATGGACCTCATGGCTGTGAACGCCGCCGGGCGAGAGCAGCCCGAGAATATGCAGTGCCGAGTCTCGTTGCTTGGCGGTAGCGACCGCCTGGAGTAATGCCGGGTTGGTGTAGAAGCTGCCGTTCTCAATGGCCAGATCGACTTTGGTCAAATCCTGGTACACCACACGTCCGGCACCGATGTTCAGGTGACCGACTTCGGAATTTCCCATTTGTCCTTTGGGTAAGCCGACTTGCAATTCAGAAGTGTTGATGAGGGTGTGCGGATACGTTTTCCACAAACTGTCCCAATTGGGCTTGTGTGCGTGGGAGACCGCATTGAAATCGGGGTCCTCGCGATAACCGAAACCATCCAGGATGAGCAGCAGGACGGGCGTGACAGGTTTGGTAGTAGAGTTTGGCATGTCGGTGTTTATTACAAGAATTCGAAAATAATGAGGATGTCGCCAACGCTTAGTTGCGAGTACAGGGCGCGCGTCGGATTTTAGCCGATTTGGGCCTCGTCCAGAGTGTTCGGCGAACCAGAGAGGATTGAAACGTGATTTAGAGCCGGCGCCGTGCAGTGAAAACGGGCAAATCTCAAAAATCGCGGTCAGAAATTCCAAGGTGACATGCGTAATAAATATTCCAGTAGAATGCGTGCTGATAAATATTCATTGCCTGAATGGGCGCCCGGATCGTTGCAAATCAAACCCGCTTCCAGCCCTTTGCGTCTTGCCCACCTCAGCCTGGCCTTCGTCGGCCTGATGTGGGTTTTGCCATTTCTGTATTACCACCACGCCTATCCGATCACCACTTTTTATCAGGAATGGGGGGCGGGTGTTCTCGGGTTATGCAGTCTGCCCCTGCTGCTGACGGCAAATTATTGGCTGACCCCCCAAGTACCGCGCATCGTCTTGCTGCCTATCGGTCTGATGCTGTTGGTGCTGGTGCAATTTGCCGGCGGCCGCATCACCCACTTCGATCATTTGCTGCTGCTGTCGCTGTATTTTTTGTTCGCCGCCTTGTTGATGATGCTGGGGCAGCGGCTACGTGAAGAACTCGGTTTGCCTTTCGTGGCGACGGTTTTGGCGATATTCCTTGTGGCAGGAGCGGAGTTGAATACGCTTGCGGGGATATTGCAGCATTATCGCTGGGACACTTTTTTGAATTCGGTCGTTACGGTAAAAGTCGACTATGCGGTATATGGAAATGTGGCTCAGCCGAATCATTTCGGAGACTACATAGCGTTGGGATTGATTTCTTTGGGAATGCTTCACTTGAGACTCTCGTTGAGAATATGGCAGGTTGCACTGTTGTCGATTCCAATGTTGTTCGTTCTGGTTTTATCCGGGGGGAGAAGTGCATGGCTCTATCTGATTTCTGCCTTAGTGCTTGGATTTATATGGCAACGAAAAAATAGCTCACTGAAACCCTTGTTTATTTACTGCATCTGGATTTTTATTGGATTTGTGCTCATGCATTTTGTGGTTCAAATCCCCTGGCTTGAGGGAGCCAGACCCAGCATCACTTCTGTCGAACGTATGTTTGGCTCGGCTTGGCAAGGCAATATCCGCTCCCATTTGTGGCGCGAAGCTGTGTTGATCTTTGCGCAGTTTCCGCTGATGGGGGCGGGCTTCGGCCAGTTTGCCTACCAGCATCTGCAACTCGCGGTAACGTTGCATAACACGGATATCACCGGTCTCTACAACAATGCGCATAACGTCGTGCTGCAATTGGCTGCCGAGACGGGATTGGCAGGCGTGGCTATTTTGATGGGGACGCTGGGAATATGGTTCTGGCACTCTGTCGTGCGCCCTGCCCAGTTCACGATTTATCATTGGTGGGGATATGCGGCCCTTGCGGTGCTGGGCATCCACAGTTTGCTTGAATATCCCATGTGGTACGCCTATTTCATCGGTATCGGGGCAGTCCTGTTCGGGTTGTTCGATAGCACCGCTTACCGGCTGGAATTGCGCGCGGTAGGCCGGCTTTCCGTGGCGGTAATTTTATTGCTGGGGATCATGTCGCTGGTGCAGGGATTGCAGGGGTATAAACACTTGGAAAATGCCCTGTCGCTTAAAGGGATGGCGGCGAAAGATCCCGCGTTTGTGACGCGCGCCCGTGATGAGTTGTTGGCCGCACACCAATTCCCGCTCTTCAGTTCTTATGCCGAACTTTTCATCGCCAACATGATGGAGCCGAGCGGGGATCACCTGCAGGAAAAATTTGAACTGAACACTCGGGCATTGAGATATGTCCCGGTCGCGCCGGTTGTTTACCATCAGGCCTGGCTGTTGGCGTGGTCGGACCGCCCGCTTGAAGCACAGGATATTCTGGCGAAAGCAATCTGGGCTTACCCGTCGGAATACAAGAATGCACTGAACGAACTGAATGATCTGGTGAGCAAAGACCCCGCGCGATTTGCCCCTCTGTTAGAATTCGCAACCCAAAAAAACGAGGAGTATCGCCGTGCTGCAGTTCCTGTTAAATAACTGGCCCGAAGTTTTGATTGCGCTGATCAGCGGATTCATGCTGTTCTGGTCTTTTTTCGGCAATCGCATCCGCGGCATCAAGGAAGTGGACACCCTGGGCGCGATGAACCTGATCAACCGCAACAATGCACTGGTGCTGGATGTGCGCGAACAGGGCGAATATGACGCGGGACACATCATCAACAGCCGTTTGATTTCAGTTGGCAAACTGAAGGAGCGTATCGGCGAGTTGGAAAAATATCGTGAACGTCCCATTGTGGTGGTGTGCCGTAGCGGTGCCCGTTCCGCATCGGCGACGGCTTTACTGAACAGCCACAAATTTACCCAAGTCCATAATCTGAGCGGCGGGGTGATCGCCTGGCAGAAAGCCAACTTGCCGCTGGAAAAATAATGGGACAAGCAATGCCTAAAGTGGTGATGTATTGCACGGAGGTCTGTCCCTACTGCGTCAATGCAGAGCGGCTTCTGCAGCGCAAAGGGGTGAAGGCGATCGAGAAAATCCGCGTCGATCTGCAACCCGAATTGCGTATACAAATGGAAGCCAAAACGGGACGCCGCACCGTTCCGCAAATCTATATCGCCGACAACCATATCGGCGGCTTCGACGATCTCGCTGCTCTTGACCGGGCAGGTGGCTTGGAACCGCTGCTCAAACTTACACCAAAGGAATAAACATGACTGAAACCACCTCCTCCAATCAAGCCGTGTCACCGCTGTTCAACATCGAAAAGTTGTATGTGAAAGATATGTCGCTGGAGATTCCCAACGCGCCCGCGATCTTTCTGGAACGTGAGAATCCGCAAATTGATCTGCAACTTCACACACAAGCTTCAACGGTCGAGGAGGGGGTGTTCGAGGTCGTCGTGACCGTCACGGTTACGGCCAAATTACCCGAAAAAGACAAAGTCATGTTTCTGATCGAGGCCAAACAAGCCGGGATATTCCAGGTTCGCAACATTCCGGCGGAAGAGATGGAATCGGTGCTGGCGGTGGTGTGCCCGAACATCCTCTATCCGTATTTGCGTGAAGTCGTTTCGGATGTGGCGGTGCGCGGCGGATTCGCTCCGGTTCTGCTTAATCCGATCAACTTCGACGCGATCTACCAGCAACAAAAACAACAGGTGCTGGCGCAAGCAGAGGCGGCTTCGACGGTGAAGCACTGAAATGAAACGACTCGCGACAGCTTCGCTGTTGCTCGTTATATGCCAAGCGGCGTTGGCGGTAGAGTTCGTGTCCGTGGCGGAACCGGCCATCCTTTACGATGCCAATTCACTCAAGGCCAAAAAACTGTTTGTCGCCACGCGCTATCTGCCTCTGGAGCAGATCGTGGTTTTGGAGAACTGGGTCAAGGTGCGCGACTCGACCGGGAATATCTTCTGGATCGAAAAGCGCAATCTCAGCAGCAAACGCTACGTTGTGGTCACGGCCGAAGTGGCCACAGTTCGCAGCAATTGGGATGACAGCGCAGCATTGGTATTTGCGGCGCCGCGACAGTTGGGTTTGGAGTGGCTGGGGAATACCGGCGCGGGCTGGGTCAAAGTGCGTCACCGCGACAGCACGACCGGTTATGTCAAGAGCGCCGATGTCTGGGGTGACTAATAAGGGTATCTGATGCGTATCGCTGTTTTGGGATCAGGAGCATGGGGCACGGCGCTGGCGATCAGTTTTGCTGCCCGCCATGAGGTCGTTTTGTGGTCGCGTGATTCACTTCAGGCGTCGGCGATGCGCGAGTCGCATCGCAACCAGCGTTACCTTCCCGATATTGCCCTGCCCGCCAATCTGACGGTTTCCGGCAACTTGAACGAGGCATTGGCCGGTGTCGAACTCGTCATCGTTGCCGCACCGGTTTCCGGTTTGCGCACCACGATGCAACGGATAGCCGATCACTTCCCCCTCTCTCGGCAAGCGGGAGAATCTGCGTCAGATTCACTAAAACTCCCCGGTGTCATTTGGCTGTGCAAAGGTATCGAGACCACCACCTCATTGCTTCCGCATCAAATCGTGAACGAGACCTTGCCCGCGGACTTTGCACGCGGTGCGTTATCCGGCCCCAGTTTTGCACAAGAGGTGGCGCGCGGTCTGCCCACCGCGATGACGCTGGCTTCCAACGACGGCGAATTTGCACAACGTATGTCCAAGGCCTTGCACCATTCGCGCTTGCGCATCTATTCCAGCACCGATGTTGTGGGCGTGGAGATCGGCGGCGCGATCAAAAACGTGTTGGCGATTGCTGCCGGTATTTGCGACGGGATGCAGATGGGACTGAATGCCCGAGCCGCTTTATTGACGCGGGGACTGGTCGAGATGACGCGGCTTGGTCTGAAAATGGGCGGTCGCGCAGAAACACTGGGCGGATTGACCGGTGTGGGCGACCTCATCCTGACGTGTACCGGCGACCTTTCGCGCAACCGCCAAGTTGGCATGTTGCTCGCGCAACGCCATTCGCTCAGCGCCATTCTGAATGAACTGGGTCATGTTGCGGAAGGGGTTTACACCGCGCGCGAGGTGCAACGCATCGCTGTTCAACAGGCGGTAGAGATGCCCATCTGTCAGGCTGTCTATCGCGTGTTATATGAAGACCTGCCAGCCGACCAAGCTGTGGAGATCCTGCTCAGCCGGCAACCGGGAGATGAGTTCACTCCGATCGCCAAGTAGTTTCTTCCGCTTTCAACAGGCACCGGAAAACTCCAATTGCCGCCAAGCTTCAAACACGGCAACCGCTACCGTGTTGGAAAGATTCAAACTGCGGTTGTTGGGCAGCATCGGTAACCGCAGGCGCTGCTCCGGCGCGAACGATTCCAAAACATCATGCGGCAGCCCGCGACTTTCCGGGCCGAACAAGAACGCATCGCCTGCCTGAAAGCGCGCGGCCTGGTAAGGAAGCGAACCCTTGGTGGTGAAAGCGAAAATGCGCCGGCTATTTAAAAGTTCGCGTAGCGATTTGTTTGCCCCCTCTCCCAGAGATTCAAGATCGCCTTTCTCGTTTGCCCTTTCTCCCAAGGATTCAAGATTGCTTTTCTCGTTTGCCTCCTCGCCCGCTTGCGGGAGAGGATTGTGGTGAGGGGGGTTCTGCGGGGGAAAGTTGGATAGGGGGGACTCACGCGGGGGCGGGTGGGGGAGAGCGGTAGCGACGGGCAAACTTTGCAAACACGATTGCAGACTGTCATGTACTTTCAATGTCGCGTATTCGTGGTAGTCCAATCCTGCGCGCAGTAGCAGTTTGTCTTCCAGTTCAAAACCCAATGGCCGGATCAAATGCAGGCGTGCACCGGTATTCGCGCACAAGCGGATGATGTTGCCGGTGTTGGGGGGGATTTCGGGTTGGTAGAGAATTACGTTGAACACAGAAAACACCTTGTCAGTACAGGGAAAAACGGCTAACTTTCGCATCGGTAGTTAGGCAACTCGCAAAATCTTCAGGGAGAATTATGGTGCGTCCGGAAAAAATTCGCTTGGGCGATTTGCTGGTACAGCAAAAACTTATCTCGCTCGACCAGTTGCAATTTGTGCTGGAACAACAGAAGCGTTCAGGCCGCAAACTGGGCCGGGTGTTGGTAGACAACGGACTGGTGACCGAGGACCAGATTTCCGAAGCGCTGGCCAAACAGCTCAACATTCCCTACATCAATCTCAAATACTACAACGTCAATCTGGAGATCGTGCGGCGCCTGCCGGAGAATCAGGCGCGGCGTTTCCGTTCGCTTGCATTGGAAGACCGCAATGGCGCGATTCTGGTCGGTATGACCGACCCCACCGATCTGTTTGCGTTTGATGAGATCTCGCGCATCCTCAAGCGCGACATCGACGTGGCGGTGGTTACCGAAGGCCAGTTGCTTGAAACCATAGACCGCGTGTATCGCCGCACCGACGAGATCAGCGGTTTGGCGCGCGAGATCTCGGAAGAATTGGGCGAGGGTTACGTCGACTTTGGCGCGCTAAGCGATACCGTTGGAGTCGAAGAAGCGCCGGTGGTCAAGCTGCTGCAAACCATGTTCGAAGATGCCGCGCAGGTGAATGCTTCGGACGTGCATATCGAGCCGCAGGAAACCCGTTTGCAGATCCGTTTCCGTATCGACGGTGCGTTGCATCTGCAAACCGAAGCCGACAGCAAAGTCGCCTCTTCCATCGCCTTGCGCCTGAAACTGATGTCGGGGCTCGACATCTCGGAAAAGCGTCTGCCGCAAGACGGACGCTTCAATATTCGGGTGCGCGACCAGGCCATGGACATCCGTATTTCAACCATGCCCACCCAATACGGCGAGTCGGTGGTAATGCGTTTGCTCAATCAAAGTGGCAGCTTCCTCACTCTGGACAAGCTGGGTATGCCGCCTGAAATGTTGAAGCGTTTCCGCGAGATCATCAGCCGCAGCAACGGCATGGTGCTGGTCACCGGACCAACGGGTAGCGGCAAGACCACCACGCTGTATGCCGGTTTGGCGGAGATCAATACCATCGACCAGAAAATCATCACCGTGGAAGACCCCGTGGAATACCGCTTGCCCGGCATCATCCAAGTGCAAGTGAACGAAAAAGTCGAACTTTCTTTTTCGCGCGTATTGCGTTCCGCTTTGCGTCAAGACCCGGATGTGATTCTGGTCGGCGAAATGCGCGACGTCGAGACCGCACAGATCGGTATGCGTGCCGCGATGACCGGCCACTTGGTGTTCTCCACCCTGCACACCCGCGATTCGGGCGGTACCTTGTTCCGCTTGGTGGATATGGGCGTGCCGAAATATATGGTGGCCTCTTCGGTGCAGGCTGTGTTGGCACAACGTCTGTTGAGAAGGGTCTGTGAAAGTTGTAACGATACACACCAGCCCACATTGCAGGAGGTCGAGTGGCTGGAATCGGAAGGGCTGAACCCAAGCAATTGGGGAGAGCTGAAACACGGACGCGGTTGCTCGCATTGCAATGGCACCGGTTATCACGGTCGCATGGGCGTGTATGAAATGCTGGAGATGACACAGGCTCTGGTCGATGCCGCCACGCATGAGGACAATACCCATTTCATGTTTGCCGCGCGCGAGAATTTGAAAGGCAAAACGTTGCTTGACGCCGCGATCCACGAAATGAAACAGGGTCACACCACCGTCGCGGAAGTGATGCGTATCAGCAATCAGGTCGAGGATTAAGCGTGCCGGTATTTTCGTACAAAGGCAGAAGTGGTCGGGGAGAGTTGGTGCAAGGCACGCTGGAAGGATTGGACAGCGGCGCCATCGCTGACCAATTGTTCAGCAACGGCATTACGCCGACCGAGATTAAAGCCTCGCGTGCCGCCCGATCCAAGACGGAAGGGCCGGGTTTCCTGCAACAGTTGTTGCATTACCGCCACATCGACCCTCTGGAGCTGATGTTGTTCAGCCGTCAGATGTACACGCTGCTAAAGGCCGGTGTACCTATCATGCGTGCTCTGGCCGGCCTGCAGGAGTCTTCCCGGAATCCAATGTTCACCGCCATGTTGCAAGATCTGCGCGAGAGCCTTGACAGCGGCCACGAACTATCCGCCGCGATGCGCCGACATCCCGAGATCTTTTCGCCGTTCTATCTGAGTATGGTGCAAGTGGGTGAAATGACCGGCATGCTGGACAAGACATTCATGCGCCTGTACGAACATTTGGAATTCGAGAAAGACATGCGCGAGCGCATCAAGGCGGCGGTGCGTTATCCGATGTTTGTGGTCTTCGCCATGGTGACCGCACTGGTCATCGTCAATATCTTTGTGATTCCCGCTTTCTCAAAAGTGTTTGAAGGGTTTCATACGGAATTGCCTTTGATGACAAAAATCCTGATGGGATTTTCCAGTTTCATGGTGAATTATTGGATGCTGCAGTTGGCCATTCTGGCTGGTCTCGCCATCGGTTTTCGTGCATGGATCAAGACTGCGGACGGGCGTTACAAGTGGGACCGCTACAAATTCAAGTTACCCATCGCCGGCAAGATTATCTTCAAGGCCACGTTGTCACGCTTTGCACGCAGTCTCGCGCTCTCTTTCAAAAGCGGTATTCCCATTGTGCAAGCGCTGAATACGGTATGTCTGGTGGTGGACAACGAATTCATGCGCAGCAAGATCGAACAGATGCGCGACGGTGTCGAGCGCGGTGAAAGTATCTTGCGCACTGCCCATGCCGCCGGAGTATTCAATCCGACTGTGTTGCAGATGATCGCCGTGGGTGAAGAGACCGGCGACATGGACGGTCTGATGTTCGAGATTGCGGGCATGTATGAACGCGAAGTCGAATATGAGATCAAGACACTGAGCGCTCAGATCGAACCCATCATGATCACGGCGTTGGGCGCTCTGGTATTGGTATTGGCACTGGGTATCTTCCTGCCGATGTGGGACTTGGGCAAAGCGGCGATGCACCGATGAACGAAAAAACTTCAGCGGCGTGTTTCATGGAACAAGGTGTTGGAACTCAAACATGCACCCTGAGTCCGAGTTTTCGCATCTCCAAAGGATTTACCCTCATCGAATTTGTTGCGGTCATCCTGATCATTGTGGTGCTGGCGGGAATATTCCTGGTGCGCATTCCTTATTATCAGGAGCAGGCAGAAAAGACCGCGATGCAACAAGTGCGGGACGCGATACAGAGCGCCTTGGTGCTGCGCTATAGCACACTCATCATGCGTAATGCCGCATCGCAAAACCAACTGAGTGTATTGGCGTCGGATAACCCGATGACCTGGCTGCAAAAACCCCCGGTCAATTACCGGGGTGAATATTACGATCCCGGCTTGCGCACCGTCGCACCCGGCAGTTGGATGTTTGATCTCAAATCACGGGAGTTGATCTACGTGATTGACCACGGGGAAAACTTCACACCGGGAGCCGATGGCAAGAAGTGGATACGATTCCATGTGCAGCTGGTATATGAGCCTGCTCTGGGTGGAACAGGCCCGGCCAAAGAGTTGGTGACAACCTTGTTCGAACCGACGGTTCCTCTGCGCTGGTTTGATTGAACATGACAGCCATCACCCAATCCTGGTTACTGCAATCGGTGACGTTATTCCTGATCATCGGAAGTATTGCCGGCATGCTGGCCGGTGTGGTGCTGGTCTTCCGTCCGCAATTGATCGAGCGCATAGGCGCCAAACTCAACCAATGGATCTCAACACGGCATCTCGACAAGGAGTTGGATCGAAGTTTTAATATCGACGTCTGGTTCTACCGTTATCGGTACTTGACAGCAACACTGCTGATACTGGGTGCACTGTATGTGTTGTATTACTTCACCGTGCGTATCGAAAGGGAGTCGGCAGTTGTCGAATTGTCCGCGTCGTTTTCCTATCCGCAACCCTTGGTTGAGGCTTTGCTCGACGCGCTGGTGTTGACCGCGATGTCGGGTGCCCTGTGCGCGATCTTGTTGGCGTTGTTCATGTTGTTCCGGCCCAGTTTATTGCGCGGTTTTGAGGAGGAAGCCAATCAGTGGATATCCTTGCGCAAACCACTCAAGCCGATGGAAATATCACGTCTCAGCCTGGATCGTTACATATTGCGTCATGCACGGTTGAGCGGCGTTCTTTTGACGATAGGCAGTCTTTACACCTTACTCGTGCTGATCTTCTGGTTGGGGCACTGAATCAAGGAAATCGATACGGATTATGCAGAAGTGTTTGGCCCGCTACCTGTTGATCCATAATGAAAATCGCCTGATGAATCGCTTGCCCACTTCCCATTTTTTGGATTATATTGCCCCTGCTTGTGAAAGGTTCGGCTGTGGCGGTATTTGAAACAAGCGAGTAACCAAAACCAACGGGGCTGCGGCTCTAACATTAATTAGGAGAGATTAGATGAAAAATCAACAAGGTTTTACATTGATCGAATTGATCGTAGTGATCGTAATTTTGGGCATCTTGGCTGCGACCGCGATGCCCAAATTTTTGGACATTTCCAATCAAGCACGTCGAGCTTCTTTGACAGGTGTTGCCGGCTCGATGAATTCTGCGGCAAATCTTGCACACGCAGCGCAACTGGTAGCAGGTGTGGCATCCAATATTTCCGTAACTTTGGGTGGTGTGGGTGGAATAACGATGGTTAATGGTTACCCAACTGCGGATGCGGCAGGGATTATTACCGCAGCTGGGATTGATACAACACAATGGACAGTTGCAGGAGCGACGGTGCAGATGTTGACTGGGCCAATTGCAACTTGCCAAGTGTCTTATGCCGCAGCAACTGCTGTTCAAGGTCCTGTTGTAACGCCGTTACTCACTGATTGTTAATATTGAACTTGAGGGTAGGTTGAGTTGAGCATTTCGATGCTTAACGCGGCAGAAAAACAGGGGGCTTGCCCCCTGTTTTTTCGTCTGGCAATTGCTTTTTGTTACACTACGATCAAGTAGCTCAACAAACTTAAGGGCCATGAGACATGTGTTTGAGAACTGAATTTATCGAAGCGATCAGGCAAATAGAGACACTCTGTGTCAGCTCACATACCGGAGTAACGGTGTGAAACGATTGGCTGGTACGCAATGCGGAACTCCTGCACGTGGTGTCTACCGCGGCTTTACCTTGGTCGAGCTGATCACAGTGATGGTTATCGTGGGGATTTTGGCGCTGGCTGCCCTTCCCCGATTTTTTGAAAAGAACACCTTCGACAGTCGCGGCTACTACGATCAAGTGATTTCCACATTACGTTTTGCGCAGAAGATTGCCGTGGCACAACGCCGCTTTGTGTGTGTGACGTTTACAGCCAACAGCATCACTTTAACCCACGGCGTGACGGCGGCGTGCGGCAACGCCCTGACCAGTCCGACCGGTGTAACGCCGTACACCGTAAACTCGCCGACAGGTGAGGTGATCTTGTCCAGTTATGCAGATTTCAACTTTAACGCGCTGGGTAGGCCGAACATCGTTCAACCCGGAGCGGGCATCGTTGTAAGTGGTTATGCGGCGCCCATCGTGGTTGAAGCGGAGACGGGTTATGTTCGCTGATAATCCAATGCTGAAACAACGCGGCTTCAGCCTGATCGAACTGATCATCTTCATCGTGGTTATCAGCGTGGCGCTGACCGGCATCTTGATGGTGATGAACACCGTGACCCGGCACAGCGCCGATCCGCTTATCCACAAACAAGCCATCGCGGCGGCGGAATCCTTATTGGAAGAGATCCAGTTGCAGGATTTCATCGATCTGAACGACGGAGTGACCACGGTTTGTCCCGCAGCCAGCGCAGTGACACCGACCAATCGCGACACGGGTTATCACCTCGTCAGTTGTTATAACGGCTTTCCCAACGGAGGACCGGCTCCCGGCATTTATGCGCTTGATGGCACTCCCATAGCCGGTCTGGCGAACTACAGTGCTACTGTGAGTATAGTTCCCTCGGCTTTGGGGACCATTGCAGCCGGCAGTGCGGTGTTGATCACCGTTACGGTGACCGAGCCGCAGGGCGGACAGGTGCAAATCTCCGGCTACAGGACGCAATACTGATGTTGCCAAAAAATAAAATGCAATCCGGATTTACGTTGGTGGAGATGATCATTGTCATCGTCATCACCGGCATCATCGGCGGCATCGTGGCGATGTTCTTAAGAGCGCCGGTGCAGGGTTATGTGGACAGCGCGCGCCGCGCCGAGTTGACCGATATCGCCGACACGGCCATGCGTCGTTTGGCGCGTGATGTGCGAACCGCAGTGCCTAACAGTGTGCGTATCGCCAACTGCGGCGTGACGCCGTGTGTGGAGTATTTGCCAACCAAAGATGGGGGACGTTATCGCGCTAACCCGCCGGGGGATATTCTGAATTTTGGTGTGGCGGATGGCGTTTTCGACATCGTTGGATCGAAAATCGTTTTTGCCGCGAACGATTCGATCGTGGTTGGCAGTACGCAGTCCGATGGAAACCCTCCCTATGATTCGACCGTGGCAGGAGTTCGACGCGACTACGCCGGAGCGGCGGGGCCACAGTCCTCAGTCGCCATCACCAATGGCGTCGGATTGCCCACCTGGGCAGCGCTAACGTCACAACGTTTCGATGTGATCGACGGCAATCAGCAAGCGGTGACTTATGCATGTGTGGCACCGGGCGGAGTCGCCTGCGACACCATAGATGGTAATGGCACCTGCCAACTCGTGCGCTACTCGGCTTACGGGTTCAATGTTGCGCAGGTGCTTCCAAATACCGCCAATCCGCCCATTCTTGCCGACAAAATCAGTGCTTGCACGATTCAGTACAATGCGGCTAACCAGCGTTTCGGATTGCTGACCGTAAGGCTGAAGCTGACCAGCGGTGGCGAAAGTGTCAGTTTGTACAACGAGATCCACGTAAACAACGCACCATGAACACTCTGCAAAAAGGTTTTAGTCTCATCAGTGCCATCTTCCTGCTGGTCGTGCTGTCGTTTCTGGGGGTGGCGATGGTGTCTTTTTCAACCACGCAACACCAAAGTTCCGCCATGGATGTGATGGGTTCGCGCGCGTATCAGGCGGCGCGTGCCGGAATAGAATGGGCAACGTATCAAGTGGTGTTGAGTACGGCCAGCTCGGCGGCGCCAACCAACTGTGCCACCAACTTTGCGGCAGACAGCTTGGGCGGGTCACTGGCTCCTTTCACCGTAATGGTGAACTGTGTGGCTGCTTCGCACGTCGAAGGCGCATCCACCATCTGGATTTACGATGTGTCAGCGGTTGCACAAACCGGTGGTGTTGCAGGTGACCCGAATTTCGTCGAGCGTGTCCTCAGCGTGAAGTTGGGCAGGTGATTCAATTCAGTTCAAGCTGGCTGAGAGAACTTGAAATCACATTTGGTGTCTTTGAAATTATGGAGTGATCCGCATGCATCCCTACGCAAATTGTATTGAGGAGTAAACATGAAAAAATCGAACGTAATATCCGGCGTTTTACGCGCGTGTTTGACGGGGCCAGCCTTCTTGATGATGCTGGGAGTTGCGTGCTCCTGGAGCAATGCTGCCAGTGCGCTGACTCAGACGCTAAGCCCCACGACCTGTGCCAGTGTGGCGGGCATCGGCACAATAGCTTGGGCGAGACCCACACGGGCGATTTCAAGCAATAATAGTTATGCGACCGCCACGGTCAATGGTACGACGACGCGCTACCTGCAATGCACCGGTTACAACTTCGCCATTCCTGCCGGGGCAATCATTAATGGCATTACCGTTAATGTCGAACGGCGCTCCTCCAGCGTGGCCAATGGCGGCAGCATAGATGCCGCGATGCGGCTGATCAAGGCCGGCGTGGTTGGCGCGACTGATCGTTCGACAGCTACGCCCTATACGGCAGCAGACGTCATCGAGGCGCATGGCGGAGTTGCCGACCTGTGGGGGACGACATGGCTCCCTGCGGATATCAATGCTGCGAATTTCGGTGCGGCATTCGCGGCCACCAAGGCAAGTGCGGTTGGCGCAGCACATACAGTCAGCGTGGATCATGTCCAGATCACGGTTGATTACTCATTACCACCTGGCACTTATTCCCTGACTGCCAGCCCCACGACCTGTGCCAGTGTGGCGGGCATCGGCACAATAGCTTGGGCGAGAC
>CAYROQ010000006.1:67269-79706 GCA_964425955.1 uncultured Sideroxydans sp.
AGCCCCACGACCTGTGCCAGTGTGGCGGGCATCGGCACAATAGCTTGGGCGAGACCCACACGGGCGATTTCAAGCAATAATAGTTATGCGACCGCCACGGTCAATGGTACGACGACGCGCTACCTGCAATGCACCGGTTACAACTTCGCCATTCCTGCCGGGGCAATCATTAATGGCATTACCGTTAATGTCGAACGGCGCTCCTCCAGCGTGGCCAATGGCGGCAGCATAGATGCCGCGATGCGGCTGATCAAGGCCGGCGTGGTTGGCGCGACTGATCGTTCGACAGCTACGCCCTATACGGCAGCAGACGTCATCGAGGCGCATGGCGGAGTTGCCGACCTGTGGGGGACGACATGGCTCCCTGCGGATATCAATGCTGCGAATTTCGGTGCGGCATTCGCGGCCACCAAGGCAAGTGCGGTTGGCGCAGCACATACAGTCAGCGTGGATCATGTGCCGATCACGATAACTTACACTATTCTTGCTCTAGGACCTCACCACATTAACATCACACATGCGGGCAGTGCGCTGACATGCAGCCCTGAGATCGTGACGATTACCGCTTGTGCCAATGCTGCCTGCACTGCGCCACATTATTCCGGCGGCGCGAATGTAACGCTGACGCCGGGCGGGCAAACCTTTGCGATCGGTGCGACAGGTATCAATAGTGCAGCCACCGTACAGCAATCTACGGTTGGGACGGCCACGCTTGCCGCAACTTCTGTTCCGGTGGCCAGCAATGCCGCCACCTGCTGGAATTCGGCTACCTTGACAGCCAGTTGCGCCATGACGTTCAACGATTCCGGCTTCATCGTCACCGTGCCCAACCATACTTCATGCAACAACGCGACGGCCACTATTGAGGCGGTGCAGACTGCACCGGGTACGGGACGTTGCGTGCCGGCCTATCAGAATGTGACGCGTGCTGTGAATATGTATTCCACCTATGTCAGTCCGGCTACAGGCATGCAGGTAATAACCGGCTCAACGGGAGCGGTGAGTACGGCTGCGCCCGGTTCAACGCATAACCTCGCCTTTAATGCGAATGGCACGGCTACCATTACCTTGAGTTATCCGGATGCAGGCCAGCTTACGCTGACTGCCGGCGATACCGCACCTACCGGAAAGACGATGACAGGCAGCAGCACGTTTGTTGTTGCGCCTTCGTCGTTTGCGTTCAGCGGAATTCCCGCTGCACCGCTGACGGCCGGACAGCCATTCAACGTGACTGTGACGGCGATGAATGCGTGTGCGACACCTGCTGCGACTCCCAATTTCATTGGCACAGTGACGCTTACATCCGGCAATCCGCAACCCGGTATCGGCAACGCAACTGCGATCAATGCGGCCTTGAGTGGTTTCAGTAATGGTGCTGCCAGCGCCGATCTGACTTGGAACGAAGTTGGCACTATAGATATGAATGCCAGCTTGAGTAGTTATTTGGGATGGACGTTGCCTACGGCAGTGACCGGAACTCAAACGGGTGTTGGGCGTTTCCATCCGGCCTATTTCGATACCACAGTGGTACCCGGATGCGCCACCTTTACTTATGCGGGTTCAACTACGCCCGTTAAAGCAGGACAGCCGTTTGCTGTAACTGTGACCGCCAAGGGAGCAGGCGGTGGTATAACGGCTAACTATGCGGGAGCAAATGCATATCTCACCACTTTGTCGAATGCCGGTGTCACGACAGGCTTTGCAGGCAATACCATTGCAGCGGCGAATTTTGCCAATGGTGTGGGCAGCGCAAACGTGACCTATGAAGTGGCTATTCCATCAACTGCGCCGCTTACTTTGGCCATGCGTGCGACGGATGCCGATCCGACACCTATCAGCTCATCGGGTCATGCTGAAGCCGCGGCTGCAATTCGCAGTGGGCGAGCCAAACTTGGCAATGCTTATGGTTCTGAACTACTCGGGATGTCCATCCCTTTTCTCGCTGAATACTGGAACGGCAACGGATGGATGACCAACATTGCAGACACTTGCTCCGGCGACGTGACGTTGGGGGCAGGCAACGCGGTGAGCGTGACACTCAGTGCATTTCCGGCTACCTGCGTCCAAGACAATGGTAATCCGGGTCGAAGTGGTGCGGGTTGCGCCACTGCGGGGTCGCCTGCGCAGAGGTTCAAGGAAGGCGCTACCCCCGGCATTGGATTTGTCGGTGACTTCAACTTGTGGATCAAGGCGCCGGGTACGGGCAATATCGGCACTGTGACAGTGACAGGCAATGTTCCGGCTTGGTTGCAGTACCCATGGAGTGGTGGCGCGGCTATCAATCCAACTGCCCGCGCTATTTTTGGCGTGTACAAGGGAGTAAACGAGCTCATTTATCAACGCGAAACGTATTGAAACCGCGTCAGTAAACACCCGCACTTCACAGAGGGGGCGCGGGTAAAAAGTGAGGAAAACAGTCAAATATTATTCAGAAATGCTGATGACGATTCAAAACCACAGAAATATCCTTGACAGCAATGAGTTAGTCAATTAAGTTCACGCCAATTATGTGGTTACCACAATTCCTATCGCTATTCAATCGCCGCAACCGGGACACCGGTTGGGTCTCTCTCACTCTCAATCACAACGGCGTATTCATCTCACAGGCGAACTACGTGGGTGCTCGCGCCCAAGTGACGAGATGTGCCTTTTATCCGTCTGCCGAAGTGAATTCTTCCACGCTGGAAAAGATACGCAAGGAGGCGCACATCGAGGGTGGCCGTTTCACCACGTTGTTGGCGCCCAATGAGTACCAATTGATGATGGTGGAGGCGCCGAGTGTGCCGGTGGATGAATTAAAGACGGCCATACGCTGGAAGATCAAGGATTCGCTCAGTTACCACATCGATGATGCGACCATCGACGTGTTGCAGATTCCCACCAATAAATACGGCACCGACCGACCGCACTCGCTGTACGCCGTGGCGGCTTCCAACGAAACCATTCGCAAGCGCATCGCGCTGTTTGAGAAAGCCAAATTCGATCTGGCGGTGATCGATATCGATGAGATGGCGCAACGCAATATCGCCAGCTTGTTTGAAACGGAAGGCCGCGCCTTGGCGCTAATGTCTTTCGATGATGACGGCGGTTTGTTGACCATCAGCTGCGATGGCGAATTGTTTTTGGCCCGTCGGCTGGAAATCTCACTGGGTCAGTTGCAGGATGCCGACGAGAGCATTCGCCAGCAATATCTGGATCGTGTCGAATTGGAAGTGCAGCGCTCGCTGGATTATTTCGACCGTCAGTTCCACAACATTCCCGTGGCACGTATGCTGGTCTCTGCACCGGCAGCCTTGGGTTTGGCCAAAGTGCTCGGCGATAATCTCGGCATCTCTGTCGAACAATTGGATTTGAAGCTCGGGATGGATATTGTCGGAGTACCCGAGCTGGAAGACGATGTGTTTGCCTGTAATGCCCTGCATGCTTTGGGGGCTGCGCTGCGCCTGGAGAAGAAATCGCTATGAGCCAGCAGATCAATCTTTTCAATCCGATCTTCCTCGAGCAGAAGAAATATTTCTCCGTCGTCACTATGGTGCAGGCGCTCGGTTTGATTGTGCTGGGTTGTGTCCTGTTTTTTGTCTTTGCCTGGTATCAGGTGGAGAGCCTTGGCAAGAAGACCGCCGAGATGACCAAACGTTACGAGGCTGAACAGATTCGTTTGTCAAATTACTCCAACGAGTTTTCTCCTGAACGCTCTACACAACTCCTGAATGAGGAACTGGCCGATCTGGAGAAGCAGGTTGCGGCCCAAAATGTCCTGCTGGACACGCTCAAGAGCGGAGCCATCGGCAACACCAAAGGGTATTCCGAATATCTCAAAGCATTTGCCCGGCAGTCGGTGAACGGGTTGTGGTTGACCGGATTCGAGATCAACGGTGATGGCACGCAGATGAGTTTGCAAGGCGCGGTCACCAATCCGCAATTGTTGCCCGCTTACATTCAGCGTATGAACCGCGAGTCGGTGATGCGTGGCAAGACGTTCTCATCTTTAAGCATGAAACAACCCGTTGCAGTCGATGGCAAAGTTCCCGGACGGGGTTACGTTGAGTTCAGTCTGTTTTCGACCGAAGTTTTGAAAGGGGCGAAGTGATGCGAGCCCGGCTGGAAGAATTCGTGGGAAAAGTGGATAGCATGTCGTTGCGGGAACGCATCCTGATCTTTGCTGCCGCCGCGTTTACGCTGGTGTCGATGTTGAATGCGTTCCTGCTTGAACCCTTGTTTGTTCAGCAAAAACGCTTGTCATCGCAGGTGTCGCAACAGCAGGAAAAAATGAAGGATACACAGGCCAGACTGAACGAGATTCTGCTGGCAAAGCAGGCTGACAAGTTCTCGCCGCAGCGCGAGCGCATTAGTCAACTGCGCGAACAACTTGCCCAGGGTGAAGCGTATTTGAACTTTACCCGCGACAAATTGGTTCACCCGGAACAAATGGCAAAACTGCTGGAACAAGTGCTGGACAGGAATACCCGGTTGCAACTGGTCGAGTTGACAACGCTTCCGGCTTCTCCCTTCTCGGAACAAACAGACGACAAGACCAAGGGTTCCCTGCAGGAGCGTCAGATATTCAAACATGGAGTTCAGATTACGCTGCGCGGCAATTACAACGACCTGACACAGTATCTTTCGGCACTGGAAAATCTTCCTACCCAGATGTTTTGGGGAATGGCAAAGATGAACGTGGTGCAATATCCGAAAGCGGAATTGACATTGACCCTTTACACCTTGAGCTTGGATGAGACATGGCTGCAAGTTTGATTGGCGTTGTGCAGAAATACGTGCGCCTGACACTGTTCGTGTTGGGCTGTATATGCTGTTTGACTGGCGTTATGGCGGAACAATTAAATGACCCGACGCGCCCGGCCGTCGAGTTGGTGCCGGGTATGGCGGGGGGAGATACCGATTCGGCTGCACCTGAGAAGGTCGCACCGCAGGGACTGCAATCCGTGCTCATTTCCGGGAAACGCGAATCCGCCATCATCAACGGCATCGAGGTCGGATTGGGGGAGAAATACGGCGATGCGATCTTGACCACGGTGAACGAGACCTGCGTGGTCCTGGTCGGTCCGGAGGGGCGGCAGGTATTGCATATGTACCCGACCGTGCACATGACCAAGAACCAGTTGGCGTGTGTGAAACGTGCGCAACTTCAGGCGATAAACAAGCCGGCAGTCAAACCCGGGAAACCAATCAAACGCAAGAAAAAAACAACGGCAAAAAAGCCCCCTGTGACCTGTGTGGCTGAAGAAATAAAAAATGGGAGTGCGAAATGAAACGAACGATCATCCTGTTGTGTTTGCTGACGGTGGCGGGCTGCAGCAGTAGCGGTTCAAAGCAGAACGTTGCCAACGAGATCAACCGCGAATTGGGCGTTGCTGCCAGAGCCAACGTCAAACCGAGCAAGCAGGATGAAGTGAACGCCGCCTTGTTGCCCCCTTTGACCGTGCCGCAGACCAAGCTGGACAGCAAACCCGCCGAGCCCAAGTTCGATCTGGTGGTGAACAACACTCCTGCGCAACAGGTATTCATGGCAATTGTTTCAGGCACCCGCTACAGCATGTTGCTGCATCCGGATGTGGGCGGCAACATCTCGCTCAACCTGAAGGATGTCACCGCGTTTGATGCGCTGGAATCCATCCGCGAGATGTATGGCTACGAATACCGGGTCGAAGGCACGCGTATCTACATCCAGCCACTCGGCTTACAGACACGCATCTTTCAGGTGAACTACCTTACCGGCCAGCGCGACGGCAAATCCTCACTGAGGGTGTCATCCGGTTCGGTGGCGGACAGTGTCGGCGCCACGGGAGTCGCCGCCACAGCGACCACGGCGGCCTCGAACAATCGCGACAGCAGCAAAGTCAGCATGACCTCCAAGGCGGATTTCTGGGAAGAGCTGAGTGCGGCGTTGGTCGCGATCGTGGGTACGGAAAAAGGCCGCAGCGTGGTGATCAGTCCGATGTCGGGTGTGATCGTGGTACGCGCCATGCCGGATGAGCTGAGGAATATTTCCGCCTATCTGAAAGCATCGCAAATCTCCATCGAACGCCAGGTGATCCTGGAAGCCAAGATCGTCGAAGTGCAACTCAACGAATCGTTTCAGTCCGGGGTAAATTGGGCGGCCTTCACCAATACTGCAAAAAATCGCGTATCGGTCGGCATAGCCGGTGCAGGGAGTTCGTTGTCACCCCTTGCATCAGGCTTGGATCTGTCGAACTCGGTGCTCTCGGCAACGGCGGGTTCTTCCTTGTTGCCGGTTGCGGCCACAGCATTGCCAACCGGTGTTGCCGCAGGCACCCTGTTCGGACTGGCGTTCCAGACCAGCAACTTTGCGGCCTTGCTGAATTTCCTCGAATCGCAGGGTGACGTGCATGTGTTGTCCAGTCCGCGTATCGCGACTTTGAATAACCAGAAGGCGGTGTTGAAAGTCGGTACGGATGAGTTCTTCGTTACCGAGATCAGCGGCGGTACGCAGGGCACGACCGCCATCGCCGGAACGGCACCGACGGTAAAAGTGCAACCATTTTTCTCCGGTATCGCCTTGGACGTGACGCCGCGCATCGACGAGAACGACGAAATCATCCTGCATGTGCATCCTTCCGTCAGCACCGTCTCCACCGTGAACAAGACGCTGGACCTGGGGACCTCGATGGGCATTTACAATCTGCCACTGGCCTCCAGTTCCGTGTCGGAAACGGACAGTGTGGTGCGCGCACGCGGCGGGCAGATCGTGGCCATCGGCGGTTTGATGCGGCAAGCCTCGTTCGACGACCAGTCCGGACTGCCGGGTTTGCCCAAATCCGTATTCGGGCAAACCAACAAACGCACCGAGAAACGTGAATTGGTCATCCTGATCAAACCGACAGTGGTGAACAGTGACAAAGATTGGTCGGACGATATCTCGCGCAGTCGGGATCGAGTTAGCGGAATGACCCGCTAAAGGGTGCCACTAATAATCCAAATTTTAGTTACGACATAACCTAAAGGTTAGTCTTCACAGAAACTGCGTTTTGTCGCAATACGGCGTTGCTCACGAAAAATTACTCCTCACATATCAAACATATGCATCGTCGCAATTTTTCGTTCGCGCCTTGTCTTGCTTAGAACTTTGAATTATTAGAGGCACCCTAATAATGTACCAGCAACATTTTGGCCTGCATGAACCGCCTTTTTCGCTGACACCGGATACCAGTTTTTTCTTCGCCTGCTCGAACTATCAGGACGGATTGAATACCCTGCTGGTGGCGGCGCGCAACGGCGAGGGCTTCATCAAGATCACCGGCGAGGTGGGCAACGGCAAGACGCTACTGTGCCGAAAATTCCTTGCCACGCTGAATCAGGAACGCGATACCACCACGCCGATCGGCACGCGTAATGCGGCCGCCGACATCAAACACGAGCAACAATTCGTCACCGCGTACCTGCCCAATCCCTACCTCGAACCGCGCAGTCTGCTGTTGGCGCTGGCGGACGAATTTCGGATCGAGTTGAAAGAAGGCGAATACGACCAGCACCTGTTGCTCAAAGAGTTGACCCGGGCTTTGTTGACCTTCGCCCGCGAGGGAAAGCGTGTGCTGGTGTGTCTGGACGAGGCGCAGGCGATGCCGCTGGAAAGTATGGAAGTGTTGCGTCTGCTGACCAATCTGGAAACGGAAAAACGCAAACTGTTGCAGGTCGTTTTGTTCGGACAGCCGGAATTGAACGACCATCTGCGCCACCATTCCGTGCGGCAACTGCGCCAACGTATCAGCTTCCAATATGACCTGAAGGGCTTGCAGCGCGATGAGCTGGAGCGTTATCTGCGCCATCGCCTGATCGTGGCGGGTTATACCGGCGACATCTTGTTTTCCAAATTGGCTGTCAGCAAATTGCACCGTATCACCGGAGGCACGCCACGACTGATCAATATCCTTGCCCACAAAGCGTTGTTGGTCGCTTACTCCGAAGGGCGGCAACAAGTCACCCGCAAACACATCGCTTTGGCCGCCGCAGACACGCCCGAAGTGCGGCGTGACTGGTTGCCCTGGGCGGTTGCCGGTTTGTTGGCCGGTGTGACTCTCCTGATGTCAATCTGGATGATCTGGTCATGAGTCTGATCAATCAAGTATTGACCCAACTGGAGCAACGCGGCGTACAGGGTGCTCCGCATCAGACGTTGCTGCGTGCCGTGCCGGTTCGGGTCGAACACAACTGGATCAAGATCGTTTTGGTCGTGTGCGCAGTAAGTTTGTTGTTGATGGCTGCGGTCTTGCTTTGGATCAAACTTCAAACGACAGACAAGTTGAGTTCCGCAACGGCCAGCACCGCAAATGCCACACCAGTGCCCGCATCGATCTCAGCGGAGATCACCGAAAAAACGGCAACACAACAGCAGGCACCTGCCGCGAAAATGAGCCTTGAGCTTGAGGTCACACCGCTGCCCAAGCCGTTAAGGGCACACGTCGAAGTGCCGTTTGCACAGCCTGCCGTGAAAGCCCCGGCCACGTCCAAACCCGAAGTGGTCAAACCAGTTCAGACCGATGACAAAGTGATTAGCAGCAAAGACGCCGCCGCAGTCGAAGAACCGATCAAGATGGTCAGCAACACGCAACGCGCTGACGCGGAGTATCGCAAGGCCATCACGTTGCACAAGCAGGGAATGCACACCGAGGCGCTTGCCGGTTATGCGGCAGCGTTGAACATCGAACCGCAGTTGGATGGTGCGCGGATGTCGATGGCGGCATTGCTGGTCGAAAACAAGCGCATCACGGAAGCGGAGCGTGTGTTGCAAGATGGATTGACCATCAAGCCGACTCAGATCGAGTTTTCCATGTTTCTGGCGCGAGTGCAGGTTGAACGCGGGGCAAGCTCTGAGGCATTGGCGACGTTGAAGACGAATCAGCAATTGGCTCACGACCGGGCGGAATACCAGGCCTTTTATGCGGCACTGTTGCAACGCGAGGGCAGGCATCAGGAAGCACTTGAAGGTTTCCAGAACGCACTCAGGATCGTCCCGCAAAGCGGTATCTGGTTGATGGGATATGGCATTTCGTTACAGGCGCTGGCACGTAACGATGAAGCCAAGCAAATCTTCCAGCAAGCGATCGCGACGCAAACGCTGAGTCCCGAGTTAACCGCATTCGTGCAGCAAAAACTGAGTAGCCCCTGATTCGTTCAGGGGTGTGGCAAAGTCCTGGCAACAACCCAGACGCTGACTTTGCAAGCGCCGGCCAACTTCAACGCTCCCGCCAATTCATTCACCGAAGCACCTGTGGTCATCACGTCATCGACGATGGCGATATGGCTGCCGTCGATTCCTTTATTCGTCGAAATGGAAAATGCGTTGCGCATGTTCTTGTCGCGTTCTTTCCAGGGCAGCGAGGATTGGGGTGTCGTATCCCGCACGCGGTGGCAGACGCCGGACAGGAGTTGTAAACCAAGTTGCTTGGCGATGCGTTGGGCCAACAAATGTGATTGATTGAAACCGCGTTCGCGGATTCGCAACGGATGCAACGGCATGGCGATGACCGCATCGGGTAACGAAACGATGCGTTGTGCCAAAGCATCCGCCAGGAAATTGACCAGGATCAAACTCTCGCGGAACTTGAGAGCCTTGATAAGTTCACTGACGGGGAAGCAATAACCGAATGCGGCAGCAGTGAGGTCGAACCGGGGAGGATATTGCAGGCATCGGCCGCACACTTCCGCGCCGGTCGTGGGAAGTGCGCACACCGGGCAGTGCTGCGGGTCCAGTTGGGCGAGATCGGCTAGACAGGCTTCACAGCACAAACCTGCGTGGTTCATGACGCCGCACAGGAAGCAGGGTTGGGCAGGCACCAGACGCCCAATATTTGAGCTGATGTTCGCAATCGCCGTGGATAGAATTGACAAGTTGGTAGCCTTTACTTGAAGATGCTGACCGTCCAATCTACTGCCTTTGCGCTTTATCTCCAACATGAACCTGCAAACCCAACCGATCGAATTCATCCGGTCTATCAAGCACGAATCCTCTTTCCAGCGTTGGAGTATCGACGCGATCGAAGCCTTATATAAATTGCCCTTTGCCGATTTGCTTTACCGCGCACAACAAGTCCACCGCGAACACTTTGATCCGAACGCGGTGCAACTCTCCACGTTGCTTTCGATCAAGACCGGCGGTTGTTCGGAAGACTGTGGCTACTGTCCGCAATCGGCATTTCACAATGCGGGTGTGGAAAATAAAAAAATGCTGGATGTGGCCGAGGTGGTCAAAGCTGCCAAGGCCGCACAGCAAGCCGGAGCTGACCGATTCTGCATGGGTGCCGCGTGGCGCGAACCTTCAAAAGAGGACATGGAGGGCGTGGTGGAGATGGTGAAAGCGGTACGCGGTTTGGGCATGGAAACCTGTGCCACGCTGGGCATGCTGAATGATGAGCAGACCGAGCAATTGCGCCTTGCCGGGCTGGATTACTACAACCACAACCTCGACACCTCACCGGAATTCTACGGCGACATCATCAGCACGCGCGATTACCAGGATCGCCTGGATACGCTGGACCGGGTACGCAAAGCGGGGATGCATGTGTGCAGCGGCGGTATCGTCGGCATGGGCGAGAATCTTACCCAGCGCGCCGGACTCATCGCCCAACTGGCGAACATGGAGCCGTATCCGGAGAGTGTGCCGATCAACAACCTGGTCAAGGTGGAAGGCACGCCGCTGGCGCAGATCGAAGAACTCGATCCGTTGGATTTCGTGCGCACCATCGCCGTGGCGCGCATCACCATGCCGACCGCGCGGGTGCGCCTTTCCGCCGGACGCCAGCAGATGTCGGATGCCGTGCAGGCGTTGTGTTTCCTTGCCGGTGCCAATTCGATTTTCTACGGCGACCAATTGCTGACCACCGGCAATCCCGATGTGCAACGCGATCGTGCATTGATGGACAAGTTGGGGATGTATCCATTTGCTGAAAAATGCAGTTAGGAATCCGGTACACCAACGCACCCAATCCCACGCTTGTGTCTGATGCCATTCTCCGAACTCCAACAGCAACTCGATGAGCGGGCGGCCGCGGGCCTGTTGCGCTCACGGCGCACATTAGACAGTCCTCAGTCACCGCACATCATCGTTGATGGCAAACCCTACCTCGCTTTCTGTAGCAACGATTATCTCGGCCTCGCTAATCATCCGCGACTCATTGTGGCACTTCAGCAAGGCGCGCAACAGTGGGGAGTCGGGGCGGGTGCGGCGCATTTGGTGAGCGGACATTTTGCCGCGCACCATTTGCTCGAACTACAGCTCGCCAACTTCGTCGGTAAACCCGCTGCATTGTTATTTTCCACCGGCTACATGGCCAACCTCGGCGTGGTCCAGGCCTTGGTCGGCAAAGGCGACACCGTGTTCGCCGACAAGCTCAATCACGCCTCGTTGAATGATGCGATGTTGCTGTCGCGCGCCGGGGTCAAGCGTTACCGGCACGGTGACTTGACGCAGTTGGCTCAGCTTTTGGAACAGACGACCACAGGACGCAAGCTTGTCATCACCGACACCGTTTTCAGCATGGATGGAGACATCGCACCGTTGCCTGCACTATTGTCCTTATGCGAACAACACGATGCGTGGCTGTATGTGGATGACGCGCACGGCTTTGGTGTGTTGGGTGGGCAGGGGTGCGGCACACTTGCACATTTTGGAATCTCATCCGAACGCATCATCTACATGGCGACCTTGGGCAAGGCGGCCGGGGTGTCTGGTGCTTTCGTGGCAGCACAACACGTGGTCATCGATACGCTTATCAACTTCGCCAACAGTTACGTCTATACCACGGCGACCCCGCCTGCCTTGTCCGTGGCGATGTCGCAGAGTCTGCAATTGATCGCAGGCGGTGATGCATTGCGAGCGCATTTGCAACAACTCGTTGCGATGTTGCGCACAGGTCTGGCAGATCTGCCCTGGCAGTTGATGCCTTCGCAGACCGCCATTCAACCGTTACTGATCGGCGACAATCAGCGAGCGTTGATGTTGAGTGAGGGCTTGCGCCAGCGCGGCATCTGGGTAGCGGCTATCCGCCCACCCACCGTGCCACAGGGTACGGCACGACTGCGCATCACCTTGTCCGCCGCGCATCGTGTGGCAGATGTGGAGAGACTCATTGGAGCGTTGCATGAGCTTGCACAGTAATCGCAAATTCGCGCAGCGATGCGTTCGTCTCCTCGCCCGCTTGCGGGAGAGGATTGAGGTGAGGGAAACGTGCAAGGTCGCCTCAACGGATGGAGAAATCAATGTCCGCCTTGCACGTTGAGACGCAAGGTAGCGGCGATCCGCTATTGTTGATCCACGGTTGGGGCATGCACGGTGGTGTGTGGGAGGAGGTGGCGCAAAAACTGGCGGCTGACTTCCAGGTGTTTAGCGTTGATCTGCCGGGTTACGGGTTGAGCGGGAAGGGGGAAGGGGGAAGTGAAGAAGCCAGGGAAGGGGGAAGGGG
>CAYROQ010000006.1:79716-120943 GCA_964425955.1 uncultured Sideroxydans sp.
TCACCCTAGATTCTGTTGTCGATGAGTTGGCCGCAAAATTCGAAGAACCATTGCACCTTTGCGGCTGGTCGCTGGGCGGGCAGATCGCGCAACGCTGGGCGGCGCGTGAACCTGCTAAAGTGCGGCGCCTGATATTGGTGACGAGCACGCCGTGTTTCAGAACCAGGGAGGACTGGTCGTGCGCAATGGCGGGTGAGGTGCTCGCGCAATTTGCTGCCGAGTTGGAAAAGAGCCACCACACGACCCTGCGGCGTTTCATTTCCTTGCAATTGCGCGGAAGCGAAAACGAACGCGAGTTGGCGACGATGTTGCGCGAGCGCTTGTTCAGTCGCGGTGAACCGGATAGGGACGTATTGCGTGCCGGTTTGGATATTCTGCGTGATGCCGACCTGCGAAGTGAGTTGGTAAACATCGGACAACCGACTTTGGTCATCGCGGGAGAGCGCGATAAATTGACACCGCCCGCGGCCTCGACCTACATGGCAAAGGCCATCCCGCATGCCCGGTTGGTGGAAGTGAAAGGGGCAGCACACGCGCCATTCCTGTCGCACCCGGATTATTTTGTTGAACTAATAAAGAGCTTCCTGCATGAATGAATTCGAAATAGATAAACGCCAGGTGCGCAGGGCCTTCAGCCGTGCAGCACAACACTACGATGCTTCCGCGGTGTTGCAGCGCGAAGTGTGCACGCGCATGTTGGAAAAACTGGATTACATCAAGTTGAAACCGGCCCGTTTGCTGGATGTTGGCAGTGGTACGGGATGGGGGACACGCCAGTTGGGCGGGCGTTACCCGAAAGCCGAGATCACCGCGTTGGACATTGCGATTGGCATGTTGCAAATGGCGCGCGGCACATCGGGTTGGTGGCAAAAATTATTCGAGGGCAAACGTGAAAATTACCTGTGTGCGGATGTCGAGGCGTTGCCCGTCGCCTCCGGTAGTGTGGAGATGGTGTGGTCCAACCTCGCGTTGCAATGGTGCAACGATTTGCCGGCGACCTTCAGCGAATTGCATCGTGTATTGAAGACAGAAGGGCTGCTGATATTTTCCAGTTTTGGCGTGGATACTTTAAAAGAATTGCGCATCGCCTTCAGCGATGTGGACGGTTACAGCCACATCAGCCGCTTTACCGATATGCACGACATCGGCGATATGTTGACGGCTGCCGGTTTCGCCGATCCGGTGATGGAGATGGAAAAGATCACGCTGACCTACGACGATGTGCGTGCGGTGATGCAAGACCTGAAAAGTATCGGCGCGCATAACGCAACGGCGGGACGCGCTTCGGGCATGATGGGCAAGCACGTTTGGCGGAGAGTGGTGGAGAATTACGAGCAGCTGCGTCGCGACGGCAAATTGCCCGCGACCTTCGAGATCATCTACGGACATGCCTGGAAGCCCGAACCCAAAAAATCACACGACGGGCGCGCCATCATCAAGACGGACTTCAAGTTATGAAACTCCATCCCGTCATTCCCGCCCTTCGACTGGCTCAGGACAGGCTGCCCTACGGTCAGGCGGGAATCCAGTCAATACAACAAGTCTCACGTAGCGAGGCAACACCTGATTTTTCTCCGTTTTACGGGCTAATATATTTGCTGGATTCCTGCCTGCGCGGGAATGACGGCGCGCAGCGAGGCCGGTCGGTATGAGTTACTTCATCACCGGTACCGACACGGGAGTCGGCAAGACGCTGGTCAGTTGCGCGCTGCTGCACGCCTTCGCCCTGCAGGGAAAACGAGTTGTCGGTTTCAAGCCGGTGGCCGCCGGTTGCGATGAGAACGACCACAACGAAGATGCCAAACAGTTGCGTGCCGCAAGTAACGTGCAGGCGACCTACGGCCAGATCAATCCGTACTGTTTCCCGCATGCCATTGCGCCGCATTTAGCCGCACGCCATGCCGGAGCACGCATCGATTTCTCGCGCATCCTGGCCTCTTTTCGGGAATTGTCCGGTCAATCCGATGAGGTTATTGTCGAAGGTGTGGGTGGATTTTGCGTTCCGCTAAACGAATATCAGGACAGCGGCGACCTTGCCGTCCAGCTCGGTCTGCCCGTCATCCTCACCGTGGGGATGCGCCTGGGCTGTCTCAATCATGCCTTGCTGACACGGCGTGCCTTGGACGATTACCATTTAAAATGCGCGGGGTGGGTGGCCAATGTGGCGGATGCCGGGATGCCCGCGTTGCAGGAAAATATTCTGGCATTGAGCGAACGCATCGACGCGCCGCTGTTGGGCGTGATCCCGTTCCAAACCCGGCCGGATGCGCGGGTGGCGGCGGGTTATTTGGATTTGCGATTGCTGGGGACTGGGAGCGCCGACGTCCACGTCGGCATACGATGAGAGAAAAAGCCGACGTGGACGTCGGCGCTGCCAAATGAGTTTGATGATGGGTCTAAATGAGTGAGTTCAGTTTACTGGCGGTGTTTGTAGTTGGCCTGCTCGGCGGTGTGCATTGCCTGGGCATGTGCGGCAGCATCGTCGGTGTTTTTACTGCGCAAGTTCCTCCCCCTATCCAACTTTCCCCCGGAGGGAGAAAGGGCGAACGACTCTCCCTGCGGGAGAGAATTGGATTCAATGGGGCTGCACGGTGGCCGTTCCATCTGGCCTACAGTCTTGGGCGTATCACCAGTTATGCGCTGGCCGGCGCGTTGGTCGGTGGCATTGGCCAGACGGGGTTGTTGATGCGCGATGCGGTTCCGGTGCAGCACGTGTTGTTCGCGTTATCCAGTTTGATGCTGATCGCCCTTGGTCTGTATCTGGCGGGTATCTGGGGTGCCGTGAGGCAACTTGAGCGGGTGGGCGGCTATCTCTGGAAACGGCTGCAACCCCTGACGACCCGTCTGTTGCCGGTGAACAACGTGCCGCGCGCGTTGGGTCTGGGTGCCTTGTGGGGTTGGTTGCCGTGCGGTTTGGTCTACAGCGTTTTGCTCACGGCATTGGCCAGTGGCAGCGTGTTGACCGGCGCACTCATCATGCTTGTGTTCGGCCTGGGCACGCTGCCCAATCTGCTGGCGATTGGGCTGTTCTGGGAAAGTATCAAGCGTTGGGTGCAGTCGCGCGCGGTGCGTTTGGTGGCAGGGTCGCTGGTGGTTTCATTGGGTATCTACGGGCTGTTGAAAGTGGGCTACACCTTCGCGGTTCACGGTTGGGCAGGGGCGTGTCATGTGGCTGCGTGAGCTGTTGCTGCTCTCGCTGCTGGTTCTCCTCGCCGCGTGCGGTGAACCGAAACTCCCTTCGCCCTTCAAGTCCAGTGACGTCAGCGCAAACTATGGACAGGCCGATTTTCATTTGTTCGATGCCACGGGCAAGCCGGTCAGCCTCTCGGATTTCAGAGGCAAGGTGGTCGCCTTGTTCTTCGGCTACCTGCATTGTCCCGATGTGTGTCCCACCACCCTGGCGGATCTGGCGCGGGTGATGGACATGTTGGGAAAGGATTCCGAAAAGGTGCAGGTGATTTTCGTGACGCTCGACCCGGAACGCGACAGCCGCGAGCAACTTGCGCAATATCCCCCCGCGTTCCATCCGACGTTCCTCGGCTTGTCCGGCGATACCCAGGCAACGGCGGCAGCGGCAAAGGCATTCAATATCGTGTACCGGAAACAAGCGACCAAGAGCGGTGGTTACACGCTCGATCATTCGGCCGGAACCTTTCTTATCGCTCCCACCGGCAAGCCCGTGCTACTTTCCACATTTGGCCAGCGGCCTGAATTATTGGCTCAGGATATCCGCGTGTTATTGGCGATGAGATGAACAATATGAACTCCTCTGCGCACACTCAATCACCGTTGGATATCTGGCGCGATGCCTGGCGCTTTGAGATTGACGATGACAATTTTCAGGTACGTTTGAGGCAGTTACGCGCCCGTTCCAACGCGCATCTGTCGATGAATATCTCGCAGATCACCCTGGTAATGTTGCTCACATTATTGCTCTGGGAATATTTGCCGCACGACACCCTGCTGGGATGGATGTGTCTGGTGATCCTGGTACACGGGAACGAGATTCTGCAATGGAAGCTCAAACGCGGTAACAACATACAAACCCCCGAACAATGCCGCGAATGGGACAGGCGATTCCGCTGGCTGACATTTTCGGGCGGGCTCATCTGGGGATTGGGCGCGGCGCTGGTGTGGTTCGTCCCGAACGATATGGCGATGCAGGCGATGCTGATCTGTGCCGTATTCGGCATGGTTGCCGGAGCGGTCACCAGCAATCCGGTGCATCCGCCCTCGCTGATTATTTATGTGTCATCACTTGTGGTTCCGCTGATATTGCGAAATCTGTGGGAGGCGGATGCTCCCCACATGATCCTGTTTTCCATGCTCATCCTGTATTTTGTGTACGTCACCCAGGCAGCGTTCGGGCTGATGCGCACCTATGAAGGTTCCCTCAAACAGCGTTTCGAGAAAGAGGCCTTGCTGGAAGCGTTGCGCGCGCGCGAAGAAGAACTTGCCCTCGCGTTGAATTCGGCCGAACTGGCCAACCAGACCAAATCGAAGTTTCTCGCCACGGCCAGCCACGATCTGCGCCAGCCGCTGCAGGCATTGCGATTGTTCGCCGAGGCGTTGCAGGACGTGGCAAAAGAACCGCAAAGTCTGCGTCTTGCCGGGCAGATCAATAAATCCGTCACGTCGCTGGTCGAAATGTTCGACGACTTGCTCGACGTTTCGCGGCTGGATGCCGGCATCATCCATCCGCGTTGGCAACATTTTCCGCTCAATGACCTGTTTGATCGCCTGTACGTTGATTTTTTGCCGCTGGCTCAAGCCAAGGGTTTGCGCCTGGAGTTGCCGAATTGCCAAGGGGAAAGCGGAGCGGTGGAAGGCTGTGATGTGGTGGCCTATAGCGATCCATTCCTGTTGGAGCGCATGTTGAGAAATCTGGTTTCCAACGCGATTCGCTACACTGACTTGGGTAAAGTTTCGGTAGGGTGTTCATGTTTCGCGGACCAAATCGAGATCGCCGTGCAAGACACCGGCATTGGCATCCGCCCGGAGGTCATGGAGCAAATCTTCGAGGAATATTACCAGGTGGACAATCCGCACCGCGACCGGCGCAAAGGCTTGGGATTGGGCTTGGCCATCGTGCGCCGGGTGGAAGAATTGCTGGGCTACCGTGTGCAGGTGGAGTCGGTTCCGGGCAAAGGATCGGTGTTTCGCTTCAACCTGAAAAAAGGGGAGAAATCCACTTTGGCCAGACCTTTCGATATCAGTTATGCCAGACAGGATGTCAGCGGAAAAATCATCGCGTTTGTCGAAGACGATGCGGATATCCGTGAGTTCACCACCGAGTTCATGCAGGAATGGGGATGCCGGGTATTCGCCGGAGAAAATGTGGCGGGTGTGTTGCGCGAATTGGACAAAGCCTCGTTGCGTCCCGATATGCTGGTCTGCGATTACCGCCTGCCCGATAATCAAACCGCGTTGGACGTGATGCGACAAATGCGCGAACACTGCGGGGATCTGCCGGTACTGGTTGTCACCGGAGATACGGCGGCCGAAACGTTGCAAGCCATCCAGAAAAGCGGAGCAAGCTTGTTGCACAAACCGATCGCCCCGACACGGCTGCGCACCTCGATGTTTTTTGCCATGCAGGGCTCGCCGACTGCGCAATAACGAATGGTATGATTGCGCCGCTTGGAAAAAGGGGATTCGGACGGTCGGCTCAAAAAATTCAAAGTGCTAAGCAAGACAAGCATGTCCTGAGCCTAGTCGAAGGGGCGCGAGCAATAAATTGCGACGCGGCATAAGTCTTGTAAGTAAGGATTAGTTAATTGTGAGCCACGCTGTATTGCGACGGAATTTGGATTTTTTGGGGTGACCGGAATGAAAATCAAAGTACTGCTGGTGGATGACCACGCGCTGTTCCGCGACGGCATGCGTTATGTTCTGCAGCAACTGGCCGACGAGGTGGAGATCGTCGATACCGGCAATTTCACCGAGGCATTGCAGTTGGCCAACGCCAATTCCAATTTCGATCTTGCCCTGCTTGATCTGAATATGCCGGACAGCAAAGGCATCCCCTCCCTGCAGTTGTTCCACCAGAATTTTCCGGAGGTACCGCTGGTGGTGGTCTCGGGATCGGACCAGCGCGAGGACATCGTGAACGTGATGAACCTGGGCGCCATGGGTTTCATCTCCAAGATGTCGCCCAGCAAAGTGATGTTGTCCGCATTGCGTATTGTGATGGACGGCGGAGTTTACGTACCACCGCAGTTGTTGCAACAGGCGGTGGCCAAATTGGACAGCGGTCAGGTGTTGCAGGACAAACGCAGCCAGCGTGCCAGCAAGTTCGGTCTCACCCCGCGCCAATTGGAAGTGTTGCAACTCATCGGTACCGGACTCGGCAATAAAGACATCTCGGAGAAACTGGGTCTTGCCGAAGGGACGGTGAAGATCCACGTCGCCGCGATCTATCAGGCACTGCATGTGGGTACACGCACCGAGGCGGTGGCAACAGCCCGACGCTTCGGCTTCGTCGGTGACGGCGAGCCGGGTGACGCGACCACAGAGGCCAGGGAAGTCTGATGGCATTGCACGAAACCCCTCGCGTACCGTTACCGGATAGGCTGCTCAGCCTGCTGCGCGAGATTCGCTGGTTGCTGTTGGTGGCGCTGGCGATGTACCTCATCCTCATCTTGTACGGTTTCGATCGCGGCGATCCCTCCTGGTCGCACAGCGCCAGCGGTGCGGTCACGCGCAATCCCGGTGGCGTGTTCGGCGCATGGGTGTCGGATGTGCTGCTGTATCTGTTTGGTTTCTCCGCCTGGTGGTGGGTCACGCTGATGGTGCAGCGGGTGTGGGCGAGTTATCGGCGTATCCGCAGCGACAGTCTTTTCGACCCGCGTGCTTTGTGGGTCTCTCTCAGTGGTTTCTGCGTGCTGCTATTGAGCAGCAGCGCGTTGGAAGCGTTGCGACTGCACAGCTGGCAAGTGTCTCTGCCGTCGGAACACGGTGGGATGCTGGGTGTGGTGTTGGGAAGTCTGCTTGAGCACAATCTTGGATTCATCGGTGCGACGTTATTGCTTCTGGCTTTGATGGCGGTGAGCTTCAGCCTGTATACCGGGCTTTCCTGGTTGCGTTTCGTGGACTGGTTAGGCGGCGCGTTGGAGTCGTCTTATCTGTGGATGCGCAATACATGGCAGACACGCCAGGACAAACGTATCGGCGCGCTGGCAATGCAAGAGCGCAACAGCGTGGTCGAGGAAGAAAAGAAACGCGTGGAAGACCATCAGCCCATCCATATCGAGATGCCGAATTTCGAGGTGGCACGCTCGACGCGGGTGGACAAAGAAAAACAGGTTTCACTGTTCGCCGAATTGCCCGACTCGATGTTGCCGCCCTTGCATCTGCTGGACGAGGCAACACAGCAGGTCGAAGTGGTGGCTGCCGAGACGCTGGAATTCACCTCGCGCCTGATCGAACGCAAACTCAACGACTTCGGCGTGGAAGTCAAAGTGGTCGGCGCCTATCCGGGGCCGGTCATCACGCGTTACGAGATCGAGCCTGCTGTCGGCGTGAAAGGCAGCCAGATCACCAATCTGGTGCGCGATCTGGCGCGCGCGCTGTCGGTGGTGAGCATCCGCGTGGTCGAGACCATTCCCGGCAAGACGTATATGGCGCTGGAACTGCCCAACTCGAAACGGCAGATCGTTCACTTGTCCGAGATTTTGGGATCACAGGTCTACGCCGACATGAATTCACCGTTGACCATGGCGATGGGCAAAGATATCTCCGGCAAGCCGGTGGTGGCCGATCTGGGCAAGATGCCGCATGTGCTGGTGGCGGGTACCACCGGTTCGGGCAAGTCGGTGGCGATCAACGCCATGATCCTGAGCCTGCTGTACAAGTCCACACCGCAGCAAGTGCGCCTGTTGCTGGTCGATCCCAAGATGCTGGAGTTGTCGGTGTATGAAGGCATCCCGCACCTGCTGGCACCGGTGGTCACCGACATGCGCCAGGCCGCCTCCGCACTCAACTGGGGCGTGCAGGAAATGGACAAACGCTACAAGCTGATGTCTCACTTTGGCGTGCGCAACATTGCCGGATTCAACCAGAAATTTCACGACGCGATCAAAGCGGGCGAACCGCTGACCAATCCGTTCACCCTCACCCCGGAAAACCCCGAGGCGCTGGAAGAGTTGCCATTCATCGTGATCTTCATCGACGAACTGGCCGACCTGATGATGGTGGTGGGCAAGAAGGTGGAAGAGCTCATCGCGCGTCTGGCACAAAAGGCGCGCGCCTCCGGCATCCATCTGGTGCTGGCAACGCAGCGTCCTTCGGTGGATGTGATCACCGGACTGATCAAGGCCAACGTGCCGACACGCGTGGCGTTCCAGGTATCGAGCAAGATCGACTCGCGCACGATTCTGGATCAGATGGGTGCGGAAGCCTTGCTTGGCCAGGGCGACATGCTCTACCTGCCGCCGGGCAGCGGCTATCCGCAACGCGTGCACGGCGCATTCGTCTCCGACCAGGAAGTGCACCGGGTGGCCGAATACCTCAAGGCACAAGGCGAACCGAATTACATCGAAGGCGTGTTGAATTCGCTGGATGAGCCGGGTGCGGAAGACGGCGAACTGGACGGCGGTGCGAATGCCGAAGCCGATCCGCTCTACGACCAAGCGGTGGAGATCGTGGTGAAGACACGCCGACCTTCCATCTCGCTGGTGCAACGTCATCTGCGTATCGGCTACAACCGCGCCGCACGCCTGATCGAGCAGATGGAAAAAGCCGGACTAGTGTCAACCATGCAAAGCAACGGCAATCGCGAAGTGCTGGCGCCCTCTAGACAGGAGTGAGGAAATTAAATGGCGATACTTGAAGGTATTCAAATTCAAAATTTTCGAGCTTTACGAGATGTGACGCTTGGACGCACGCTGTATGAGCAGAAGCAACCCGCACTTCCGCGTTTGGTTACGGTAATTGGTGCGAATGGATCTGGAAAATCAAGCCTGCTGGATGCTCTGGGTTTCTTGGGAGATTGTCTTGCCGAAGGTGCGGAGGCGGCTTGTGATAAGCCACACCGAGGTGGTTTTGAGCAGGTCAGAACAAAAGGTTCGACGGAGCCTATAAAGTTTGAAATACGTTATAGAGAAACTTCATCTGCTAGGCCAATTAGTTACTCGCTGCATATTAATTGCGATTCTCAGGGTCGTGCACAGGTTGTTTACGAACGACTAAGGCAAAGGAGAATTGGTCAGAAGAGTGGACAGCCATATTCATTTTTGGAGTTAACGAATGGTCTGGGCTATGCGTGGTCTGGCACAGCTGGGTTTGAACCCGGAACGGGAACTGGGGGTGGGGAGCAGGAGGAGCCTGAGGGGAGTGAGCGAGTTCCAATCCAAATGAAAGATCGCCAAGTGTTGGGCATTGCTACTTTGGGCACATTGGCCAACCATGAACGAGTTGCTGCATTCAGAGACTTTCTAACCGGATGGTATTTATCTTATTTTGTACCGGAGTTAGCGCGCAACCCCAGCCAAGCTGGGGCTGACCCGCATCTTGATCGAAAAGGCGAGAATTTATCAAGGTACTTGCAATTTATTGAAAGAAAAAATCCGGATGGATTCCTTCAGGTGCTCACTCGGATATCCAAAAAAATACCAGGCATACTCCAAATTCGACCAGCGACGTCCATCGATCGTAGATTAATACTCGAATTCTATATGGAGGGTTTTTCGACCCCCTTCTATCAGCAAGATATGTCTGATGGCACGTTGAAAATGTTGGCATATTTATTGTTAATGGAAGACCCAGCACCCGCGCCGTTAATTGGAATAGAAGAACCCGAAAATGGACTGCACCATCAACTACTGGCAACTTTGGCCAGCGAATTTAAGGAATATGCGGAGAAGTCGCGAGGGCCGCAGCTATTAATTACTACTCATGCTCCAAACTTTGTAGATGCCTTAACTCCAGATGAAGTCTGGATTTTGGACAAGGGGGCAGATGGCTTCAGTACACTAGAACGCGCTGCAGATATTCAAGGCGTTCAGGCGCTCTTTGACGAAGGGCTACCCATGGGAAGCTTGTGGTTCAGCGATCATTTTGGTCGAGGGAATCCTTAATGTTTATCGAGGTGTTGACCGAGGGGGCTTCAGATGTGTCAGTAGTTCGTGAGGTTTTGGTTCGACATTTTGGCATGAGGGAACATAACGACTTCAGAATACATCCGCATCGGGGGCGCGGCAATTTGCCAACCAACCCACTGGCGAGACCGGATCCAAAACACCGCGGGTTATTTGACCAGTTGCCCGCTAAACTTCGCGGATTTGGTACATGGATGGACGAGCAATATTTGGTACTTGTTCTTGCTGATGTGGATAGTGATGATTGTGTGCAATTGCTTGCTGCACTTAATGCTTTATTATTTAGCCTTCCGACAAAGCCCCCTCGAGTATTGTTTCGGCTGGCTATTGAAGAGACGGAGTCTTGGTTTTTAGCAGATACAAATGCGATAAAAAAGGCGTACCCCAATGCGAAGCTCGGGCCAATACAAAATATTGCGCCTGATGCGCGAATTGGTGCTTGGGAAAAACTCGCCGAATGTCTTGGCCATAAACCTTCAGATGGGGCGCCGAAAAAAACAAAATGGGCGGAACAAATTGCACCCCATCTTAACTTCGACACGCCATTTTCGCCCAGCTTGAATAAATTAATATTAGGATTGAAGCGCGAGTTGAACTAATCGCTACGAGCGCTGTTTTCTTCAATTACCTAATTTGCAGGACTACCTAGGAAAAATTCTTTGCTTGCTATCCAGCATTTTAAATTTGGAATGTCTTGATGAATAAATTTATTGTTTTTGTATTTCTTTTGCTGCCGTATTTTTCTCATGCCGCCGCCACCGACAAGCTGAAAACTTTCATTGCGGCCACACATTCCGCTCAGGCGAATTTCACCCAGGAAGTGCAGGATAAAAAAGGCAAGCGCATCCAAAGTGCTTCCGGTGTGATGATGTTCGTGCGGCCGGGCAAATTCCGCTGGGTATATCAAAAGCCATACGAACAACTCATCGTCGGCGATGGAAATAAATTCTGGATGTACGACGTCGATCTGAACCAGGTCACGGTGAAGAAACTGGATGCCGCGCTGGGCAGCAGCCCGGCGGCATTACTCTCCGGCAACAACGAAATCGAAAGCGGATTTGTCCTGAAAGACATCGAAGAGCGCAATGGTCTGGAATGGCTGCAAGCCACACCCAAATCGTCCGAAACCACGTTCGAAAAAATACTCATGGCGTTCAATAACAAATCGGAACTGGCCGTGATGGAATTGCACGATGCTTTCGGTCACCGCACCGTACTGCGTTTTTCCGAATTAAAAAACAATCCGCCGCTCGCTAATCAACTGTTCAAGTTCGTGCCGCCCAAGGGTGCAGATGTGCTGGGTGAGTGAGGTGAGTGGCAACGTGGGCGCATTCGCAGCGGCATCGTCGCGCAACCGGATTAACCATGTCTGATCTATTCGCTCCCCAGCAACCCACCGCACCGCTCGCCGAGCGCTTGCGACCGCAACACATCGACGATGTCATCGGACAATCGCATCTGCTGGGTGAGGGCAAGCCGCTGCGCCTCGCGTTCCAGTCAGGCAAATTGCATTCGATGATTCTGTGGGGGCCGCCGGGTGTGGGCAAGACCACGCTAGCGCGCTTGATGGCTTCGGCTTTCGATGCCGAATTTGTGCCGCTGTCGGCGGTGTTGTCCGGCGTGAAAGACATTCGCGAGGCCATCGCGCAGGCGCAGCAAGTGTTGCAGCAGCATGGCCGTCACACCATCCTGTTCGTGGACGAAGTGCATCGTTTCAACAAGTCGCAGCAGGATGCTTTCCTGCCTTTTGTAGAACAAGGTCTGGTCACTTTCATCGGTGCGACAACTGAAAATCCCTCCTTCGAATTGAACAACGCGTTGTTGTCGCGCGCGCAGGTTTATGTCTTGCAATCCTTGTCTGAAACCGAGATGGAGCAATTGTTCGAACGCGCGCGGTTAACAGCAATGCAGGATATTGGATTCGACAGGTCGGCGCTGGAGCGCATCATCGGTTATGCCGACGGAGATGCGCGGCGCTTGCTCAACGTGCTGGAGCAATTACAGACTGCGGCTCAAGCGGCAGGTCTGAAGAACATAGACGCGAAGTTTCTCGACAACACCCTGGCGCAAAAACTGCGCCGCTTCGACAAGGGCGGCGAAGCGTTTTACGACCAGATCTCCGCGCTGCACAAATCGGTGCGCGGTTCCAATCCCGATGCCGCGTTGTACTGGCTGATACGCATGCTTGATGGTGGTGCCGATCCGCGCTATTTGGCGCGGCGCATCGTGCGTATGGCGTGGGAAGATATCGGTCTCGCCGATCCGCGCGCCATGCAGTTGTGCAACGACGCGGCGCAAACCTACGAACGACTCGGCTCGCCGGAAGGTGAACTGGCGCTGGCGCAGGCCGTGTTGTATCTCGCCGTCGCGGCCAAGTCGAACGCCGGATACGTCGCGTATAATGCCGCGCGCGCTTTTGTCAGCCAGGACGGTTCGCGCGAAGTGCCGCTGCATTTGCGCAACGCGCCGACCAAGTTGATGAAGCAACTCGACTACGGCAAGGATTACCGCTATGCGCACGATGAAACAGAAGGTTATGCGGCGGGCGAGAATTATTTTCCCGATGCGATGCCGCAGGTGAGTTTTTACCAGCCCACCGGGCGCGGTTTGGAAGCGAAGATTTCGGAAAAACTGGCGCATCTGCGCGAGTTGGATGCGGCAAAAAAGAAACGCAATGAATAAGGAAAACTCAGTGAGCGATTACCAGACCAATTCCGACCAGTGGCCGGAACACGCCGCCGCACCCAATACACACAACCGAGTGTTCGAACTGGTGCGGCACTATCTGCCCGATGCGAAAGGCAAGAATTTGTGCGATCTGCCCTGCGGTGCGGGCGCTTTTTCCGCGCGACTTGCGCAGCTCGGCGCGCACGTCACGGCAGTCGATCTCGAAGCGGTCGAGCCGTTTTATTTTGACAAGTCGCGGCGCGTGCTGGCCGATGGCAATCTGACTTTGCCCTTCGCCGATGGCGAGTTCGACGCGATGATCTCCATCGAAGGCATCGAACATCTGGAGAACCCCTCGTTCTTTGTGCGCGAATGCGCGCGCGTGGTCAAGCCGGGTGGGCTGGTTATTCTATCCACGCCCAACGTGGATAGTTACCGTTCGCGCCGTTCCACCCACGTGCATGGCTTCCACAAATATTTCAAGCCGCTCAGCGCCGAACACAAGATGGCCTGGCATCTGCATCCCATCGACATGACGTTCATGCGTGGTGCGTTGCGCAAAGCGCGGCTGGAGATCGTCGAAGTCGCGGTCAACCGTTTGCACGGAAAAAATGTGTTGAGCGAGATGTTGCGCCCGCTGTTCACACGCAAATTGCCGGGTGAGTTGCGCGGTGTCATCCCCTATTACGGCGAAGTCATCATCTATGTTTTAAGAAAAGGTTCTTGAGGAAGTCATGTTAGATATTCAATTTTTACGCAACGATCTGGCCGCAGTGGCGGCACGTTTGGCGACACGCGGTTACACGTTGGACACGGCGAAGTTCGAGCAGATGGAAGCCGAGCGCAAGACCATCCAGTCGCGCACGCAGGAGTTGCAGGCCAAGCGCAATGCTTCTTCCAAATTGATCGGGCAGGCCAAGGCCAAGGGCGAAGATACAACGGCCATCATGGTCGAAGTGGGCGCGTTGGGCGAGGAGCTGAAGCAGCTCGAAGCCAAGTTGCCGCAAGTGTTGTCAGAGATGGATGCGTTCCTTGCTGTCATTCCCAACACACCTCACGCCAGCGTGCCCGTCGGCAAATCGGAAGCCGACAATCTCGAAGTGCGCAAGGTTGGCGCGGTACCAAAATTCGACTACGAGGTGAAGGATCACGTCAGCATCGGTGAAGGCTTGGGCGGGTTGGATTTTGAGACGGCAACGAAAATCGCCGGTGCGCGCTTCTCGTTGTTGAAAGGCCCGCTGGCGCGTTTGCATCGCGCACTTGCGCAATTCATGCTGGATACACACACCGAAAAACACGGCTACACCGAGACTTATGTACCTTATTTGGTGAACGCGGAGTCGATGCGCGGAACAGGGCAGTTGCCGAAGTTTGAGGAAGATTTGTTTCGGATCGCGCAACCTTTCGAACAGCGGATTACCGAGCGATTCCTTACAAACGAAGGCGCTTCTGCTGCGGATATGGCAAGTGGCGGGCTGAATCCGGCTAACTATAAGGAAGACTCGTTCTACCTCATCCCCACCGCCGAAGTTCCCGTGACCAACATGGTGCGCGACGAGATCGTGGCGCTGGAAAAACTGCCGATGAAGTATGTGGCGCACACGCCGTGTTTCCGCAGTGAAGCCGGTTCATACGGGCGCGATACGCGCGGCATGATCCGCCAGCACCAGTTCGACAAGGTGGAGCTGGTGCAGATGGTGCATCCGGAAAAATCCTACGCGGCATTGGAAGAATTGCTCGGTCATGCCGAGACCATCCTCAAGTTGCTCGGCCTGCCGTATCGCGTGGTCAAGTTATGTACGGGTGACATGGGCTTCTCTGCGGCGACCACTTACGACATCGAAGTGTGGCTGCCGGCGCAGAATACCTACCGCGAAATTTCCTCCTGTTCCAACTTTGAAGCATTCCAGGCACGGCGCATGCAGGCGCGTTTCCGCAATGTACAGGGCAAACCGGAGTTGTTGCATACGCTGAACGGATCAGGCTTGGCAGTCGGGCGCACGCTGGTCGCGGTGCTGGAGAACTATCAGCAGGCGGATGGTAGTGTGCTCATCCCCCACGTGTTGCGCCCCTACATGGGCGGGCTGGAGAAACTATCCAAGTGAAAGTCGTCCACCTGCTTGGCATCGCCGGTGTTGCAGACCACGAGCGCGTGCAAGCCCGGGAATGGGCGCGGCGTTTGGAATGGCCCATGGTCGGCGTGGCGTTGTGGATTGTGGTGCAGTGGTATCTGGAAGAGACGCGGGCGATTTCCCCCGAATTGGCACGCCTTGCCGATTGGCTGGTGTGGCTGGCATTCCTAATCGAGACCGTGCTGCTGACCGCGCAGGTCGAAAACAAACGCGCCTATCTCGGCGGCAACTGGCTGAACCTTCTTATAGTCATCGGCGGTTTTCCCTGGTTCTGGGAATTCGCCCCGCTGATCGGTTTGTTACGCAGCTTCCGTTTGATTTTGGTGATCGCGCTGCTGCTGCGCATGTCCAAGTCCGCGCGCAAATTGCTCTCGCAACACAAGCTCGGCACCACACTGATCGTGGCATTGGCCACCATGCTGTTGTCCGGCATCATCATGTCGCGCATCGACCCGACGATCGGTTCGGCCTGGGACGGCATGTGGTGGGCATGGGTCACCATGGCGACTGTGGGCTACGGCGATGTCGTGCCGCATACCGGCGCGGGGCGATTGTTCGCGGCATTGGTCATCTTGTTCGGCGTGGTGTTGCTGTCGTTGCTCACCGCCAACCTGGCGGCCTTCTTCATCGGTAGCGATGTGGAAAAGCTGGAGCACGAAGAACGCGAAGCAGACCGGTTATTGAAGCAGATGTCTATTCGGCTTGAACGTATTGAGCGCCTGCTCGAAGAGCAACACAAGAATAATCAGAAATGAACTGATCCGTTCCAAGTCATTTCTTCCGCATTTCACTCCTTGAATCTTGCGTTTCGTCGCTTTGCGCTAGCCCTTCCCAGCCCCATTCTCTAGAGTGAACCCTGTCAACAACACAGGAGGCATCATGAGATACACAGCAATATTCTTCGCGCTACTACTATCATTCGCCGCTCAGGCGGGGGACCTCAAACTGGAACTCAAAGGTGAGGCTATGAAAGGACAGACCTTGATGGTCGCGCTCTTTGATTCTAAAGAAGGCTTCGAGGCTGACAAATTCATTCAAGAGATCAAGACGGACGCTTCGGGCGATAGCTCGACTTTGCTTATCCCGAACCTCCCAAAAGGGAACTATGCCGTCGCTGTATTCTTGGACAGCAACAAGAATGGCAAGATAGATAAGAACTTCGTAGGTAAGCCGACAGAGTTGTATGGTTTTTCTAACGATGCACGTGGCATGTTCGGACCACCAAGCTATGCAAAGTCTGTCTTCAGCATCGGTGACGGGCTGACCACACAAACCATCCATTTGCAGTGAGGCGAACATGAGCCAACAGACCCCGATCTTGAAACTACGCAACATCAAACGCCGCTTCATGCTGGGTGAGACACACATCGATGCACTCAACAGCATCGATTTGGACATCCATGCCGGTGAGTTTCTTGCCGTGTGGGGACCATCCGGTAGCGGCAAATCCACGCTGATGAACATCATCGGTCTGATTGACTCACCCACGGCAGGCACGGTGAATTTCGACGGGCAAGACACGCATGCGCTGGCAGACGATGCGCTCACCGAGTTCCGCAGCCAGAAACTGGGTTTTGTTTTCCAGAACTTCAATCTTGTGCCCGTGCTCTCGGCGCTGGAGAACGTGATGCTGCCCCTGCAAATACAGGGCGTGACAGAGGCGGAGGCGCGTAAGCGTTCTGCCGCATCTTTGGTCGAAGTAGGACTGGAACGTTTCGTGAGCTCCTTGCCGGATAAATTGAGCGGTGGTCAGCGTCAGCGCGTGGCCATCGCGCGCGCCTTGGTGGTGAATCCCAAGTTGGTCATCGCCGATGAACCGACGGCGAATCTGGATTCCGAAAACAGCCGCATGGTGGTGGAGTTGATGCGCGAGATGAACCGCGCGCGCAAAGTGACGTTTGTGTTCACGACCCACGACCCGCGTCTGCTGGAGCATGTGGATAGAAAGATATTGTTGCGCGATGGCAATATCGTGAGTGATGAGGTGACAGCATGAAGAATTTGTTCAAATTGGCTTTGCGCGGCCTGCTGCGCAACCGCCGCCGTTCGATGGTGACCTTGCTCGCCATCGCCTTTGGCTTCGCCGCCATCGCACTTTTTGCCGGTTACACGCACAACGTGTACGACGGTCTGGGGAGGCAGTCTATCCACGGCGAGATGCTGGGGCATCTGACGGTCTACAAAAAAGGTATGCGCACCGAAGGCAAACTCGATCCCGAGAAGTACATGCTCACAGCGGCCGAAGTGATGACCATCAGCAAGCTGGTGAAAGACCAGACACATGTCGAGATGGTCGCACCCCGCTTGGGATTGAGCGGCTTGGCGAGTAATGGCCGTGCCAGCACCATCTTCATCGCGGAGGGCATCGAACCTGATGCGGTGGTGAAACTGCGTACCGGTGCGCTGACAGAGGATGAGCGCAAGAGCGGCATGTTCGACAACATGCGCATGCGACTGGACAGCGACCATCCCGAAGTGGTCGGCTTGAGTGAAGGACTGGCCGATTTGCTCCATCTGAAAGAGGGTGAGCAGGCTCAAGTGCTGGTGAACACACTCAGCGGTCAAGCCAATGCGGCTGACATCACACTCGGCAAATCTTTCAATACGGGCAATGCGGGAAGTAACGACAAGTTCGCTTTCGTCTCGTTGGCGTTGGCACAATCGTTGTTGGATGCGGAAGGTCGTGCGGATCGATTGACTGTACTGCTCGATGATGTTGAGCAGACGGAGCCGATGCGTGATGTACTTTTGCAGAAGCTCGCGACGGCAGGCTACGATGTGGAGATTAAGACATGGCAGGAGCTGTCTGATTTCTACACTCAGGTGCATGGCATGTTCGACATGATCTTCGGTTTCATCTTCAGCATCGTCATCACGGTCGTCATCATGAGTGTGGCGAATTCGATGGGCATGACTGTGGTGGAACGCACTCGCGAGATCGGCACCTTACGCGCCATCGGATTGAAACGCAGCGGAGTGATCCGCCTGTTCACGCTGGAATCGATGCTGCTCACGTTGATCGGATGCACGACCGGTCTGTTGATCGCCTTGGGGGTGCGCTGGGGCATCAACGTGGCCAACATCTCCTATACGCCACCCAACAGTGCCAGCGCCGTCCCCTTGCTGGTCGATATGGATACGGGGCGCATCCTTTTCACCTTTATCATGATGGGTCTGGTCGGGACACTGGCGGCGTACTTGCCGGCACGGCGCGCGGCGAAGAAGGACATTATTGATGCGCTTGGACATGTCTAACGTAGGGTGGGCACGTTTTGGTGCCCACGCGGTGCGCAAATCGATAAACACGTGGGCACAGAATCGTGCCCACCCTACTGGTGAGGAAAATATGAATACGCTATTTAAACTGTTTGTTTTGCTGATGTGGATTTCGGCTGCACACGCCGCCCCCGATGCGCACGACATCCTCACCCGCTCCGACCAGGCGCGCGGTGGCGGACTGCCCGGCATCGTGTGGGAGATCAAACTCGCGTCGCGCGATGGCGATCGAGTCGATGAGCCGCAACGCCTGCTGGTGAAAGCCGTGGATGAGTCGAGCGTGGCGGAAGTGTTCGAGCCGGTGCGTTCCAAAGGCTCCAAGATATTGCAGGTGGAACGCAATATGTGGCTCACCAAACCGGGGCTGTCCAAACCTATCCCCATCTCGCCGCGCCAGCGCATGAGCGGTCAGGCTTCGAATGGCGATATCGCCGCGACCAACTATGCGGGTGATTACGCAGCGCAGATCGTCGGTACGGAAATCGTGGAGGGGGAATCCTGCCACGTGCTCGATCTGAAAGCGAAACATAAACGCGCGACCTACGACAAGATCCGTTATTGGGTATCCGCCAAACGTTTTGTCGGTGTCAAAGCGGAGTTCCAATCCGTCAGCGGCAAGTTGTTGAAGACCGCTCACTTCGAATACAGCAGCACCATCGAATACGACGGCAAACGTATTCCCTTCATCAGCAAGATGACCATCCGCGATGCGCTGATCGATGCGGAGACGGTGATGGAATTCGGCTCGGTGAAAGTGAAGAAAGTCGCGGCGGCAGAATTTGATCTGGGGCAGATGCAGTAACAGATGAAGTGCTCCAAATGAAAATCATCCTTACATTTTTGGCGATACTCATTTCCTGTGGCAACGTTCTGGCCGAAGGCGATATCGCTGTGAGACCGCAAATCGGCTTCGGGAAGTTGGATGGACAAGGTTACCAACACGCCGGTGTGCGTTTGCTACTCAATGCGAACGACAAGCAGAAATACGGTCTGGAGTTGAGCCGCATCAATACCTCGGCGGGAGACTATCTGGCCGTGGGTATCGTGCTGGAACAACGCAAGTTCGGTTGGTTCAACATGTCGATCGGCAGCATCGGATATTTTGGGCGGGATGGCAGGCAGAACATCCCGGGCCTGGTCAGCAATCTGGGATGGGAGCCGGTCACTTCCGATGTGTTCAAACCCTTCGTCACATTGCGCAACGATGTGCTGTTCGGGAGCAAGACTCAGGCGGGATATGCGCTGAGTGTGGGATTTGTGCTGGGCTATTGAGTTGGCGGGAGCGAATGTGAGATTGAAATCAAAAGTGAATGTGGCAGCGGTATTTTTGCTGGCTTTCAGCGCGGCACAGGCGGAAGAAGCTACCTGCAGCACCGCATGGGACGGCACATTCTACGGTTACGTCAACAGCATGAATTTGCGTGCAGACAGTGTACTCAATCCCGGCAATCAGATCGCGAACTTGGCAAAGCGTACCGACACGGGTGAGGTTCGGTTGAACATCAAGGCCGAGAACGAGAATGTTCGTTTGACCGCACGCCCGATACTCGCCGCGCGTTATCAACACACGACAGCGAATACGACTCTGAAGTACGAGGGCTACCTGAGCCAGTGGCAATCGCGTGTCCCTGTCGCCGAGGGTTTGAACGTGGCCGTCGGGCGTGAGGTGCTGAACTGGGGAGCGGCACAATTCCGTTCGCCTTCCAGTCCCTTCTATTTCGACAATGGTCGCAGTGATCCCATGCGCGAGTTGGTCGGAATGGACAGCGTCAAACTCACCTGGACGCCCGACAGGTCGGGCAGCATTACTCTGGCGCGTATTGTCGGTTCGGGGCGTGTTGCCTCCTCCTCCGATGCGTGGCGCAACACGTGGTTGCTCAAGGCCGATCAGCGCGGAGACTCTTTTGCGTATGGGCTTGTGGTCGCAAAAGCCGCGTCCGCTATCCCCTTCTATGGGGCACAGGGTCAATTCTCCGTCGATGACGAGACGATGGTTTATGCCGAGCTTGGTTCATCCGGGCAGTTGACGGCGTTGCAATCCCCCGCCGATCTTGCACAACCTTTCAGTGTTCTCCCCGCATCACCGCGTCGCAACACGGTGTTACTCGGCGCCACATACACATTGCCGGATGGCCAATCGCTGACGGGCGAATATCTGCGAGACAACCACGGTCTCACCACAGAACAAGAGGCCGCGTATTTCGCGCGCGCCGCGAGCTCGCCGACATTGGCCGGGCAGGCTCTTGCTTTGGAACCGCGTTTGTTGGGACGGGATTATTTGCATCTGGTGTGGCAAAGCAACCTGATGGAGAGTCAAAGATTCTGGCGCATGATGTACACGCGCAGCCTGACGGACGGCGGGCAAGAGCTGGGTGTATTCGGCGAGACCACGTTGACCGAGCGTACCAGTGCTTTTGTCATCGCGCTGGTGACCAATGGCACGCCGCGCCAGGAAACATCGGCACTGTTATCGCGCAGTTTGACCCTCGGGGTGAAGGTTGCCCTGCATTGATGTCGCGGACATAATTTAGCCATGCGCAACAACATTCTCGTCACCACCTTCATCAATCTCCTGTTCAACACCGCCATTGCCGGACTGCTGACGGCGGTCGGCTTTGGTGACGGATTCTGGGTCAATCTGGTGTTTTCGCAGTGTATCGGGCTGTCTATCTATTCCATCAACGCCACGCTCATGTGCCATGTCAGCAACAAACGTTGGCGCACGGTCATACTCGCGCTGAGTTTTCCCGGCAGCATCATGCTCGGGGTGACGGTGGCGGCCTGGCTTACCGATTCCGGAGACTGGAGCAATCCGCAGGCCTGGGTGGCGGTGGTGCTTGGCCTGTTTTTTGGCGGCATCGGCAGCATTACGTATTTTCTCAGCCAGCGTATCGAACAACTGGATGCCGAAGTCAAGCAGCGGCGCATGAGCGAGATGGAAAGCGAGAAGCGCCAGATGGAAGCGCAACTGAAAATGTTGCAGGCGCAGATCGAGCCGCATTTTTTGTTCAACACACTGGCCAATGTGGGCAGCCTTATCGACAGCGATCCGGCACTGGCAAAAAAATTGCTGGAGCGACTCAATGATTGGTTGCGTATCGCGCTGCTGCGCGCGCGCAGCGACCATGCCACCTTGGGCGACGAACTGGAGATGCTGGAAAATTATTTGCAAATCTTGAAGATCCGCTTCGGTCAACGTCTGCGCTGGAAAATGCAAGTGTCCGCAGAGGCGCGTCTTGTCTTGTTTCCGCCGATGCTGCTGCAACCGTTGGTGGAGAACGCGGTGCGCCACGGTATCGAGCCCAAGATCGGCGGTGGCGAGATTCATATTCTCGTGAGTTTGGACGAGGCCGTCATGCGCATCGAAGTGCGGGACAGCGGAGTGGGCTTGATTGGCGACGAAAGTGGCGGCACGGGTTTGGCGAATGTGCGCGCGAGGCTGGATACTTTGTTCGGACAAGCGGCCAAGTTGGTGCTGGAGAATAATCCCCAAGGCGGGGTGACGGCGCGTTTGGAGTTGCCGCGATGAGAGCCATCATCGCCGACGACGAACAGCATCTCGCTGCCGACCTGCAACGCAGATTGAAAAATCTTTGGCCGGAGTTGCACATTGTTGCCGTGGTGTTTGACGGCATCGCGGCGGAGCGGGCGCTGCAAGAACTCAAACCCGACATCGCTTTCCTCGACATCCGTATGCCGGGCCAAAGCGGCCTGGACGCGGCGCGTTCAGCCGCCGCCGAGTGCCGCGTGGTGTTCGTCACCGCGTTCGACGACCACGCAGTGCAGGCATTCGAGCAGGCGGCCGTGGATTACCTGCTGAAGCCGGTGTCGGATGAGCGGCTGGTGCGTTGCGTCGAACGCTTGCAACAGCGCAGTCTGTTTGCGCCGGATGTATTGTTGACGCGCCTGCAACAATTGCTGGTGACACCCGCGAAGCCCGAACACTTGCGCTGGCTGCGGGTGCAGGTGGGGCAGACGGTGCGCATGGTCGCGGTGGAAGAGGTGTGTTACTTCCAGTCGTCCGACAAATACACCACGGTGCTTACGCGCGATGCCGAATTGCTGCTGCGTACACCGCTCAAGGAGTTGCTCGACCAACTCGATCCAGAGCAATTCTGGCAAGTGCATCGCGGCACGCTGGTTAATGTGAAGCAGATCCTCTCCGCGCATCACGACCTGTTGGGCAAGGTCGCGCTTTCACTGAAGGATAGACCCGAGAAAGTCGCGGTGAGTCGGAGTTATGCGCATCTGTTCAGGCAGATGTGATCTTTTGAGAATATGGAAAAAGGAAATCGGAAATGGAAAATGAATTGCATGTGATCTTTGGTGCCGGCCAGGTCGGTTATCCGCTGGCGGAGAAACTGCTGGCTGCCGGTAAAAAAGTGCGTGTGGTGAAGCGCAGCCAGGGCGATGTGCCCGAAGGTGCGGAAACGCTGTTGGGCGATGCGACCAAGGAAGCGTTTTGCCGCGAAGCGTGTGCCGGCGCGAGTGTGGTTTATCACTGCATGAATCCCGCGTATGACACCAAACTCTGGGCCGCGACGTTACCGCGCTACATGGACAACCTCATCGCGGCGGCGAGCAAGGCCGGTGCGCGCCTCGTTGTGTTGGACAATCTCTACATGCTGGGAGACACGAGCGGCGCGCCGATGAACGAAGATACTCCGGCCAACCCGTGCAGCCAAAAAGGCGCAATTCGGGCGAAGGTCGCCGAGCGATTTTTGGAAGCGCAACGCAGTGGAGAGGTGCGCGCGGTGTGTGGTCGTGCGGCCGACTTTTACGGCCCGCGCGGCGCACTCACCATGTTCGGCGAATATTTCTGGAAACCGGTGTTGGCAGGCAAGGCCGGCATGTCGCTGGGCAACGCGGATACGCCGCACACCTATCACTACATTCCCGATGTTGCACAGGGTCTCGCAACACTGGGTTGTGCAACAGATGAGCAACTCGGGGGGCAGGCAGTGTGGATGTTGCCCTGCCAACCTGCGGTGACGACGCGTGAGTTGGTGCGCCGCTTTGAACCGGCGCTGGGACACGTTATCTCCCTCAACGTGATGCCGCGTTGGATCATGAAATTGCTCGGGTTGTTTGTGCCCATGGTGCGCGAGTTAAAAGAGATGGCGTATCAATGGGACGAGCCGTTCATCGTGGATGACAGGCGTTTCCGCGCCCGCTTTGGATCGAACATCGTGGCTGAAGCAGAAGCCGCGCAGGCCACGGTGGAGTGGGCCGGCAGAACTTACAAGTGACGGTGAGGCGGCTGAAAGCTGATCGGGGCGATTGCGGTCATTGGCGGTGCGCGGACAAGCCAAGTTTGCCTTTGACCAAATTGAAGAAGCCCCGGGGATTTTCGGCGGGCGTGTCGCGCAACTGGTTCTGTTCGTCCAGCCGTTTCAGCATGTCGTAATACAGCCGTACCGTCTCGACATGGATGACGGCTTCCCCCCCGCGCGCTTTGCCGTGTTTCGTTTTATCGCTATAGGCACTGCGGGAAAGCAAAGGCAACGTGCGTTTGACGTCGGTCCACAGATCCGCATTTAAACCGCCTTGCACGGCCAGGATGCGCGCATCTTCAAGGTGGCCCATGCCCTGGTTGTAAGCGGCGAGTGCGAGCCATAAGCGGTCCTGCTCCGGGATGCGCAGCGGTAATTGTTCCTTCAGCAATTGCAGATAACGCCCGCCGGCCATGATGCTGCTGCGCGCATCCAGCCGATTCTCCACTCCCATACGGTCGGCCGTCTCTTCCGTCAACATCATCATGCCGCGCACATGGGTGAACGAGGTGGCGTTCGGATCCCAACGGGATTCGCGGTACGCCAGCGCGGCCAGTAAACGCCAGTCCAGACCGGTGAGATCGGCCGCATCCGCAAACCATTGGCGAAAGTGCGGCAAACGATTGCGCGAGTGACTGATGAATGTCGCCGTGTCCACCGTACCCAAACGCTCGTTGTAGCCGTAATAGCGGTCGATCAGGCTGCGCAAAGTCCCGTCATGTTCGATCCCGGAAAAGAACAGGTTCACTTCATCCAGCAATTCGGAATCACCGTCCGCCGTGATCGCCCAGGCCATGTTCGACGGGGTGTGCAAACTGATGCCCGTGTTCAACTCGGGAAAATAATTACGCATCGTGGCGATCTGCTCCTCATTGGCCAGCGTGCATTCCAGCTTCCCTTCAGCCACTTCCTGCAACAACTGTACCGGAGAGGTGCGCTTGCGTGACGTCCATTCCAGATCATCGTGTTCCTCGCGCAGTTCGCGCAGGACGGCTTCCTGCGGCGAATCGAGTGCCACCGCCAACTGCTTTTCATACAGTCGTTCGATCGTTTTTGGCGTGCCGTCCCCGCAGATCACACGCTCGTCCAAAGTCTGGTAACTGCTGCTGAAACGCAGTGCCAGGTTGGATCGGGCGCGCAGGCCGGTGGCCAGATGGGCGCGATCCGAACTCAGACTGAGTATCGCTTCGTCCGAGGTCTGGTGCAGCAGTTTGAGTTTGACGTTAAGGCGGGCGGCGAACAAAGCAGCCAGTTCGGCATCGAACGCCGAGTCGGCTTCCATCTCGGCAACCGGGATGACGATGACCAGTTCGTCCTTGTGCCAGTCGGGCAAGGGGTGTGTCGTTGCCAGCCTGACAATCATCCAAGCCAGCAATCCGATCACAACGGCAAGTCGCAGTGGGAATAAACTCCGCATGTAATCATTCTGCCCGAAATTCGAATGTTGCTGGTAAAATGCGCGCCCTTCGCGAAGGACACTTCACCCGTGCTTCAGTCCAAAGCGAATCGAGTCTCGGAGAGGTGGCAGAGTGGTCGAATGTACCTGACTCGAAATCAGGCATACCTCACGGTATCGAGGGTTCGAATCCCTCCCTCTCCGCCAGAACACAAAGTGCATTTTTCATTTCTGAATCAGTGATTCAGCTATTTTGGGGCAAGCATGACCGGACCGAACGAGCAGCTCGCCCCCTTGAAATTTGACGGAATCGAGCGGCGAACACATAACCATCTGCGCGATATATTCGACCGCGCCTACGAAGTCGCCTTTCCTTTGTTGCATTCGATGATGGATCGCGAATCCGGCGGATCGGTGCACTTTCTGCATGTTTCATTGCATGAAGAATTCCCCAAGCTGCACAAGCAGGACATCGCCCTGTTGTCGGCGACGCTGCAACGCGTGTTTCGCGAGCGTAACAAGGCTGAAAGTCAATAAGCACGGTGGTTTGAACGTCGCTGGACGCGATTTTTCGGCGCGAAATTTGTTCCCGGTTTGATGTATCTCCGATGCTAAAATCCGCCCTGGATTTTTCTCAATAACATCATGCAACCCTCCTTCGTTCACCTGCGTCTGCACAGCGAATATTCCATCGCCGACGGCATCGTGCGCATCAGTGAAGCGGTGGCGGCGGCGAAGGCCGATGCCATGCCGGCGCTGGCGCTCACCGATCTGTCCAATGTGTTCGGGCTGGTGAAGTTCTACAAGGAAGCGCGCGGGGCGGGCATCAAGCCCATCGCCGGTTGCGATGTGTTCGTCAGCAACGATGCCGCGCGCGAGCAGCCTTTCCGTTTGCTGTTGTTGTGCCAATCGCATGCCGGTTATCTGCGGCTGTGCGACCTGCTTACCCGCGCGTATCTGGAGAACCAGTATCGCGGCCGTCCGGAGATTCGCAGGCAATGGCTGGGCGCGGGAACAGACGGTCTGATCGCTTTGTCCGGCGCGCATTATGGCGAGGTCGGTCTCACGTTGTTGAACGGCAATGTCGCCAGTGCAAAAGTCATCGCGCAGGAATATGCGAGCTGTTTCCCGCAGCGTTTTTATCTGGAGGTGCAGCGTTCCGGTTTCGCCCGCGAGGAAGTGCATCTGCGCGACACGGTGAAGTTGGCGGCAGAGCTGGCCTTGCCGGTGGTGGCCACGCATCCGGTGCAGTTCCTCACCCTTGACGATTTCAAGGCGCACGAGGCGCGCGTGTGTATCGCGGAAGGTTACGTGCTCAACGATAAACGCCGGCAGCGCGTTTTCACCGCCCAGCAATATTTCAAGACCCAGGCCGAGATGGTCACGCTGTTTGCCGATCTGCCCGAAGCCTTGCAGAACAGTGTGGAGATCGCCAAGCGTTGCAATTTGACACTGAAACTGGGCAAGCCGCACCTGCCCGATTTCCCCACGCCGAATGGCGAGTCGTTGGATGACTTCCTGCGCAGCGAGGCGCAACGCGGATTGCAGGTGCGGATGTTGCAGCTGTATCCCGACGCGGCGAAACGCGCGGCCAAGATGGCCGAGTATCAGGCACGCCTGGAATTCGAGGTCAACACCATCATCAACATGAAGTTTCCCGGATACTTCCTGATCGTGGCGGACTTCATCCGCTGGGCGAAATCTTTCCGCGACGAAAAATTCCCCAACGGGGTGCCGGTGGGGCCGGGGCGCGGATCCGGTGCAGGTTCGCTGGTGGCGTATTCGCTGGGCATCACCGACCTCGATCCCTTGCGTTACGAATTGCTGTTCGAGCGTTTCCTCAATCCCGAGCGTGTGTCCATGCCCGACTTCGACGTGGACTTCTGCCAGGACGGACGCGAGCGTGTGATCGAATATGTGCGCCACAAATACGGCGTGCAGAACGTGTCGCAGATCGCCACCTTCGGCACCATGGCCTCGAAAGGGGTCATCCGCGATGTGGGGCGCGTGCTGGATTTTCCCTATGGCCTGTGCGACCGGCTCTCCAAACTGGTGCCGCTGGAAGGCGTAAAGCCGGTGTCGCTGAAGAAAGCGCGCGAGATGGAGCCAGAGTTCAACGCCATCATTGCCAGTGAAGACGGCGTGGATGAGTTGATGGAACTGGGCGAGCGTCTGGAAGATTTGACGCGCAACGTGGGGATGCATGCGGGCGGCGTGTTGATCGCGCCGGGCAAACTCACCGATTTCTGCCCGCTGTATTGCGCCGAGGGCAGCGAAAGCACGGTGAGCCAATACGACATGAAAGATGTCGAAGCGGTCGGCCTGGTGAAGTTCGACTTCCTCGGGTTGCGCACGCTGACGATTATTGATTGGGCGGTGCGGTATGTTAGGAACCTTGAGAAGGGAGAAGGGGGAAGGGAGAAGGGTGAAGGCGGCGCTGTGGGTTTTCCCCCTTCCCCCTTGAGCGCCGGAGGCGCGTTCCCTTCCCCCTTCTCAGGTCGTGCAACGGCTTCCCCCTTCTCCATCGAGAGCATTCCTCTCGACGACAAGCCGACCTACGACACCATCTTCAAAACGGCGAACACCACCGCCGTGTTCCAGTTTGAGTCGCGCGGCATGAAAGACACGCTGGTGAAGGCGAAGCCGGATTGCCTGGAAGACCTCATCGCTTTGAACGCCTTGTACCGGCCGGGTCCGATGGATTTCATTCCCGATTACATCAACTGTAAACACGGGCGCCAGCAGGTGATCCTGGCGCATCCGCTGCTGGAGAAAGTGGTCGGCAATACCTACGGCATCATGGTGTATCAGGAGCAGGTGATGCAGTCGGCGCAGGTGGTGGCGGGCTACACGCTGGGCGGCGCCGACATGTTGCGGCGCGCGATGGGCAAGAAAAATGTCGAGGAGATGGCGCAACAGCGCAGCATTTTCGTGGCCGGTGCGGCCAAGAACAACATCGACGAAAAGAAGGCGAACGAGATCTTCAACGTCATGGAGAAGTTCGCGGGATACGGCTTCAACAAGTCGCACGCCGCCGCGTATTCACTCGTGGCGTATCAGACCGCGTACCTCAAGTGCCACTACCCTGCCGCGTTCATGGCATCGACCCTGACGTCGGAAATGGTGAACACCGACAAGATCAGTTTCTTCTACCAGGATACGCTGCAACAAGGGCTGACCATCCTGGCACCGGACATCAATTCATCGTGTTTCCGTTTCCAGCCGGTGGACGCAAAGACCATCGCGTATGGACTGGGCGCGGTAAAGGGCGCGGGTGAAGCGGCCGTGGAGAACATTGTGCTGGCGCGCCGGGAGGGGCCATTCAAAGACCTGTTCGATTTCTGCCATCGTGTGGACAAGCGCATCGTCAACCGGCGCGCGATCGAGGCGCTGATCCGTGCCGGTGCGTTCGACTGCATCAATACGCACCGTTATCAACTGCTCGTTTCGCTGGATGTCGCGATGGACAGCGCAGACCAGAAAGCGCGTTCGGCGAACCAGAATAGTCTGTTTGGCGATGACGAAAGTCAGGACATGCCGGTGCACCTGGCCGATGTACCGCGCTGGAAGATGCGCGAGCAACTGGCGCAGGAAAAAACGGCGCTGGGATTTTACCTGAGCGGTCATCCGTATCAGGAATTCGAAACGGAGCTAACCAATTTCGTCAAGACCAGACTGTCGGACATCACGCCGAATTTGCTGCAACCGCAGAACGGCGGCAACGGTAATCACGGCCAAAGGGGGCGCAACGAAGTGAAACTGGTGCTGGCGGGCATGGTCAGCGGTGTGCGCATCGTGCAGACGCGGCGCGGCAAGATGGCGGTGGTTACTTTGGATGACGGCAGTGGACAATTGGAAATGACCGTGTTCAGCGACCTCTACGATACCAACCGGCCGTGGATACGCGAAGACGAATTGCTGGTGGTGCAGGGGCGCGCCAGCATGGACGATTATTCCGGCAACATGCGTATCACCGCAGACGAGTTGTTCGATTTCGCCTCGGCCCGCGCCGCCTTTGCCAAACGTCTCGACCTTGTTTGCTCGATAGACGGCAAAGTGCGCGTACCGCAACTGGTCGAACTGCTCAAACCCTACAGCGGTGGCAAGTGTCCGGTACAGATCAACTACCGCAATCTCCTGGGAAGCGTCCCGCTTGCCTTGGGCGAGGCCTGGCAAGTCAGCCTGCCGGAGGAACTGCTGGATGAATTGCGCACGGTGTGCGGCACGGGCAACGTGAAAGTGGTGTATTGAGTATTGAAGTGCACACAGGCGCGGGAGTAGAATCGCGCGCTTGTCAAAACGGCCAGTCTTTTGGGGTGTATCAATAACACCGGATAAATGCAGTGAGTCTAACGACGCTGGAATTGGTGAATTTCGTGATCCTGTTGTGGATCGTGCTCGGCCTGGCCGGGCTGGCGTTGCAACGTTCGCCACACCGCATCTGCGGCATCCTCTTCCCGCTGGGGGCGCTGGCGTCATTACTGTTGGTCGTCACCGTGTTTTTCGCGCTCGGGGATCCCGCACAAACGCACGTGTTGGCAATGGGCTTGCCCGATTTGCCGTTCCATCAGCGTCTGGATGCCTTATCCGCCTTTTTTCTGCTCTTGCTGGGGGCGGCATCGTTCGGTATCTCGCTTTACGCCAGCGGGTATTTCCGCAGCATGGACGGCAAGACGCTGGGTTTGTTGTGTCTCGAATATCATTTTTTCCTGGTTGGCATGGCGCTGGTGTTGTTGGCGGACGATGCCTATATGTTCATGGTGGCGTGGGAGACCATGGCGCTGTCCTCGTATTTTCTGGTCACCACCGATCACAACATTCCCGATATCCGCAAAGCGGGCTATCTCTATCTGCTGATCGCGCATGTGGGTGCCATTGCCATCCTGCTGTGCTTCGGCGTGATGCAGGGCGGCAACGGCATCGGTGCCTACACCTTCGATGCCATGCGCGGCGCACAGTTGGATCCGTTCTGGGCATCGGCTGCATTCCTGCTGGCATTGTTCGGCTTTGGCGCAAAAGCCGGGGTACTGCCGCTGCATGTGTGGTTGCCCGAAGCGCATCCCGCCGCGCCCTCGCCGGTTTCCGCGCTGATGAGCGGGGTGATGTTGAAGACCGCCATCTACGGCATCCTGCGCGTGACTTTTGATCTGCTGCAAACGCAGATCTGGTGGTGGGGTGTACTGGCCTTGGGGCTGGGTTTGATGACGGCGGTGTTCGGCGTGATGTTCGCGGCGGTGCAGGGCGATATGAAACGACTGCTGGCGTATTCCTCGATCGAGAACATCGGCTTGCTGCTGGTCGGTATCGGTCTGACTATTATCTTTCACGTCTACGGCAAAGATGCCCTGGCCGCCTTGTCGCTTACCGCAACGCTGTATCACAGTCTGAACCACGCGATGTTCAAGAGCCTGCTGTTCATCGGCACCGGCTCCATCCTGCACGCCACGGGTGAACGCAACATGGGTCGTCTGGGCGGCTTGATCCATCACATGCCGTGGGCGGCAGTGCTGATGCTAGTCGGCGTGTTGGCCATCGCCGGATTGCCACCGCTCAACGGCTTCGTGTCGGAATGGCTGATGTTGCAAGCCTTCCTGTTGTCGCCGGGGCTGCCCAACAGTTATATCAACATGCTTGTGCCGGTGGCGGCCGCAGTGCTGGCACTGGCGGCGGCACTGGCGGCGTACGTGATGGTGAAATTCTATGGGGTGATCTTCCTCGGTCAGTCGCGCGAACAGAACCTGCACCATGCGCATGACGCAGGAAGTTGGGAGCGTTTCGGTATGGGTTGGCTGGCGCTCGCCTGTGTGGTGCTGGGGCTGGCACCGGTGTTCGTGATCCAGCACACCGATTTCGTCTCGCTGTCGCTGCTGGGTGCCGGGCTGGGAAATGCCGCCAGCAACTGGGTGTTCCTGGCGCCGGTGGATACGGCCCGCGCCAGTTATAGCCCGCTGTATTTCCTGTTGGCGGTGTTGGGAGTGATGCTGCTCACCACGATTCTGGTGCGGCATTTTTATCACGGACGCTTGCGCCGAGGACCGGCCTGGGATTGCGGTTACCCCGCCCAGACGTCACGCATGCAGGATACCGCCGAAGGTTTCGGACAACCGATACGGCGCATCTTCGAACCGTTCTTCCGCATCGAGCGCGAAGTACCCAGCCCGTTCGATACCCATCCGCGTTACCACGGACAGAGCGAGGACCGGTTGTGGTTCATCCTGTACCAACCGATTGTCCGCCTCACCGAGAAGCTTTCTTCGTTGGTGTCTTTGTTGCAACACGGGCGTATCCATTTGTACCTGACTTACACCTTCGTCACGCTGGTGGTTTTGCTGGTGTTTGTATGACGGAAATTATTTTTCAAAATATCCCACTGAAAACACCCATCAGCTTCCCACTTTGTCAAAGCTTGCGTAGGGTGGGCACGTTTGTGTGTGCCCACGCGGTCAGCAACAGCGTGGGCACACACAAACGTGCCCAACCTACGCGATTTAATTAAGTGATGGAAAACTACGAGCTGCTCTTCGCAATTCTGTTCCAACTGGCGCAACTGATGCTGGTGGTGGTGCTCGCGCCGCTGCTGACGGGTTGGGTCAACCAGTGTCAGGCGTGGTTGCAGAACCGTTCCGGGGCGGGGGTGTTGCAGCCGTACCGGGTGTTGCGCAAGTTGTTCCACAAGGATGCGGTGCTGGCGTATAACGCGTCGCCGCTGTTCCGCGTCACGCCGTACATCGTGTTTGGTTGCATGTGGCTGGCTGCCGCGATCATTCCCATCATCGCGGTCGATCTCCCATTCTCGCAGGCCGCCGATGTGATCGCGCTGGTCGGTGTGTTCGCCCTGGCGCGGGTGTTCATCTCGCTTGCCGCGATGGACATCGGCACCTCGTTCGGCTCACTCGGTGCAAGGCGCGAGATGCTGGTGTCCTTCCTCGCCGAGCCGGCGTTGCTGATGGTGTTGTTCACCGCCTCGATGATCAGTCACTCCACCCAGTTGCCGCGCATCGTCGAAGCGCTGGCGCATCACCAGTTCATGCTGTATCCCAGCCTGGCTTTTGCCGCGCTGGCTTTCGTCATCGTGTTGTTGGCGGAGAACGCGCGCATCCCGGTGGACAATCCCAGCACCCATCTCGAACTCACCATGATCCATGAGGCGATGATTCTGGAATATTCGGCGCGTCATCTGGCGCTGATCGAATGGGCCAGCAGTCTGAAATTGTTTGCCTATTTCTCCATCGGTATCGCGCTGTTCCTGCCGCACGGTATCGTCGAAGTGGGCAATTGGGCGGGGCTGCCGCTGGCCATCGTGTTGCTGCTGTTGAAGATGACCGTGGCGGGTGCGGGCTTGGCGGTGCTGGAAACGGTGATGGCCAAGATGCGTATCTTCCGTGCGCCGGAATTTCTGGGGACAGCCTTCCTGCTGGCGGTACTCGGCCTGTTGATTCATTTCTTGCTTGGGGCGTAACCCGTGCAAATCCCGTTCACCTTGCAACTGATCAATCTGCTGGCCGCCATGCTGCTGCTGATTGTGTTCGCCATGCTGGCGCAGCGCCGCATCTTGTCGCTGATCAATCTGTTTGCGTGGCAGGGTGCGCTACTGGCGCTGAGCACGTTTATCGTGGCGTATTCCACCGGACAACATCATCTGTATTATTCGGCGGGACTGACTCTGTTGCTCAAGGCGTTACTGTTGCCCTGGTTGCTGCACCGGCTGATCCGCAAGTTGAACGTGCGCTGGGACGTGGAGACGCTGATCAATATTCCCACCACCATGCTGGTCGGCCTCGCGCTGGTGATCTTCTCGTTCAATTTGGCGGCGCCGATCTCGCAGTTGGCCGAAGGTATCACGCGCGGACTGATCGGCATCGCGTTGGCCAGTGTGTTGCTGTCGCTGCTGATGATGCTGACGCGGCGCAAGGCGGTGTCGCAAGTGGTGGCCTTCCTGTCGCTGGAGAACGGCCTGTTTTTCGCCGCCACCAGCGCCACGCAGGGCATGCCGCTGGTGGTCGAGCTGGGCATCGCGCTGGACGTGCTGGTTGCCACGTTCATCTTCGGTATCTTCTTCTTCCAGATCCGCGAGACTTTCGACAGCCTGGACATTACGCACATGGAAAAACTCAAAGATGATTGACCTGCACCTCCTGGCGCTGCTGGCTTTCCCGCTGCTGGGCGGCGTGCTGCTGGCAGTATTCGGCTCGCGAAATTGGGCGGCCGAGCTGAATTCCGTGATGAGTTTTCTGACGTTTGCCGCTGCGGTGATACTCGCCGCGCGGGTGATCGGCTCCGGTCCTCAGGTCGCCTTCAACGAGCAGTTCTTCATCGATCAGTTCAACGTGTTCCTGGTGGCGCTGACCGCCTTCGTTGCCTTCACCACATCGCTGTTCTCGCGTCCTTACATGCGCATCGAGCAGCACCACGGCAAGCTCAGCACATCCATGCTGCATCTCTACTACAGCATGTACCAGCTGTTCACCTTCGCCATGCTGGTGGCGCTCACCACCAACAACATGGGCATCGTGTGGGTGGCAATGGAAGCGGCGACGCTGACCACCGTGCTGCTGGTGTCGCTGTATCGCACCCCGGCCAGTCTGGAAGCGGCGTGGAAATATTTCATTCTGTGCGGCGTGGGTATCGCGCTGGCGTTGTTCGGCACCATCCTGCTGTATTTCGCCGCCGAGCGCGTGTTGGGCGAGGGCGGCACGGCGTTGTTGTGGACGCATTTGAATCAGGTCAAAGGCGAGCTGGAACCGACCGTGCTCAAGCTGGCGTTCATCTTTCTGCTGGTGGGTTACGGCACCAAGATCGGACTGGTGCCGTTGCACAGTTGGTTGCCGGATGCACACGCGGAAGGTCCGACGCCGGTCTCCGCCGTGTTGTCCGGCTTGCTGCTGAACGTCGCCTTGTGCGCGGTGGTGCGCAGCAAAGTGCTGGTGGACGGATCGCTTGGTACCCACTTCGCGGGCAACCTGATGATGGGCTTCGGCCTGCTCTCGGTAGTGGTGGCGTCACTTTCGCTGTTCCGGCAAAAAGACATCAAACGCATGTTCGCTTACTCCTCCATCGAACATATGGGCTTGATCACCTTCGCCTTCGGCATGGGCGGCGCGGTGGCGAATTTTGCCGGAATGTTGCACATGACGGTGCACTCGCTGACCAAGTCGGCGATCTTCTTCGCGGTGGGGCATGCGGTGCAGAAATCCGGCACGCAGCAGATGGAGAACATCCGCGGTTTATTGCAAGTCAGCCCGACCGTCGGCTGGGGGTTGGTGCTCGGCACGTTCGCCATTCTGGGCATGCCACCGTTCGGGGTGTTCGCCAGCGAATTCCTCATCATCACCACCGCCATGCACGAATATCCGTGGACCACGCCGATCCTGCTGATCGCGCTGGGCATCGCATTCGCCGCCATCTTTGGCAAAGTGCAGCCCATGGTGTTCGGCGAGACCAATGCCAAACCGCTGCCGCATCCGCCAGCGCTGGTGCCGGTATTCGCCCACCTGTTGCTGGTGTTGGTCCTGGGTGTTTACATGCCGCCTTATCTGGCCGACTGGTATCGGCAGGCTGCCGCGCTGCTGGGATAGTTCACTATGACAATCGATTCCCCCAATTTGGTATTGACCCGACTCACCGATGCGGTGCCGGTCTGGACAGGCGAGATATTGCCGCAGGAGTTGCCTTCCATTTGCCAGCAGGTGCGCGAAACAGGCGGCAGACTGGTGGCGCTGTGGGGCAGCGATGCTCGGGTTTCGGGAGGCGGTTTTAAACTACATGTGGCACTGTTCAACGAAAAAGGGCTGCTTTGCCTGCATCTGCCCCTGCACTCTGAACAACCGGTTTATCCCGATATCAGCAGTATCTTTCCGGCTGCCAACCGCATGCAGCGCGCGACGTATGACCTGCTCGGCATTTGCGCGTCAGACGCGGCGGATCAGCGCAAATGGCTGCGCCATGCCGCCTGGCCGGACGGGAGTTTTCCGCTGCGCAAAGATTTTGATGCGGGGGCGAGTCTCACCAGCCCTCACCTCAATCCTCTCCCGCAAGCGGGCGAGGAGGCAAACGTCCATTCTCCTGCAGAGAACGGAATTCAAAACCTAGATGACTACCCGTTTGTGCAAGTCGAAGGCCAGGGCGTGCACGAAATCCCGGTAGGACCCGTGCATGCCGGCATCATCGAGCCGGGGCACTTCCGTTTTTCCGTCATCGGTGAACGCGTGTTGCGCCTCGAACAACGTCTTGGCTACACCCACAAAGGGATCGAAAAACGTTTCGAAGGAATGAGCCTGCAACAAGGCGCGAAACTGGCCGGACGCGTCAGCGGCGACAGCACGGTGGCGTATGCCTGGGCCTATGCCATGGCGGCGGAAAGTATTGCGGGTATCACACCGCCGGAACGGGCGGTGTGGATGCGCGCGTTATTGCTGGAACGCGAACGCGTGGCTAATCATCTGGGCGATCTCGGCTATCTGGGCAACGACGTCGCGTTGACCTTCGGCTTCGCGCAATTCTGGATATTGAAAGAGCAGGTGTTGCGCAATAACGCCACGTTGTTTGGCCATCGTTATCTGATGGACACGGTCGTGCCGGGGGGGATCAAAGCCACCCTGTCGGAGGAAGGCAAACGCCTCATCACGGAGGAATGCGCCATGCTGGAGAGAGAGGTCAATATCCTGCGCGGCATCTACGACGAACACGCGGGGGTGCAGGACCGTTTCATCGGTACCGGACGGGTCGATCCAAAATTGGCAGCGCAACTGGGGTTGTGCGGATTGGCCGGTCGTGCCAGCGCGCAAGCCTGGGACGCGCGCGTGTTATTCGCCTGCGCACCGTATGACAAACTGGACGTGCGTATGGCGACCTATCGCAACGGTGACGTGGCGGCACGGGTCGTCGTGCGCTTCGAGGAGTTGTTCGAATCGTTGCGTTTACAGCGCCAGATATTGGTCAATCTGATCCACGAGGAAGAAGCACCGGTGTTGCTTGAGAAGCTTCCCGCAAACAAATTCGGCGTGGGCATGGTGGAAGGCTGGCGCGGTGAAGTGCTGGTGGCGATACACACCGATGGCGAGGGCAAGCTCACGCGTGTGCATCCGCACGATCCTTCCTGGCAAAACTGGCCGTTGCTGGAACACGCCGTCATCGACAACATCGTGCCGGATTTTCCGCTCATCAATAAATCCTTCAACCTGAGTTATTCGGCGCAGGATTTGTAGAGGTCTCCACATGTACCAGATACTCAAACAGATCATCAAGACCGGCATCAAGAGCGAAGTCCCGCCGCAGGCGGACGAGGCGATGCGACTCACCACGCAACGTTTGCAGCAGAAGATACTGGAGGCGTTCGGCGGTGCGCTGGCGATTCGACAGGTGGATGCCGGTTCGTGCAACGGCTGCGAGCTGGAGATCCACGCGGTTAACAATGCCTATTACAACATCGAAGGACTCGGCATCAAATTCGTCGCCAGTCCGCGCCATGCCGATCTGCTGCTGGTCACCGGACCGGTGTCGCGCCACATGGAGATCGCGTTGAAACGTACCTACGACGCCACGCCCGACCCCAAGCTGGTGGTGGCCATCGGAGATTGCGCGTGCGACGGCGGGATTTTTTGCGCACACGGGACAGAGGATACGGGTGATAACTATGCCAGTTGTGGAAGAGTTTCCAACGTCATTCCGGTGGACGTAGTGGTACCCGGTTGTCCGCCCACGCCCACGCAGATTCTGCAAGGCATCCTCACCGCGATCTCGGCCGGTCATGCCGCGTAACCCTAAACACGGCAAAGGGATTGTCGGGGGCTTGCGCCAAAAACTGGGGCAACTCCTGTCGCAGTCGGCCAATCCGCGCGCACATGCCGGGCGAGGCAAGCCCTATCTGATCGAGCGCGAAGGTCGGCTGGCGTTGCAATTTGATGCCTTGTGTTTGCAAAGCGAAATGAATATCGAAGACCCGGATCAATTGGTGTTCAGTTACACGCGGGCCATGATGAGTTTTTTGTTACTGGAGCCGACTCCCAAACATATCGCGATGATCGGTTTGGGCGGCGGCTCGCTGGCAAAATATTGCTACCGATATTTGCCACAGACCGAAATTACCGTGGTTGAGATCAACCCCGACGTCATTGCGTTGCGCAATGAATTCGCCATCCCGGCAGATGATGACCGCTTCAAAGTCGTGCTGGGTGACGGGGCCGAATTCGTCAAAGAGTACAGCGAACAATTCGATGTGCTGATGGTGGATGGCTTCGATGTGGCAGGATTGCCCGAGGATTTAAGCAGCCAACTCTTCTACGACAATTGCTTCGCCGCGTTGGCCGACAACGGCATTCTGGTGGCCAATTTGTGGGGCAGCAACGGCAATCACCAGGCGTTCATCTCGCGTATCGAAACCAGTTTTGCAGGCCGCGCCGTGGTGGTGAGTTCCGACGACAGCAGCAACAAGATCGTCCTCGCGGTAAAAAATAATGGCATTCGTTTATCCCCCCACAGCGTGCGAAAACATGTCAACGTGCTGGTGCAAACTCATCCGTTGAATTTTCATGCCAAATCCCGGAAATTGATCGAAGCCATCAATGTGGGTGTGATGAATCAGGGGCAGTATTGAGTCCTGAATAGGGTTAAGGTTTTCAGCACATCGCCCATTAAAATCGCTGATTTTATTTGATGCGCATCCCCGGTAATGCACCGTCATCTGGTGACAGGATGAACAGTCCAGGAGTCTCACCCGAAGCCGCCAGCACCATGCCTTCCGACATTCCGAATTTCATCTTGCGTGGTGCGAGGTTGGCGACCATCACGGTCATTCGACCTTTGAGTTTTTCAGGGTCGTAAGCCGATTTGATCCCCGCGAAAACGGTGCGCGGTTGAGCCTCGCCAATGTCCAGCGTCAGCTTCAATAATTTCTCGGCACCTTCCACATGCTCGGCATTGACGATGTGTGCCACGCGTAAATCGATCTTGCTGAAGTCGTCGATGCTGATGGTTTCGGCGATGGGTGAAATCGCGTGTTGCTGATGTTCTGCGTGACGAGTCTCGGAATGGGATTGGGGCATGGGGTTGAGGTTTTCCTGGTTGGCGGCGACCATGGCTTCGATGAGTTTGGGGTCGAGGCGGGTGGCGAGGTGTTGGTAGGGGTTGATACTGTGACCGACCGGCAAAGACTGCCACGTAGCAGGCCATGTGATTGGATCGATGCTCAAGAATTCTTCGACTTGCTTGGCGAGTTCCGGCAGAACGGGCTTCAAATAAAGCGTGAGATCACGGAAAAAGGTCAGGGCGGTGGTGCACACCTCGTGCAACTCAGGCTCCTTGCCTTCCTGCTTTGCCATTGTCCACGGCGACTTCTCGGCGATGTATTGGTTCGCCATATCTGCTAGACGCATAATCTCGCGCAGGGCGCGACTGAAATCGCGTTCTTCATAACAACGCGCGATTTCGCCACTTTCAAAAGCGGCTTTGAATTCTGTGCAGGCAGTCAGATCGGAGTTACCGAGCTTGCCGTCGAAACGCTTGCTGATGAACCCTGCACAACGACTTGCAATATTGATGTACTTCCCGATCAAATCGCTATTCACCTTCGCCACAAAATCCTCAAGGTTGAGGTCGAGGTCTTCCATCGAACCGTTGAGTTTGGCGGCGTAGTAGTAACGCAGGTATTCGGTGTTTTTGATGTGGTCGATGTAGCTGCGTGCGGTGATGAAAGTGCCGCGCGATTTGCTCATCTTCTCGCCGTTTACGGTGAGGAAACCGTGCGCGAACAGTTTGGTCGGGGTGCGGAAACCGGCGTGTTGCAACATCGCGGGCCAGAACAAGGCATGGAAGTAGAGGATGTCTTTGCCGATGAAATGGTAGAGCTCGGTGGCGGAGCCGGCTTTCCAGTAGGCGTCGAAATTCAAGGACTCAAACCCCAACCCACCCCAGCCCTCCCTTGTCAGGGAGGGAGCTGTCCGCGCCTCCCCTGACAAGGGGAGGTTGGGAGGGGTTGGGTTTTGCTTTTCGCACAGCTGTTTGAAACTGCCCATGTAACCCACCGGCGCATCCAGCCATACATAAAAATATTTGCCCGGCGCATCGGGAATTTCAAAGCCGAAATACGGCGCGTCGCGCGAGATATCCCAGTCGGTGAGTTTGTTCTCGCCTTCCGCGCCCAACCACTCCTGCATCTTGTTGGCGGCTTCGGGTTGCAGCGCACCGCTGCGTGTCCACTCGCGCAAAAACTGTTGGCAGGTGTCGGCGGAAAGTTTGAAAAAATAATGGTCGGAATTGCGCAGTTCCGGTTTGGCACCAGACACGGCGGAGAATGGATTAATCAGATCGGTTGGAGCATAGGCCGCGCCGCACACTTCGCAGTTGTCGCCGTATTGGTCTTTGGCGTGGCACTTCGGGCATTCGCCTTTGATGAAACGATCCGGCAAAAACATGTTTTTGACCGGGTCGAAATATTGTTCGATGGAGCGCACTTCGATCAGCCCCTTGGACTTGAGTGTGCGGTAAATATCTTGGGCGGATTCTTTGGTCTCGTTGGAGTTGGTCGAGCCGTAGTTGTCGAATTGGACATGAAACGCGGCGAAGTCGTCGTAGTGTTCCTGCCACACGCGCGCGATCAGTTGTTCCGGGGTGATGCCTTCCTTTTCGGCACGCAACATGATGGGGGTGCCGTGCGTGTCGTCGGCACACACGTAATGGCAAGTGTTGCCGCGCATCTTCTGAAAGCGTACCCAGATGTCGGTCTGGATATATTCGACCAAATGACCCAGATGAATGCTTCCGTTGGCGTAAGGCAAGGCGGAGGTGACTAAGATTTTTCGCGACATATTGCAAGGTTCCTTTAACGAGGCGCGATTGTAGCAAAACACACGCGCCACCGAGGAATTTGGGTAAAATCGCGCCCGCACAAATTCGTCAGGGAAGTCGCAATGAGCATCAAGTCAGACAAGTGGATACGCCGCATGTGTGAACAGCACGGCATGATCGAACCGTTCGAGCCGAACCAAGTGAAGGAAGTGAACGGTCAGAAGATCGTTTCTTACGGCACGTCGAGCTACGGCTACGACATCCGCTGCTCGCGCGAATTCAAGCTGTTCACCAATATCAACAGCACCATCGTCGATCCCAAGAATTTCGACCCCAGTTCCTTCGTGAATGTGGAAGCCGACTACTGCATCATTCCGCCCAATTCTTTTGCGCTGGCGCGTACCGTGGAATATTTCCGCATCCCGCGCAGTGTGCTGACCGTGTGTCTGGGCAAATCCACTTACGCGCGTTGCGGAATCATCGTCAACGTCACCCCGTTCGAGCCGGAATGGGAAGGTTATGTGACGCTAGAGTTCTCCAACACCACACCGCTACCCGCCAAGATCTACGCCAACGAGGGGGTGGCGCAAGTGTTGTTCTTCGAGAGCGACGAAGTGTGCGAGACCTCGTACAAAGACCGTGGCGGCAAGTACCAGGGCCAGGTCGGCGTGACATTACCAAAGATTTAATGCCTACCTATAAAGTCCGTCATTTTCCCGCCTGCGCGGGAATGACGAAATCTGAATTTGCATAAATTATCTGCGACAATCCGCGCCATCGACGCACCTTGTAGGAGTCCTTCATGAAATTCAAATTTCCCATCATCATCATCGACGAAGATTACCGTTCGGAGAACGCCAGCGGTCACGGCATCCGCGACCTTGCGGAAGCGCTGGAAAAAGAGGGCGTCGAAGTGGTCGGCATGACCAGTTACGGCGACCTGACCTCGTTCGCGCAACAACAGAGCCGTGCCTCGGCTTTTGTGTTGTCCATCGACGATGAGGAGTTCGGCGCGGGCAGTGACGAGGAGACGGAAGTGGCGCTGCGCACCCTGCGCGCGTTCGTGGAGGAGATCCGTTACAAAAATCTGGATATTCCGATCTATCTTTACGGCGAGACGCGCACGTCGCGCCACATCCCCAACGATATCCTGCGCGAGTTGCACGGCTTCATCCACATGCACGAGGACACGCCGGAATTCGTGGCGCGCCACATCATTCGCGAAGCGAAATCGTATATGGATTCACTGGCGCCGCCGTTCTTCCGCGCACTGGTGGATTACGCGCAGGACGGTTCGTATTCCTGGCACTGTCCGGGGCACTCCGGCGGCGTGGCGTTTTTGAAATCGCCGGTGGGTCGCATGTTCCACCAGTTCTTCGGCGAGAACATGTTGCGCGCCGACGTGTGTAATGCGGTGGACGAGTTGGGGCAGTTGCTCGACCATACCGGCCCAGTAGCGGCGTCCGAACGTAATGCCGCGCGCATCTTCAATGCCGACCATTTGTTCTTCGTCACCAACGGCACCTCCACGTCCAACAAGATCGTGTGGCATTCCACCGTGGCGCCGGACGACATCGTGGTGGTGGACCGCAACTGCCATAAATC
>CAYROQ010000007.1:0-119035 GCA_964425955.1 uncultured Sideroxydans sp.
AAGGGCGTACAGGCGGCCAGCGTGGATGAATTGGCCCAGGTTGATGGAATCAGCCGGGCGCTGGCGGAAAAAATTTATCAGGGACTTCATTAGGCGACCATGCCGTTAAACATACCCAATCTGCTGACCTGGCTGCGTATCCTTTTGATTCCCGTGTTCGCCGCGGTCTTTTACCTGCCCGCGACATGGCTGCAGCCGCAATGGGTCAACCTTACCGCCACGCTGATTTTCGCCGTGGCGGCAGCGACCGACTGGCTGGACGGCTACCTTGCCCGCGCCCTGAATCAAACTTCTGCCTTCGGAGCTTTTCTCGATCCGGTGGCGGACAAGCTGATGGTGGTCGCCGCGCTGGTTGTGCTGGTGAATCTGGGGCGCGTGGACGCTTTCATCGCCTTTATCATCATCGGGCGGGAGATCGCGATTTCCGCCTTGCGCGAATGGATGGCGCAACTGGGCAACAGCAAGAGCGTGGCGGTTTCGATGCTGGGCAAGGTCAAGACCGCCTTCCAGATGATCGCCATTCCTTTCCTGTTATATGAGGAATCGCTGCTCGGATTGCCGGTCTATCAGCTCGGCACTTTGCTGATTTATGTCGCAGCCCTGCTCACCCTGGTATCCATGGTGTATTACCTGATGCTGGCGATGCCGCAAATCGTGCAGAAGTCGCGCGAGTGAGCTGCGCGAGTTCGGTTTTTCAGGGCATGGCGCGAATTGATTTTTCGTTGTGCGCCCTGTATAGTGCCGCGCTCTCGGGGTGTAGCGTAGCCTGGTAGCGCGCCTGCTTTGGGAGCAGGATGTCGGGAGTTCGAATCTCTCCACCCCGACCAGATTCAATGGTTGCCCGAAAATTGTGCCCGTAGCTCAACTGGATAGAGCACCAGCCTTCTAAGCTGGGGGTTACAGGTTCGATTCCTGTCGGGCACGCCAGCAGGCTTTGACGATTCAACGGTGGCTGTAGCTCAGTTGGTAGAGCCCTGGATTGTGATTCCAGTTGTCGTGGGTTCGAGCCCCATCAGCCACCCCATCTTATCCCGCTGTTATTCTCTGCCTGTTTAGCCGCATCCCCTGCGGTGCCTTTTAAGCAATTCGTCGCAAATCCATTTGCGTTGCCAGTGTGGACAAACGACGAGTCTGCATTAAATTCCAAACCCTCAATATTTCCATTAATCCAGAAGAGTTTTATCGGCACCGTGGCTGACCTACTTTGAACTTGGAGACTCATTTTCGTTCTGGTTGGTACGGATTGATCGCGTTGAGGAAACAGAGAGAGTTATTTCGCATATCGAACTCGACCCGTGTAGAAAATTGACCGGTGATTCGAATGGCCAGACCCAAGCGGTTCGAAGGGAGAGTGTGTTTTGTAACTGCGAACGTTCGTTGAACTTTTAAGTTCGGTGGCGCACGGTTTCAATGTTGTTCCAAGCCTAAAACCTAAACATGACTCCCAGATAAAACCTTTCCTCGAAATTTCCCCGAAGCCAGAGCCAGCATGGATATCTACAGCACATTTAAATCATTCGTTGCGCTTTTGATACCGCTGGTTTTTCTTGTGTCTTGCGGAGGGGGTGGAGAAAGTGGAATTTTGGGATTGAGTGCCGGGCAAACAGCGACAAATTCTGCTTCAGTATACGTAATTCACGGGACGGTACCCGCCGGTTCTTGTCCCAACAATGGCGTCACAGTTGATACGGGAGTGGACACCAACGGAAATGCAGTTCTTGATAATTTTGAAATCACGGGTTCTCAATACCTGTGCAGTTGGTCAACTGGCAACAATGGGCTTAACGGGATAGCAGCATTCACAAACGAGCCATCAGGTGCCAACTGCAATGCGGGAGGGAACAAAACAAGCTTTGGTTTGGATGCCAATCAGAACAACTTACTCGACAGCACTGAAGTTGCTTCTTTTACTTACATCTGTAACGGCGCGAATGGCGTGAGTGGCTTGAACGGAACCAATGGAGCGGCGGGAGCAACCGGCACGAACGGCACCAATGGGGCTACAGGTGCTGCAGGTGTAAATGGTACGAACGGAACTGCGGGACTCAATGGAACAAACGGACAAAACGGTGCAACAGGGTTGGCTGGATCGGTTTGGTTGAACGGTACAGGAGTGCCGTTAAATACCTTGGGAGTTGATGGAGACTACTACCTGGATGTGTCGACCAGCGACGTCTATCTTAAAGCACTTGGTAGCTACAGCTTCATAACGAACATCAAGGGGGCGACCGGTGCTACAGGTGCAACAGGAACTGCCGGCACAAATGGCACGAACGGAACCGCAGGTATCAATGGAGCAAACGGACAAAACGGTGCAACAGGGGTGGCTGGATCGGTTTGGTATAACGGTACGGGTGCACCTTTAAACACGTTGGGTGTTGACGGGGACTACTACCTGGATGTGTCGACCAGCGACGTTTATCTTAAAGCACTAGGAACCTACAGCTTTATAACAAACATCAAGGGAATCACCGGTGCAGCAGGTGCAACAGGAACTGCGGGAGCAACCGGCGCGAACGGCACCAATGGGGCAACTGGAGCAACGGGTACTGCAGGTGCAAATGGTACGAACGGAACCGCAGGTATCAATGGAGCAAACGGACAAAACGGGGCGACAGGGGTGGCTGGATCGGTTTGGTATAACGGTACGGGTGCACCTTTAAACACGTTGGGTGTTGACGGGGACTACTACCTGGATGTGTCGACCAGCGACGTTTATCTTAAAGCACTAGGAACCTACAGCTTTATAACAAACATCAAGGGAATCACCGGTGCAGCAGGTGCAACAGGAGCTGCGGGAACAAATGGCACGAACGGCACCAATGGGGCAACTGGCGCAACAGGTGGCGGGCTCTCCGAATATGCTTACATCTACAATCTGACGGCACAATCGGTTGCTGTCGAGGCAACTGTTATATTCGATAGTAACGGTGTTTTGACAGCAGGAATTTCCCATACCTCCGGGACTGCCGAGATCACCCTGGCAAACCAGGGAATTTACGAGATCGGATTTTCAATATCTGGCGCAGAGCCCAACCAGTTTGCTTTATTTGTCAATGGAGTAGTGGTTCCGGGCTCGATTTTCGGATCCGGCGCCGGCACCCAACAGACTCATGGGCAAGTGATACTTGCACTTACCGCCAACTCGGTCATCACGCTCGTTAATCACAGTTCTGCCGCAGCAGTGACCCTGGCTTCGGTGATTGGCGGAACTGCAGCCAATGTGAATGCGTCGATTATTCTCCGCAAACTAAACTGAAGGCAAGCGGCGCGGTGTATTTGGAAACTTGGCAAAAGTTCTATATCCTTGCGATATACAATTCGCCAATCAATTCAATCGAATTTTGTTCGATGAACAACCCGTCTCAAGATCAGCCAGGGCGGTTTGGTTTCGAAAACGGGGTTGTTCGAATCGAATTTCTGTCATGCGATTAATTTAAACTTGTAATTTTGGAATCCTTCCCTATGAAGATCGCCATCGCCGGTACGGGCTACGTCGGACTTTCCAACGCCATCCTTTTGGCGCAACACAACCAAGTGGTAGCCATCGACATCCTCCCGGAAAAAGTCGAGATGCTGAACCGCAAACAATCGCCCATCGAGGATACCGAGATCGAAGAATATCTCGCTCACAAGAAACTTGATTTCAAAGCCACGCTGGATAAACACGAGGCCTACGCCGGGGCGGATTACGTCATCATTGCTACCCCCACCGACTACGATCCCGAGACAAACTATTTCAACACCCGGTCGATTGAATCGGTTATTCAAGACGTGTTGAACATCAATCCCGGTGCGGTGATGATCATCAAATCCACCGTTCCGGTGGGATACACGGCAAGAATTCGAGAACAATTTGCTATCGCAAGCCGCGATTCATCCCGACATGAACAGGGTGGATTAACATCCGACCCACAACCCTACATCATCTTCTCTCCCGAATTCCTGCGCGAAGGCAGGGCCCTCCACGACAATCTCCACCCCTCGCGCATCATTGTTGGCGAGCGTTCCCAACGCGCTGAAACCTTTGCTAACCTGCTGAAACAAGGGGCCATCAAACAAAACATCGAAACGCTTTTCACCGACTCCACCGAAGCGGAAGCTATCAAGCTTTTTGCCAATACGTTTTTGGCAATGCGTGTGGCGTATTTCAACGAACTGGACACCTACGCCGCCACGCACGGACTGGATACCAAACAGATCATCCAGGGGGTGTGTCTTGATCCGCGCATCGGCGATCATTACAACAATCCCTCTTTTGGTTACGGTGGTTACTGCCTGCCCAAAGACACCAAACAACTGTTGGCCAACTACAGTGATGTGCCGCAAAATCTCATTCATGCCATTGTCGAGGCCAACACCACGCGCAAAGATTTCATCGCCTTCGACATCATCAAGCGCAATCCTAAAATCGTCGGTATCCACCGCCTCATCATGAAAAGCGGCTCGGACAATTTCCGCGCTTCCAGCATTCAAGGCATCATGAAGCGCATCAAAGCCAAAGGCATTGAAGTAATCGTTTACGAACCGGCGCTGCATGAGGCCGAGTTCTTCCACTCCCGGGTGGTGAACGACCTCGCCCAATTCAAACAGGAAGCCGACATCATTGTTGCCAACCGCATCACCGATGACATCCGCGATGTGGAAAACAAGGTGTATAGCCGGGATTTATTCGGGAAAGACTAACCGGGTAAACGGTTGTGTGTGGAAGTAAAACGAACCGTAACGTGTAAAATCCGCCCCTGTTGGATCTTGTGAGAACGTGGAAATGAAAAAAATAAAAGGGATGATCCTGGCCGCAGGCCAAGGTACACGCGTAAGGCCGCTAACTCAAGACCTGCCCAAACCGATGATCCCCATTCTGGGCAAGCCGGTGATGGAATATCTGGTCGAACATCTGGTCAAATACGGTGTCGACGAGATTATGGTTAACGTCGCTTACAAACACTGGAAGATCGAGAATTACTTCGGCAACGGCAGCCGTTGGGGGGTGAAAATCGGCTACTCCTACGAGGGGGTTTACGAACACGGTGAAGTCACTCCCAAATCGCTGGGTTCTGCCGGCGGAATGCGCAAGATTCAAGACTTCGGCGGCTTCTTTGACACCACCACGATCGTGATCTGTGGCGATGCGCTGATCGACTTGGACATCGGTGCGGCTGTGTTTGAGCACAAGACCAAAAAGGCGATGGCCAGTGTCATCACACTTGAAGTGCCCAATTCAGATGTCAGTAATTATGGTGTGGTCGAGACCGAAAAAGACGGTCGCATCATCGCTTTCCAGGAAAAACCAAAACCCGAAGAAGCACGCTCCAATTTTGCCAGTACCGGTATCTACATCTTTGAACCGGAAGTGATCGACCTCATTCCGCAAGGCAAAGTGTTCGACATCGGCAGCCAGCTTTTCCCCATGCTGGCAGAAAAAGGCATGCCGTTTTATGCCCAAAAACGTTTCTTCAACTGGATTGATATTGGTCACGTATCCGACTATTGGGAAGTGTTGCAACGTGTGCTCAAGGGCGAAGTTGCACAGATGCAGATGCCCGGCACCGAGACAAAACCCGGTGTCTGGGTCGGTATCAATACCTGCATAGACTGGGATAACGTGAAGATCGAAGGCCCGGTGTATATCGACTCGGGGGTATGCATCGAAGCCGGTGCCGAGATCATCGGCCCAACGTGGATATCACGCGGATCGCATATCTGCGCCGATGCCAAAGTCATCCGCAGTGTGCTGCTTGAATACACCCGCATTAGTCCAGGAAATACCTTCGTGGAAAGCATTGTCTCCCCCAAATATTGTGTCGAGCACGGCACTGGTGAGACTTATTACATCGGCGATGATCGCACCATGCTGCGCTGGGGTGATGCGCGCGGCAGGTAGGTTTTTGTAGGTCGGGTTTTAACCCGACGCTTTGCGTTGATGCTGAATGTGTTGTCGGGTTGAAACCCGACCTACGAAAATCAAAGCAGTAAACAACCAATAAACTACTTTCAATACTGTAATCAAACAACAATGAAACTGATCCCAACCATTCTCTGCGGCGGCGCAGGTTCCCGCTTGTGGCCGGTATCGCGTGAACTGCACCCCAAACCTTTCATTCGTCTTGCCGACGGGCAAAGTCTTTTGCAAAAGGCTTGGCTGCGCGGCGCTGTCCTTGCCGATGTGGCAGAGACGATGACCGTGACCAACCGCGACTTGTTCTTCAAGACCGAAGACGAGTTTCGCGAAGTCTCTTCCATTCCTGCCAATCAGCATCTAACCAATCGTTTTATCCTGGAGCCGTTTGGCCGCAACACAGCTCCGGCCATTGCTGCCGCTGCCTTGCAGGTCGCCGAGATGCATGGTGAAGACACTTGCCTGCTTGTGCTTGCAGCCGACCATTTGATTGCAGACCAGCCTGCTTTTGCCCAAGCCGTGGCAACGGCCATGCAATTGGCAGCACAAGGCAAGTTGGTCACGTTTGGCATACAGCCCGATCTGCCCGAGACTGGATTTGGCTATATCGAGGCGGACGGTCACAACGTGAAACGCTTTGTGGAAAAACCCAATCTGGAGAAAGCAACAGAGTATGTCGCCTCCGGGCGATACCTGTGGAATTCGGGAATGTTCTGTTTTCAGGCGGGCGTTATGCTGCAAGAGATGAAGCAACATTGCCCGGACATCCTCGAAGCGACTCGCACCTGCATCGCCACTTCACGCACTGCAGAAGGTAAAGGATTCAGCCAACTTGAATTGGATGCGTCCACGTTCAAAAACGTGAAAGACGATTCCATCGATTACGCTGTCATGGAGAAGTCTTCAAACGTTGCTGTTGTCAGCTGCAACATCGGTTGGAGCGACATCGGCTCGTGGGCCGCACTCGGCGATTTGACAGCTCCGGATGCTCAAGGCAACCGCATCGAAGGCGATGTGATCCTGCACGACGTTACTAACTGCTACATCCAAAGCAACCAACGCATTGTAGGTGCGGTGGGTGTGGCAGACTTGGTAATTATTGACACACCCGATGCGGTGCTGATCGCCGACCGCAGCCGCGCCCAAGACGTCAAACACATTTTCGCCCGGCTCAAGGCAGAAGGACACGAAGCGCACCGTTTGCACAGTACGGTGCATCGTCCGTGGGGAACGTACACCGTGCTGGAAGAGGGCACACATTTCAAGATCAAACGGATCGAAGTTAAACCCGGCGCCAGTTTGAGCTTGCAAATGCACCACCACCGTAGCGAACACTGGATCGTGGTCAGTGGCATGGCGCGTGTCCAAAACGGTCAGCAGGAACTGTTCGTGCAGACCAACGAATCAACCTATATCCCGGCGGGGCACAAACACCGTCTGGAGAATCCCGGTTTGCTGCCTCTGGTGATGATCGAGGTGCAAAGCGGAGAGTATCTGGGCGAAGACGACATCGTCAGGTTTGATGACGTGTACGGACGTAAATAAGGATGTTTTTGTAGGTCGGGATTAATCCCGACACAGAAATTATTCGGGTTGGTAACATCGGGGGTGCGTCCATGTCCTACAACGATCTTCGCAAAGGACGTGTATCTCAAATTGGATCGACGTATCACCTCATTTTTGTGACTCGCGAACGTGAGAGATATTTTGCTTCATTTGAAAGCGGACGAAAACTGGTCCGTGTGATGAAAACACTACAAAATGAAGGAAGAGTAGAAACACTGTGTTTTGTTGTCATGCCTGATCATTTGCATTGGCTACTTGTGTTGCGTGAGGGAACGTTAGCTGAGGCTGTAAAATTGCTGAAGGCACGAAGCGCACACGCAATAGGCCAACCCATTTGGCAGCCGAATTATTACGACCACGCAGTGCGACAAGAAGAAGACATGAGAAAAATGGCACGTTACATTGTGGCAAACCCATTACGTGCTAACTTGGTCGAGAGTATCAGTGATTATTCATTATGGGATGCCGTTTGGTTGGATGAAAAACAGTCGGGTTGAAACCCGACCTACGGAACAGCGAACAGGTTTTGTAGGTCGGAATTTATTCCGACACAGGACACAAAGGCATTTGAAAAACAGTCGGGTTGAAACCCGACCTACAGAAAACCAAACAGGTTTGCAGGTCGGAATTTATCTCGACGATTTCGTGAATTATTTTTGGAGCTAATATGAAAGTAAATAAAGTAGCCCTCATCACCGGCATCACCGGACAAGACGGCGCCTATCTGGCAGAACTGCTGTTGAAGAAAGGCTACATCGTGCACGGTGTCAAACGCCGTTCCTCGCTGTTCAACACCGACCGCATCGACCACCTGTACCAGGACCCACACGTCGACAACGCCAAATTCAAACTGCACTACGGCGACCTGACCGACTCCACCAACCTCATTCGCATCATCCAGCAAGTGCAACCGGACGAGATCTACAACCTTGCCGCGATGAGCCACGTGGCCGTCTCCTTCGAGACCCCCGAATACACCGCCAACGCAGACGGCATCGGCACCCTGCGCATCCTCGAAGCCATCCGCATCCTGGGGTTGGAAAAAAAGACCAAGTTCTACCAAGCCTCCACCTCCGAACTGTACGGATTGGTGCAAGAGATCCCGCAAAAGGAAACCACCCCGTTCTATCCGCGCAGCCCGTATGCCGTGGCCAAGATGTACGCCTACTGGATCACCGTCAACTACCGCGAAGCCTATGGCATCTACGCCTGCAACGGCATCCTGTTCAACCACGAATCGCCGATCCGCGGCGAAACCTTCGTCACCCGCAAGATCACCCGCGCACTGGCGCGTATCAAGTTGGGGCTACAGGATTGCTTGTATCTGGGCAACATGGACTCCCTGCGCGACTGGGGGCACGCCAAAGACTACGTCGAGATGCAATGGCTGATGCTGCAACAGGACACCCCCGAAGACTTCGTCATCGCCACCGGCGTGCAATACAGCGTGCGCCAATTCGTCGATGCGGCCGCCAAGGAACTGGGCATCGAGATCACTTGGAAAGGACAGGGCGTGGACGAAACCGGCACCGACCAAAATGGCAAAGTCATCGTCAAAGTTGATCCCAGATACTTCCGCCCCACCGAAGTGGAGACGCTTCTCGGTGACCCGACCAAAGCCCATCAAAAGCTGGGATGGAAACCCAAGATCACCTTCGCGGAACTTGTATCCGAAATGGTGCGTGAAGATCTGAAGAGCGCCGAGCGGGATGAGCTGGTGAAGAAACACGGCTACGCCGCTTACGACTATAACGAGTGATTAATAGGGTTGTAGTGTTAAACCGACCAACAAGAAGCGCGATGGTTTGGTAGATCGGGAGTCATCCCGACTAACAGAAAACAACCTAAAAATTATTTGCTTTGAGGCAAACTTGAAATGAACAAAAACACTAAAATTTATATCGCCGGCCATCGAGGCCTGGTGGGATCTGCGCTGGTGAGACGCCTTAATGCGCGCGGTTACTACAACTTGGTGGGGCGCACCCATGCCGAGCTTGAGTTGCGAAATCAACTTGCCGTGCAAGAATTTTTTGCGGCTGAGAAACCGGAAGTCGTCATTCTGGCCGCTGCCAAAGTGGGCGGTATCTATGCCAACAATACTTATCCGGCAGAATTTATCGAAGACAATCTGTTGATCCAAAACAACGTTATCCACAACGCGTGGAAGAACAATGTGAAGCGCCTGTTGTTCCTTGGGTCGAGTTGTATCTATCCCAAGAACGCGCCCCAACCGATGAAAGAAGAATACCTGCTCACTGGGCCGCTTGAACCGACCAACCGTCCCTACGCATTGGCCAAGATCGCCGGCATCGAGATGTGTCATGCCTATAACCGCCAATATGGCACCCGTTATATGGCTGCCATGCCCACCAACTTGTATGGCCCCAACGACAATTACGACCTCAACAACTCTCACGTCTTACCCGCGCTCTTGCGCAAAATGCACGAAGCCAAGCAAGCCAACGCCAAAGAAGTCGTGGTGTGGGGAACCGGTACGCCCAAGCGCGAATTCTTGTACAGCGAAGACATGGCCGATGCCTGCATCTATTTGTTGGAGCAGATGGAAGACAAGCTGACCGGCTTGTTTAACGATGAACACCCGCCACTGGTGAATATCGGTTGCGGTGAAGATCTGACAATTAAAGAGTTGGCGCAATTGGTTGCCGACGTGGTGGGCTTCAGAGGCGCGCTCACATTTGATACCACCAAGCCCGATGGCACGATGCGCAAAGTGATGGATGTATCGCGAATTAATGCGCTGGGATGGAAACGCACCATGCTATTAAAAGACGGCATTGCACTGTCGTATCAAGACATGTTGAGCAAGATTTAGCCAAACAAAACTACTTCCCATCTCCATGTGTTTCCGCCATTATTAAAAAAATAGCGACGCAAAGCTCAAATGCCCCAAGTAGGTCGGGATTTATCCTGACACAGTAAGCAAATGCAGTAAATCGTTATGGGTGCATCAAGACAAGTTGTGTCGGGTTAAAACCCGACCTACGAGAAGCGAAGCAAAACAGATTCAAAAGCGTAGGTCGGGATTGATCCCGACACAGAATAAGTTGGGTAGGTGAGGGGGGTGATATGCAACTGTTAAGCCCTTACCTATCTTTCTTGCAGGCGTCCATACCTTTTAGCATAAATAGATATTGGACAAATGGTATATAGGAAGTAACGCTCCCAGCGATTAAAATGCTCAACCTTAAAAAGCAAAGAGTTTCGGTCAATGAAGTTTCTTTCCGCAATACTGCTGATTTTCATGCCCCATGCAACATGGTCGTTGGTCATTAACGTTTCGCCCACGTCGGGTAAATTGTGTTGAAATGTCCCTAAATCCACAAGGCAAAAATTGCAGTCCGTATTTTCCTGAACTGTTGCAACGTTATTGATGAATATAGAGAAGGTTTGCGAATTGTCATCCCAGTTAAAAAAGGGAGACCCTTTAAGCATCGTAGTCGACCTTCTTCCTCTTATCGTCGCGCTCGCCCGCGAAGCTGGCGAGGCCATCATGGCGATCTATGCCGATCAAACGAATGAGGTGATGAGCAAGTCGGATTGCTCACCGTTGACCCAAGCTGACCTTGCCGCGGATCGTGTTATCAATACCGGTTTAGCCCGTTTAGGAATGGGTTGGCCGACACTCTCAGAAGAATCTGCCCAGATCGATTATGCCGTCCGACAAGATTGGCCGTTGTATTGGCTGGTTGATCCGCTGGATGGCACACGCGAGTTCATAAAGCGCAATGGCGAATTTACCGTAAATATCGCACTCATTGAAAACGGCAGACCGATACTGGGAGTGGTATATGCGCCGGTGTTGGATGTTTGTTATTACGGAATAGTTGGAGAGGGCGCTTTCGTGCAGCGCGGCAATTCAGCGGCACAACCCATTGCAGTGAAGTCACAAGAGACAGGTAAAACGATCAAAGTCGTGGACAGTCGTTCTCATAGCGATGAGCGTACGCAATCATTGCTTAACAAATTGGGTGACTATGAATGCATCAGTATGGGTAGTTCGCTCAAATTGTGTCTAGTTGCAGAAGGGGTGGCGCACTTCTATCCGCGACTTGGTCCAACGATGGAATGGGACACCGCAGCGGCGCATGCGGTGGTCAAGGCGTCGGGTGGGGTGGTACAGGATCGAAACGGCTGGGAGTTGGAGTACAACAAACCCGACCTGCACAATCCAGAGTTCTTTGTGTATTCTGGAACCAATGAAGCTTTGCGAAAATTAATTAAGGGTCTGAATGAGTAACGAATCAAAAATTGTGTCGACAAATGTGGTCTGGCACCACGCCACCGTCACCCGCCAACGTCGCGAACAACAAAACAACCATCGCGGCACCATCCTTTGGTTCACGGGATATTCCGGTGCGGGCAAATCCACCTTGGCACATGCCGTAGAAGAACAACTGCACCAGCACGGCTGCCGCACCTTTGTGCTGGATGGTGACAACGTGCGCCACGGACTGTGTGGTGATCTCAACTTCACATATGAGCACCGCATCGAAAACATCCGTCGCGTGGGAGAAGTCGCCAAGCTGATGATGGAAGCCGGCATCATCGTCCTCACCGCCTTCATCTCGCCCTACCGCAAAGACCGTCGTCTGGTGCGCGGCATGGTTCAGCATGGCGACTTCATCGAAATCTTCTGCGACAGCACCATCGAAATCTGCGAGAAGCGCGATGTCAAAGGCATGTACAAAAAAGCCCGGGCAGGGCAGATCAAAGACTTCACCGGCATCTCGGCCCCGTATGAGACACCGGAGAATGCGGAACTCACCGTCAACACCGGAGCAACAGCCCTTGAAGAGTGTGTCCGCCAAGTCATCGGCGAGATAAATCAGCGTGGTATTATCGCCAGCGGCAAAAACCTGCAACCCAATGCAGGGCGATAAGCAGACAACACTACTTGCTGAAAGACGGCTGACATGGATCGGGAAGTAGTCGGGTAAAAACTGGAATCGTTGTGCCGCTGTTTGCAACGCATAAAAACAAAGTGCCCGGCTGATGCCGCCATACTTGATGCGGACATTGACCTTCTGGATAACCGCGTGCCATGAGTGTCTGAACCTAATTGTATCTACCCTATTACAGCTATGCGCCTGACAGAAGACCAAATTGAATCGATCCGTCATTTAGCCCATCAAGTCGTTGGGCAAAGGGTGCGCGTTCGTGTTTTTGGTTCCAGACTGGACGATGCAGCGCGCGGTGGTGATCTTGATTTGATGCTTGAATTAACCGAACCGGTGGGGAATCCGGCACTGGTTGCTGCACGAATGTCGGCGCTGGTATCACGCGTCATGCAAGGACGAAAAGTAGACATCTTGCTTAGCGCGCCCAATCTGCTGCGCCTGCCTATCCATGACATCGCCTACACCGAAGGGTATCTGTTATGAAAATACAACCACAACAATTATTGCGATTCCAATTTCTAACGCGCGTAGTGCGTAAAGAATGCCAGCACCTCGCTACGACGGATCGCAGACTCTTTGCCACACCCTTCACACAAATCCAGGCAAACCAACCCAACCTCAATCGGCAATATGAAAATGGTGTCTGAACCCTAATTCATACAGCCAGTGTGACGAATTATTAATAAGGCACTTTACTATTAACAGTAATCCTATTTAAAATTACTCATCTTATTGAGTAAATTGTTAATGCCCTATCATCGCCCTCAATTCCAAATACTAATCAATCGGTTGGCAGAGCCGCGTCGCTTTATTCAGGTTGTGGCGGGTCCGCGCCAAGTGGGAAAAACCACCTTGGTGCAGCAGCTGTGTGAAGGTTCAGGCTTGCCAGTTCAATTTTCAAGTGCGGACGAACCCACGCTACGCGGACAAGAATGGATCGCCCAGCAGTGGGATATTGCTCGGTTGAAAAGTGAAAGTCAGGGTGCCATTCTGGTGCTGGATGAGGTGCAGAAAATACCGGGTTGGTCGGAAGCGGTCAAACGTTTGTGGGACGAAGACACGCGCAAGACAATTCCGATTAAAGTGATTTTGCTTGGCTCGGCACCTTTGCTAATTCAACGTGGCCTTTCTGAAAGTCTCGCGGGGCGTTTTGAAGTGCTGCATTTGCCGCACTGGTCTGCGCAGGAAATGCGTGAGGCATTCGGTTGGTCCGTGCAGCAAAGCATTTTCTACGGTGGTTATCCAGGCGCGGCCCCACTGATTACAGATCATGATCGTTGGGTGCGATATGTGCGTGATTCGTTGATTGAAACAACGCTGTCGCGGGATGTGCTGCTGTTATCGCGTGTGGATAAACCGGCCTTGCTGCGACGGATGTTCGAATTAGGATGCCGTTACTCGGGGCAGATTCTTTCTTATACCAAAATGATTGGGCAACTGCAGGATGCGGGGAATACCACCACGCTGGCGCACTATCTGGAATTGTTGAGTGCAGCCGGAATGCTTACCGGGATTCCTAAATATGCAGGAGAAGTGGTGCGTAGCCGTGGCTCCAGCCCAAAATTGCAAGTGCTCGATACAGCATTGTTCTCGGCTATGGCGGGCTATCGTTTTGAGGAGGCTCAAGCGGATCGGGAACATTGGGGGCGGCTGACGGAGTCTGCCGTCGGCGCACATCTAGCCAATGCAGCGGCAGCAGATAAATTCGAATTGTTCTATTGGCGAGAACGCAATAGGGAAGTCGATTTTGTGGTGCGAGCCGGACGCAAGCTGATTGCCATTGAGGTGAAGAGTGGTCGGGCTCAGGATGTGCTTCCGGGTATGCAAGCATTCAATGAAGCGTTTAAACCAGACCGACTTTTGTTAGTTGGTGGCGATGGAATTGCCGTGGAAGATTTTTTGCTCATGCCAGTTGAAAGTTGGATCGGCAGGGACTTGGTATGATGTGTTTGAGCAAGGCGTCATGGCGGTGACGGTGTTCAAGGAAATTGCTAAGGCGGCTGCTATACATAAAGATGAGGGAGTAAATGGATTGCTTACTTACATTCAAACCTATCCGGGTAAGCGCGCAAGTGATTTGGCAGCAGCGCTTGATACCCAGTTGCGCTCGATAGAGATCAGGCTCAAACAATTCAAATGCACTTCGTAGGTCGGGATTGATCCCGGCACAAAACATAAATGCAGTTCGTTGGTCGGGATTGTGCGTGTGGTGTCGGGGCCATTTCGACAAGCTCAAGACAGGCTTTAGCCCCAGACAGCCATGGCCAACCCCTTGCGGGTACATCCCGACACATAAATCAAAAGCAATCCGTCGCTGTTCCAGCTATCAACTTGTCATTAAGTAGCTTATAGGCTACATTCTCGCACGTGATTGAAATCTTTCGATACCAGACCGAAGAAGGCAAAGAGCCATTAACTGAATGGCTCCAATCGCTTCGAGACAAACAGGCGCAAGCTAAAATTCGTGTTCGCCTTAAACGCTTGGAAGCAGGAAATTTTGGTGACTGCGACCCAGTGGGTGCAGGGGTGCAAGAATTGCGGGAACATCTTGGCGCGGGTTATCGTGTGTATTTTGGGCGACATGGGCAAACGCTCGTCATTCTGCTTTGCGGCGGCGTCAAGAAATCACAAGCAACAGACATCACCACCGCCAAAGAATATTGGGAAGATTGGAAACGGAGACAAGCATGAGCAAAAAACTGAAGGCTGCGGTATCACACCATGAACGCGAAGTGGCCGAGCTGCGTGCGGATCGTGAACTGGCAGTTGAGTATATGAAAGCCGCCATGGAATCACTCGATGATCCGGACGATCGTGCCGCAGGGCTACTCGCACTACGCACAGTTGCGGAAGCGTACGGAGGCCTTGGCGCAGTCGCTGCTGAAGCGGGGATAAGTCGCGAATCGCTCTATCGGACACTCTCTGCCAAAGGCAACCCGACGCTGAAAACATTACTTGCCGTATTGAAAGCCGTAGGCATGAAACTCTCGGTAGAGCCAGAACAACATTTAGCAGCGTAACGCGTGCGCGGCATGGTTCAGCACGGTGACTTCATCGAAATCTTCTGCGACAGCACAATCGAAATCTGCGAACAGCGCGATGTCAAAGGCATGTAAAAAAAGCCAGAACAGGGCAGAACAAAGACTTCACCGGCATCTCCGCCCCGTATGAGACACCGGAAAAAGCGGAACTCACCGTCAACACCGGAGCAACAGCCCTTGAAGAGTGTGTCCGCCAAGTCATCGGCGAGATCAATCAGCGTGGTATTATCGCCAGCGGCAAAAACTTACAACCCAACCCAGGGCGATAAGCAGACAACATCCATGCAAGCAGTAACCCAATCTCATCCGGCAATCGATTCACAACTCAGGGAAGTGTTGGCACAATTTCCGAAGATTGCGCTTGCCATATTGTTTGGTTCAGTCGCCTCGGGTCGCCAGCGTGCAGACAGCGATATAGACATCGGGGTTGCTGCAGCCAAACAAAATCTGACTGCGCTTGAAAAAATGGCATTGATAGGCGCACTAGCCGAACGAACCGGACGCCCAGTTGACTTGATCGATTTGAACGCGGTGTCAGAACCCTTGCTTGGGCAAATAGTGCGTCATGGCAGAAGAGTGCTGGGCAACGATACTTTGTATGCTGAGTTAATTAGTCGGCATCTGATTGAACAGGCAGACTTCATGCCGTATCGAACCAGGCTACTAGCTGAAAGGCGGATGGCATGGATCGGGAAGTAGTCGGGCAAAAACTGGAATCGTTGCGCCGCTGTTTGCAACGCATAGAATCAAAGTGCCCGGCTGATGCCGCCACACTTGATGCGGACATTGACCTGCAGGATATAGTTTCGCTCAATCTGAGTCGTGCGGTGCAAATATCAGTGGATATAGGTGCGCATATTATTGCCGGCATGCAAGTACCGCCGCCAGACACCATGGGACAGACTTTCGATTTGCTCGCACAAGCGGGTGTGTTGACTAACGAGTTGGCACTCAATCTCAAAAAGGCAGTTGGCTTTCGTAATATAGCAGTACACAACTACGAAAATATCAATTGGGAAATCGTGCATAACATTGTGAAATATCACCTTACGGATTTCTCTGAGTTTGCCAAGGTAGTAGCAGTGAGATTAAGGTAACTGTAGCGACGCTGGCAGCTTCCATCAGGTGAAGTCCTGGAAGGTTCGCTGCCGAGCAAACAAATAAAGCTTGTCCAGGCATGGATCGCATTACATACAGATGAACTGATGGCTGATTGGCAACTGGCATCTACGGGTGAGACACCCTACAAAATCGAACCACTTCGTTAAGGAGAGCATCATGATCACCCCTGACGTAACCCATGTTCAACCTCTGCAAAATTACGAATTGCTCGGATCATTTGCTGATGGTGGCAAGCGACTCTTTTCTATGTTGCCGTATTTGCAGTACCCGGCCTACAAAGTATTAAGCCAACCTGAAAAATTCGCGTTAGCGCATGTAGAAAATGGCACAGTGGTTTGGCCTGAAGAAATAGATATGTCACCGGACACCCTCTATCTTGCAGGGCAAGAAGTTGCTAATTGAATTAACGAAGGAACCCACCCCGCAGCTAAGCACAAAAGCCATGTGCGAGTGGATACCAATCGCACATGGCGGGGTGATGGCATTGAAATGGTGCCCCTAATTGTTGTGAAATAGTGCGGGCAATTCCACCCTGGTACATGCCGTTGAAGAACACCAGCACCAGCAAATGTGTCCGCCAAGTCATTGGTGAAATAAAGCAACGCGGCATAACAAAATGAAAACAAAACGTAATGCGTGTTATTAAATCAATAGCCAACCGCATAAGGGAAAGGTTCACCGGTAGCGAACAGGCCAAAGCTATCGTTGGAAATAGCCTGTGGTTACTTGGCGACCGCATTTTGCGAATGTCCGTCGGCATATTCATCAATATATGGATAGCGCGTTACTTGGGGCCGGAGCAATTTGGTTTATGGAGTTACTGTCTTTCTTTCGCAGGTTTATTCGTGGTCTTTTCCAATCTCGGGTTGGATACGATTGTCGTTCGAGAATTAGTTCGACACCCGGAAAAAGAAGCGGTCATTTTGGGTACGGCATTTTGGTTGCGACTAGTAGCTGGGATAATTACTTTCTTAATCACTTTGCTGGCAATTTTTCAGGTGCGCGATGGCGATTTTCTTACACTTTGTTTGGTAGGCTTATATTCAGGTGGATACATTTTTCAATCGTTCAATGTGATCGATCAATATTTTCAATCTAAAGTTCAATCCAAATACTCAGTCATTGCATCAAGCTCGGCTTTCGTACTGGCCACCATTATTAAAGTTGTCCTATTGCTGAACCACGCCTCATTACTTGCCATCGCCGCTGTGGGTTTGATTGAAGTGGTGTTTACTGCCCTATTTTTTGTAGTTGCTTATCGCAACAACCAGCGCGCAATTACTGTGTGGCAATATCAATATCAAATGGCCAAAGAGCTTCTAAAGTACAGTTGGCCTATGATTCTTTCCGGTGTATCAATCATGATCGCGCTGCGTATTGACCAAATCATGATTGGTGAACTCTTGGGGGACCGTGAAGTAGGTATCTTTGCCGCTGCTGCCCGCATGAGTGAACTTTCTTTTTTTATTCCCTCAATAATCATTGCTTCGTCTTCCGCATCCATCATTCAGGCTAAAAACCTAAGCAACAAAATTTATTTGCAGCGCACCCAACAACTGCTGGATTTAACCGCATTGTTAGCATTAGTCGTGGCGCTACTGATTTCATTTTTCAGCGGTTCCATCATTCATATATTATTCGGTGCAGCTTATGCGGAAGCTGCCCCATTGCTGGCAGTTCATGCTTGGTCGGGTTTATTTTCGTGCCTTGGTGCGGCAAGCGGCATTTGGATGACCTCCGAAGGTTTGCAAAAATACATGTTTTACCGAACGTTGTACGGCATGTTGGTTAATGTCATTTTGAATTATTGGTGGATTCCAATTTTTGGGGTGATGGGTGCGGCGATGGCTACGATTTGTTCACAGATGATTATGTCGTATGTGTCGGATTACTTTTCGTCAAGAACTAGAGTGATATTTTTCATGAAAACTCAATCATTGTTTATGAAAAATCTATGGAGTAAGGTAATCCAATGAAGGAAAAGTCATCAAAGAACTTTCGGAATATATCTAATCCAAATGCACTAAGAAAAATTTCGCATGAGAGCACGCATAAAGTATTTTCGTATTTTTTTATCCTACTGATTACAACTGGCATTGGTAACTACATTTTTGGGGGGACAATACTGGCGGGATGGAAGCAATTCATTGTGATTATTGGCTATTTATTGTGTTTATTCCTTGTCAAAAGCACAGCTGAATTAAGGCGAATTCTCTTGGCAACAATTCTTTTGCAAGCAACTTGGGTGTTGACTTCATTTATTGCGGGATTAGACGCGGAAGTTGTGTTCTATAACTTGTTTTATTATTCAGGATGGATTCCATTTTTTATGTGGGCTGCGCGAGGTGGTGCAGACTATTATTTAGAGAGATACGGGAAATTTACTTTTTATTTGGTGATTATCTGCGGGGTTGGGCTGATCATAGATTCAAATACAGATATGTTTTTATTCTTGGCATCACGCCAAATGGAATTGGATGTAGATTATTTCTTGCTTCATTCTGAAGTGGCAAAACGTAGTGCATTCATTTTTACGACTTCTACACTAGTGATGCCTGTGTTGGGCGGAATGATAGTTGTCAGTTTACTTAGTAACCCATCCCCATTCCGGCTGGCAATTTGTGCAGTCATAATATTTATTGCAATCCTAACATCCGCAACTGCGAATTCAGTGGTAATTGGTAGTGGGATATTGCTGGGTATGTTGATGCACTTGGGAATTAAGCCATTAAGAATTGTGAGCGCGACAATTGTATTTTCACTTGTGATTTACTTTGTTTTGCCCATGTTGGGCGATGAAAATTTTATTACTAAACAAATTGAGTCAATTGCTAGCCGACAGTCATTTGACTCTGAGGGGAATTTGGGCCGTCTTTGGTATTGGGGCAACGCCTTGGATCACATCTATAAATTTTCCATTCTTGAGCACATAATCGGCTCAGGACTCGGTACAACGAACAGTAATAACGGCAATCAGATGATTCTACATACACATGGGGAGTCATCTTTTTTTCAAGCATATTTAGAGGGCGGGCTTGTTGGTTTGACAATGAGGTTGATGCCTTTTTTATTGATCGCAACACTTGTGAAGTTTAGTGATCCAAATAATCGCCCATACGTAATTATTGGTTATGTCGTCCCTATTTTCTTGATAGATAGTATCGCTCCGATTTTCGGAAATATTGCTTCTCAAGCGATACTTGGATTTTTGATGGGGAAATTGTATTTAGGGAAGACGTCATTTTCGAGGCCAACTCAAAGGCAAACAAAGTGAGATATATACTGAACATTTGCCTACGCTGGTTGCCACCCACGCGATTCTTTGGTGTCAAACGTCACTTGGCAAACACGATCGGAATAAATGTAGATGATGGTGTATGCATAAATGGCTATACCTGTTTCTTCGGGAGAGGCAAGGTTTTTATTGGAAGAGATACTTGGATAGGGTTGAGGAACGCGTTTTATTGCACACAACTGGCAGAAATCAGAATTGGGGCAAACTGTGACATTGGCCCAGATGTCGCGTTTGTTCCCGGTACGCACCAGACTGGAAGCCACGAAAGGCGAGCCGGGAAGGGGGCGGGTGGCAATATTGTCATTGAAGATGGATGCTGGATAGGCGCACGAGTAACTATTCTTGGTGGTGTGACAATTGGAAATAGCTCGATAATTGGTGCTGGCTCATTAGTGAATAAAGATGTACCTGCCAACACGATTTATGCTGGCGTCCCAGCAAAATTAATTAGGCCACTTCAATAGTGATTAATGGAGTTGAAAATCAAACTGTCTGTTTTCTCTGTAGTATTCTGGACGAGAAAACCAAAGTGCGAAGAGCCATTGTTTACGATAGCCCCGCTGCCACTAAGAAGGTGTTTGATGTTTGCCACGCGCTTCAGAGCAGGTTCAAAAATGTTTACGTGCTGACGATGGCACGTGGTCAGCAAAAAGGTTATCGAAAATCATTTGCGGCCACCGTTAGACAAACATCAGGGCTGCCTGTGCTATATGCACGCTTTGATCCGTTGCCTCTGTGGACTTATTTTATTTCTGCATTCTCGTTGTTCATTCTTGTCGGACGATTATTCAGGCAAAACAATAATCGGGTGGTGCATTTTCTCGTTTACAACCGCAATTGGCTTTATGTCCCAAGTTTGGTTTTAGCACGACTATTTGGCGCAAGGTGTTACCTTGATTTGGAAGACGGCGCATTAATTGAAACCGCTGGTGAGTTGGCACGCATCAAAAACACCTTACTCAAATTTACCTTTGGACTTTTGTGTAGCCATGGATCTGTCTTGGTTGCACCGGGATTGAAGGCTCAGGTCAATACAACGAACAATGTTGTATGTTACGGCGTGGCACAGCGTCATGATGAAGTAGGCACTCTTGAGTGGCACGAGGGCGCATTGAGCTTTTTGTTGGGTGGCACTCTCATGCGGGAAACTGGCGTGGTGTTGTTGATGGAAGCGGTGAAAATCCTAAATCGGGATTTTGAACCATTTAAAGGTTCGTTCACAATACACATTACTGGGCATGGCCCATTGCTTGATGAGCTTGCTCAGTTTTCTCAAGCCGAAGGCAGAGGATGGATTGATTTTAGGGGTCGTGTGACTAAGTCAGAATATGAAATCCTATTGCACTCGTCACATGTTGGTTTGTGTTTGAAATTACCCTCTTGTGAAATGGGCGTAACTACTTTTCCATCCAAAGTGATCGAGATTGCTGCACAGGGCAAACTGGTGTTAACAACTAAACTGGGACATGTAAGTGACCTGTTCGGCATCGATGGCGCAATTTATCTTGAAGACGAAAATCCACAAACCTTAGCTAACGCGATCATTAGAATAGTAGTTAACCGCGAAACTTCAATGAAGTCAGCTATCTTGGGCCAGAAGCGTGTATTTGAAACGTGTAGTCCAGAAAAAGTGGCAGACGATATTTGCAGATTGTTTGCAGGGAATACAATCTAATGAAGATCGTCAATTGGCAGCCGTTGTTTACCGACCATCAACTATTTACTTGGCGTGCTTTGCAGGCGCTAATTAAAAAACCTATCACCCATGTTGTTGGAACTGCGGTCAGTGAAACACGCGCCAAGCAAGGTTGGAAAGGCGCGGATTTATCTGACCTCGACGTAGTGTATCTGGAAGGAAAAGATTGGTGGCAGCGTGGTGTGGCCATCGTTCGTGCCAACCCCGGCGCAGTACATGTCTTTTGTGGTTACTGGGCAGAAAGTCGATATTTTCCGTTGATTGTTTATGCACTTTGGCATAAGGCCAAGGTGGTGATCATTCAAGAGTCCTACTCCAGTGAAAGTGTAGGCTATCTGGTCGAAGGCAGTCAGATACTGAATAGAATTAAAGCGAAACTGCGACCGTGGCTTTATCGCGTAGCCACGATAATGCTGGTGAAGGTAGCAAGGGGTATGAAACCCGCGCTATTGGCGATTTCCATGCGTGCTGTCGATCAATTTAAGCAAGCTGGATTGCGAGATGATCAAGTGTTTCCTTTCGGATATTTTGTTCCCTCAATTACTGTTGCAGAGCAACCCAGCCCAACATCAGAGCACGAAATTAAACTGATTTTTGTTGGCTCATTGTTACCAACAAAAGGCTTAGATGTCGCAATTGCTGCTGTGACGCGTTGCCAGCAGCAAGGCATCACTGTCACTTTGGATGTGTATGGGGTGGGCGATGCAACAATATATATCACCGCTGAAACCAGAGGTACGATCTATCGGGGGACGATTCCATTTGGCCAAGCTCAAGCTGTAATAGCGCAATACGATGTATTGATACTACCAAGTCGTCATGATGGTTGGGGCGTGGTAGTCAATGAGGCGCTGTTGCAAGGCGTACCCGTCATTACAAGCGAAAATGTGGGCGCGCGTTGTTTGGTGGAGGCGAATGAGGCTGGGGCCATTTTTAGAAACGAGGATGTGGCAGATCTTGAAAATATTCTCAAGCATTTGTACGTTGATCCGAATGTGCTGCGTACATGGTCGGAAAATGCAATCAAGGTTAAGGCGTTGATCGTGCCGGAAGTAGCAGCCCGATACATGCATGATGTAATGATGTTTTATTTTTATCAGGAGGGCGTAAGGCCTAAATTGTTATGTTGCGAGCATTAATACAGAAAATTAAATTTTTCCATTTCATCTTGACCCATCCGCTGAATCGAGCGAACAAATGGGCTGCTTTGAAGCGGTATTTTCGTTGGCAATTGGGTTCTCGCTTGGTTCCGGGTGATGTGCTGGTTTCATTTGTAGATAAAACATTTTTACGTGTTCGACCAAGCGACTTGATGGTGCCCGGCAGTACTTGATGACCAGGGCCTCAAGGAGTATGTGAGCGGTTGCTGGACGACAGTTGTTGTCAGGTGAACGAAAATTGACATTCGAGAAAGTGGGTGATTGTGAATACTGAGATTAAAGCGCGGCAAGATAATAACTTGTCGTTGGCGGCTGACGAGTTTATTTGGGAAGAGGCTGGTGATTCACCTGTCCATCATTTGGTAAAGCCTCACATTGTCGATTTATTAAGCAAGCATTCGGTCATCAAGGTGCTAGATTTAGGATGTGGTAACGGCGCTTTTACACATTTGTTGCATCAGAATGGTTTCAAAGTAGAGGGTTTTGATGGTAGTGCTTCCGGCGTTGAACTTGCGCGAAAAAATTACCCTGAGATTCAATTCTCACAATTGGATTTGGTGTCAGGCAGGATGCCTGATCACAGCAAAAATCAGTTTGATGCCGTGGTTTCTGTTGAAGTGATTGAGCATTTATTATTGCCCAGGATGTTGATACAGAACGCTATACAAGCATTAAAGCCGGGTGGCTTGCTGATTTTGACAACTCCTTATCATGGCTACTGGAAAAATTTGGCCATCGCACTCACCAATAGGTTTGATGCTCACTGGCATCCATTACGCGATTATGGGCATGTCAAATTCTTTTCCAAGAAAACTTTGATGCAGCTATTTATAGAATTCGGCTTAAAAGATATTCGGCTAGTAACTGTCGGTAGAATCCCCGCGCTAGCTTGTTCGATGATTGTTTCAGGACGTAAGCCGTGAGTTTTACCTTTGGTTTTGCATATTTCTGGAGATGTTGAGATGTCGGTTAAGAACTCATTTATTCAAATTGCCAATATAGTGACCGGCAGGATATTTCCTGGTAGGGGGATAACGGTTTTGCCAAGTGATGTGTTCATAGTTTCATATCCAAAGAGCGGGAATACATGGACAAGATTCTTGATTGGTAATGCGATTTATACAGATGTGCCATTAGATTTCATAAATGTAGAGAAATTGGTACCGGACATTTATCTACATACTGATTCCTATCTTTTGCAAATTGAGAAGCCAAGAATTTTAAAAAGCCATGAGTATTTCCATCCAAAATACAAAAAGGTTGTTTATATTGTTCGAGACCCAAGAGATGTTTTAGTTTCTTACTATCATCATCTGATTAAGTGTCGTCGAATAGATTCGAGCTACCCCCTTGAAAAATTTGCGGCCCAATTTATTTCCGGCGAATTCGACTCTTATGGCTCGTGGTATGAAAATGTGGCTGGTTGGATACGAGTAAAGAAGCCAGGCAAAGAGTTATTGCTTGTACGATATGAAGATATGCTCGCCGATACGATGCGCGAGTTGGAGCGGATTATTGTATTTTTGGGGATTGAGCGAAATTTTGACCATATAAGTGCTGCTATTAATAGAAGCTCAAAGGAATCGATGCAAGAGTTGGAAAGGAAACAGGCCGATCAATGGGAAACAACCAAGGGCACGAACCTGAACTTACCCTTTGTTCGTGAAGGTAAGGCAGGCACTTGGGAAGGATATTTGCCTGTGTTGGTAACGGATATGATTGAAGATGCTTGGGGCGATGTCATGCAGGAGTTAGGGTACTTGTAAGTAGCCATGACAGAGGAAGTACAGTTGAATGATATGCGGGTGATTAAGAATTTGCGATATTGTGAAATTACTGGTTCCAATTCGTTTATCCGATCTGAGGCCGTTACTGTAATGGGCAATGAGACGAGCATGCAACATGCTAACAAGAAGTTAAAAGTTTTGTTGGTCTCTGAGGGCTATGGCCAATCATTTTTTGGTGTGGCAAAAGTGGTTGAGGATTTGCGTTGTCGTATGCGGGATTGTGACGCAGTTATTAAGGTTGCTGCATTGGTGGTGGGGAGAAATGACAATCAAATAGCAGATGGTGCAATTGTCGAACTGCCCTATTGGAAATGGACTAGAACCATGCGCTTTCATTACCGCCAAGCACGCGCCTTTGCTGATGTTGTGGATGATTTTCAGCCTGATGTAATTCATGTACATGGTGTCCTTGTTCCACTGCAACGTGTAGCCGTTGTATGCGCTTTGAGAAGAAAAATTCCAGTAGTCATCAGTGCGCATGGCATGTTGCAGCCGTGGTTATGGCAGCAATTAGGCTCTACTCGCTTTTGGATCAAGCGCATGTATTGGGTTGTAGTAATGAGGCAAGTATTGCAAAAGGCGAATTATTTGCACGCCATTACACAAGACGAATCCCAAATTCTTGGAGAGGAATTTCCTGGAATCCCACAAATTCTGATACCCAATGCAATCAGTCTTGAAGAATTCAGTGCCAGTCAGTCTGTGCCTGACACAGAAAGGTACATTTTGTTTTTGGGTAGATTACATCCCGTAAAAGGGGTGCATATGTTGATTGAGGCATTCACAGCTTTAAGTGATACAACTTATAAACTCGTGATAGCGGGGCCAAATGATTCGATTCAATATACTAATCAATTAAAAGAATCGGTTAATAGGGCGGAATTAGAAGGACAAGTTTCTTTCGTTGGCGAAGTTGGAGGTATGAAAAAGCAGTCCCTGTTGACTAAAGCATGGGTCGTGGTTGTGCCTTCATATACCGAAGTTATGGCTATGGTGAACCTTGAGGCAGCGGCATCGTTTACACCAACCATTACGACCAAAATGACCGGCTTGAATGGATGGGCAGAAAGTGGTGGTTTACTGATTGATCCCGATGTTGCCCAGCTCAAGCAGGCGCTTGAACAGTCGCTTTCGTGGAGTTTGGAAGAACGCTTGGCGCGTGGCCGACAAGCTCGCCAGTTTGTGACTGATCGCTATAGCTGGGATGTTGTGGGCAAACGCTGGATGGATGCGTATAAAAAAATTGCATCCGGCTTGCGTCCATGAGTTCAACAGTACACCGATTTGAGCTGATCGAAATCGGTAGGGGTATTGCCGCGTTATTGGTGGTTTGCTTTCATGCTACGGCAATCATCGGTTTACCCAAATATTTCGGACAGGCTCCTTTGGGTGGCCTGTTTTCTTTTGGCTATGCGGGTGTTGATTTTTTCTTTGTGTTGAGTGGTTTTATTATTTTCTACAGCACTGCAAAAAATCATGGCAAGTCGAGCGCAATCTTGTCGTATGTCAAACACAGGCTGATTCGTATTTATCCGATTTATTGGGTTATTGGTTTGTTACTGCTGCCCTTGACTTATCTGATGGGGCATCACGTTGGTGCAATTAATGCTGCGATGGATTTTTTTCTGCTGCCACGCGATGGATCTCCGTTTGTGCCGGTGGCATGGACACTGCGCCATGAGATGTTGTTCTATTTTTCCTTCGTGCTGTTTTTCCTGAATGTCACTTTGGCTTGGGTCTATTTTTTGTTGTGGGGCGGGGTGATTGCGTTGTGTGGCCTGCTCGCTTTGGACAGCGTTGCACCGTTCCAGGCGTTATATTTGAACGATCACAATCTTGAGTTTTTGCTGGGTATTGGGATTGCCCAATATGCAAAATCTAATCAGGTGTCGTGGATAAAACCCTCTTTCCTATTTCTTGTCGGGGCGGCTGTATTTGTTGCATCGGGGCTAAACGAGTCACTGATCCATGAGGGCAATTATCCTGAACATGGCCAATATCATCTGCTTTATGGAATTGGGGCGGTTCTGATGGTTAGCGGGTTGATTCGGTTAAAAGCAGATTTGAATAATTTCTGGGTTGGTGTGGGTGCGTTTTTGGGCAGAGCTTCCTATTCAATTTATTTGATTCATTTTGCTGTGTTGTCGGCAGTCGTGAAGTTGTTGTTGCCGCTGCATTTACCGCTTTGGTTAAACATGATTTTGTTGGTACTGTCTGGCGTCATCATCGGTTCTATGTTGTATCAATATGTGGAGAGACCAATGCTTGCCATGATTAGGACGCGACTTGCGAAGGATGCGTTATGAATAATGTTGGTCTTGCCGTTGTCATCCTGACGCACAACGAAGAAATCCATATCGAACGCTGCATCCGTTCTCTATTACCTATTGCTTCAAAGATTTTCATCGTTGATTCTTTCTCAACGGATCGAACGGTTGAAATTGCGCTGTCATTAGGTGCGGTAGTTGAGCAGCGCAAGTGGAAAAACTATGCGGATCAATTTCAGTGGGGGCTGGACAATTGCGGCACTGAATCTGAATGGGTCATGCGCATGGATGCCGATGAATATCTGGAGCGTGGTTTGCAGCAAGAGTTGCTGAAGGTGTTGCCCAGCACGGCTGCTGATGTGGGCGGTATTTACATTCGGCGCAAGGTGTTCTTCTATGGCAAGTGGATACGTCATGGTGGTTTCTATCCTCACATTCTTCTGCGTATCTGGCGCAACGGAAAAGGCCGCATCGAGCAGCGCTGGATGGATGAGCACATCGTTTTGCCACCCGAATCTAAGACCATCAGGGTTAAGGAGCATTTGGTTGATGACAATCTGAAAGGCATCACCTTTTGGATTAATAAACACAATTCCTATGCGTCGCGTGAGATGGTGGATTTGCTGAACAATAAATATGACTTGCTTGAAAAAGACGAGTCGCTAAAAGCAGTCGATGATCCGCAAGCCAAGTGGAAACGTTTGATGAAAGACAAGGTGTATTCGCGCTTGCCGGTGGGCTTGCGTGCTGCGGTATATTTCTTCTACCGCTATTTTTTCAGGCTCGGATTTCTGGACGGCTCTAAAGGATTTTTGTGGCACTTCATGCAGGGGTTTTGGTATCGTCTGTTGGTGGATATCAAGATCATGGAAATGGAAGAGCGCTGTGGTGGTGATGTCGTGAAGATCAAGCAGGTATTGCGTGAAGAACATGGGATCAATCTGTGACTGTGCCTGAAAAAAATATTCAGCAACTGGATGCGTTTAAATTGCCAACGGGTTTTCGCGGCCGTTCTGCAATCATCGTGCAACTGTGGTGGTTGGTGCAGAGCACGCTGTTCGCTTGCTCGCCCCAATTCATGTTTGGCTGGCGGCGTTGGTTGTTGAAGTTGTTCGGTGCCAAAGTTGGCAAGGGTGTGCTGTTGCGTCCCTCAGTCAAAGTCACCTATCCGTGGAAAGTCACTCTCGGTGATTTCGTTTGGCTGGGTGATGACGTGGTGTTGTATAGCTTGGGCGAGATTGAGATCGGTGCGAATGCGGTGGTGTCACAACGATCCTATTTGTGCGCAGCCAGCCACGATTACACGCAACCTGATTTTCCAATTTACGCAAAAAAAGTTTGCATCGGTGCACAGGCGTGGCTTGCAACCGATGTGTTCGTTGCGCCGGGCGTGACGGTGGGCGAGGGGGCAGTTGTGGGCGCGCGTAGTTCGGTGTTTCATGATCTGCCGCCGATGATGGTGTGTGTGGGGTGCCCGGCGAAGGCGATCAAGCCACGAGGTTAGGGGGCTGATGTAGGTCGGGATTCATCCCGACAGGTAAGCGGCGGGATGCACCCGCAAGGAGTAGGCCGTGGCTGTACGGGGCTGAAGCCCCAACAGCACACGCTCAATCCCAACCTACGAAGGGCTAGAGTAGGATTCAGGTGCAAAGGCAAAAAACATTCTGTGATTTGAAAATCGCTTCCATTTGGTGTGCACAACAAATTAGACTTCGAACATCGCAACAATAAGGAGTATGAAAATGTATGCAGAACGCCTGATATTGGAAACTGACTTGGCTGGCAAACTAAAGCAAATTCCTTTGTTGCCGGCCAATAAACAATTGGAAGCAATTTTTCTTGTGATTGCTGAGGGTGGCCAATCAAATTCGAATCGCCAACCGCATCAAGATATTGCAGGGAAAACCAAAATCATGGGCAACATCATTGATGCCGTGTCGGAATCAGAATGGAATCTGCCCAAATGATTATTCTGGATACGCATATCTGGTTATAGTGGATCAACAACGAAATGAATCTGTTGGATGCCAGCAGACGTTAATGTATTGAAAGTGAAGTGGCTGTTGCTGTATCTGCAATCAGTTGTTTTGAAGTGGCTTGGCTTGAGCGGCATGGCCGCATTAGCTTGCCGTGCGAAGTTGTCACTTGGTTTGAAAAAGCATTGGACGAATCCGGTATTGCATTGCTTCCTCTCACACCAGCAATTGCTGCGCGTGCAGTGCAACTTCATGAGCACCATAGTGACCCTCAAGACAGAATCATCATTGCAACGGCTTTAGAACATGGAGCCAAGCTCATGTCTGACGATGGTAAATTTGCAAAATATCCCGAACTTGAGGGGTGTCTGTTGTAATTAGGTGGCAAGCAGTGGGTTTGTTTAGGTCTGCCTTTTGTCAAATTAGTTGTTGATGGTTTTCAAATTACGCTGTTCGCTTGCTCACCGCAATTCATGTTTGGCTGGCGGCGTTGGTTGTTGAAGTTGTTCGGTGCCAAAGTTGGCAAGGTTGTGTTGGTGCGCCCCTCAGTCAAAATCACCTATCCGTGGAAAGTCACTCTCGGTGATTTCGTTTGGATTGGTGAAGACGTGGTGTTGTATAGCTTGGGTGAGATTGAGATCGGTGTGAATGCGGTGGTGTTGTAGGTCGGGATTCATCCCGACAGGTAAGCGTCGGGATGAATCCCGACCTACGAAGGGCAAGGGACGATTACACCCAACCTGATTTTCCGATCTACACGAAGAAAGTTTGCATCGGTGCGCAGGCTTGGCTTGCAACCGATGTGTTCGTTGCGCCGGGCGTGACGGTGGGCAAGGGCGTGGTGGTGGGTGAGCGCAGCTCGGTGTTTCATGATCTGCCGCCGATGATGGTGTGTGTGGGGAGTCCGGCGAAGGCGATCAAGCGCCGCGTAATGGCGGGTCGTGCGGCACTATTTTCTTGAGTAAGGGAAGTTGTTATGACGAAACCGCTTGTCGTGCTAGACGATTTCAACGAAATCACTCAGTTGATTAATGCTGCGCGCCAGCGTGCGGTGCAGGCAGTGAATACCACGTTGATCGAGTTGTATTGGCAGGTGGGGCAAACCATCAGCCGCAAGATTGAACAGGCGGAATGGGGAGATGGTGTGGTGGCGCAATTGGCTGAACATCTATCGCGCACGCAGCCAGGGTTGCGGGGTTTTACTCGCAGCAATTTGTTTAGAATGCGAAAGTTTTTTGAAACTTATCAAGGGGATGAATTTGTCGCGCCACTGGTGCGACAATAGCCGTGGTCGCATAACATCATCATTCTCAATCAAGGAAAAAGGCCGGAAGAGAGGGAGTTTTATCTCCGAATCGCCATTCGCGAACGGTGGGGCAAGAGGGAGCTGGAACGCCAGTTCAAAACAGCTTTGTTCGAGCGCACCGTACTCAATCCGGTAAAAGTGTCACCAGTGGTGTCACAAATTCATCCCGATGCGTTGAGCATTTTCAAAGATAGCTACATGGTCGAATTCCTTGATTTGCCGCAAGGTCATGCTGAGGCAGATTTACATTTGGGTTTGTTACTGCGCCTCAAGGAATTTTTGATTGAGCTGGGCCGCGACTTTTGCTTTGTGGGCAGTGAATATCCGCTGCAAGTGGGGGGGGAGAGATTTCGCGCTTGATCTGCTGTTCTTCCATCGCGGGTTGAATTGTCTGGTTGCCATTGAGTTGAAAGTGGGTCGGTTCGAGCCGGAATATTTGGGTAAATTGGGTTTTTATCTTGAAGCGATTGATCGTGATGTGAAAAAACCGCACGAACAACCCGCCATCGGTGTACTGCTCTGCGCCAGCAAAGATGACGAAGTGGTGGAATACGCATTGAGCCGCAGTCTTTCCCCAGCGCTTATTGCGGAATATCAAACGCAGTTGCCCGCTAAGTCGCTGCTGCAAGCCAAACTGCATGAGTTTTATTTACAGAATGCACCGGATGATGAGGTGGGTGACAAATGAGCGTGTTGAATATTCTAGTGACAGGCGGTGCAGGCTGTCGGTGCAGGCTATATCGGCTCAAATAGGGTGCGTATGTTAGAAGCGTTGGGTCATGCGGTGGTGTCACAACGGTCTTATCTGTGCGCGGCCAGCTATCTGGTTTTGTAGGTCGGGATAAATCCCGACAAAGGTCGCACACCCCAGAAAATTTTAGTTGCGGGTGCAAAATTGCGTCGAATATGCCCTACAATTCCGCTACTTTTGTAGCGTGATTAATGGGAGAGTGATTATGGGAATGCCAGTCAGGATTGATGATACGTTGTACGAGCAGGCTCGTACTGAAGCGCAAGTTGAGCATCGCACTATTGCCGGGCAGATTGAATATTGGGCGATGGTTGGTCGTGCCTCTCTGGATAATCCAGATTTACCGGTAAGTTTTGTGGCGGAAGCGTTGGCTTCGATGCGCGAGCCGCGCGAACAGGCCACTCCTTTTGTGCCGCGTAGTCGTAATGCATGAGTTACGCGGTTGAGCAGACGAGGCGCTTTGCCCGTCAATACAAAAAACTGCACGATAACGTCGCTTCAGATGTTGATGAAGCTGTTGAGCTGGTTGCGGATAAACCTTCTATGGGTGAGCGGAAAAAAGGCGATCTTGCTGATTTGTTTGTGTACAAATTTCGTAGCCAAAGTCAACTCTATCTGTTGGGCTATACAGTGGATGATGCTGTGCAGTTGGTTTATCTGGAAGCAATCGGTCCGCATGAAAATTTCTATCGGGATTTGAAGCGTTGATGTGGTGTGCATCAAGGCGAGATTGAGATTGGTGCGAATGCGGTGGTGTTGTCGGGATTCATCCCGACAGGTAAGCGTCGGGATGAATCCCGACCTACGAAGGGCAAGGGACGATTACACCCAACCTGATTTTCCGATTTACGCGAAAAAAGTTTGCAGGCATGGCTGGCAACCGATGTGTTCATTGCGCCGGGGGTGACGGTGGGCGAGGGCGCGGTGGTGGGCGCGCGTAGTTCGGTGTTTCATGATCTGCCGTCGATGATGGTGTGTGTGGGGAGTCCGGCGAAACCGATCAAGCAACGCGGTTAGGGGTGGTCTAGTGTAGGTCGGGATTCATCCTGACAGGTAAGCGTCGGGACACCCAAAGGGTACAAGAAACTCTTCGAGGTAAATCCCGACCTACGAAAGTCAAAGGGGCGACATCACTCTTAAAGTAAACTGGGCAAGTCGCGCCCACCGTAGGTTACGCGCTCTATTCGTATCTTTTTACCCCTGACACGGAAGAGAATTGCATAGCTCCCCAAGGTTGCCATGCGTGCCTCCTTCCCAATATCGGGACGAAGTTGATAGGCCAATGGGTTGCTACGGATTTCATTAAATTTCGTGCGAATTTCCTTGATGAAAGTTACAGCTCGAATTGGATTATCTTGAGAGATAAAATCTGAAACCTCATCCAGATCTCCTTCAATGAAGCGTGAAAGCTCCAGTTGCATCATTTCTGTTTACTATTGGCATCGGCAATGGCTTGGTACTTGCGTTCCAAGCGATCAAGCACGTCGTCAGCGTTTATGCCGGTCGTTTTGTCGTTGAGTGCCTCCTGCCAAACTTGACGCAATTCGGCAACACCTTGCTGGCGCAAACTGCGTTTGTAAGACCAGTCACGTAACGCATCACGTATGACTTCACTGCTTGATGCGTAATCTCCTGTCGCAACAGCACCCCGGACGATTTGAACCATTTCTGGTGGCAAAGCAATACTAATTTTTTCGGCGTTAGTCATGTGCGCACCCCTGAACAATTGGTAGGAATAATTCGCACCATGTTACCAAATTTAAAATTGAGTGTTAATCTTTTGAAGAGGGCACCACTAAAAATTCTCCAGAATTATTTACCGAAATGGTTACCTTAGTGACCTTCCCTCGCTTTTTTGTCTTACATTAGTACGCAAGCATGGCTGGCAACCGATGTGTTCGTTGCGCCGAGGGTGACGGTGGGCGAGGGTACGGTGGTGGGCGCGCGTAGTTCGGTGTTTCATGATCTGCCACCGATGATGGTGTGTGTGGGGTGTCCGGCGAAACCAATAAAATACCGCAATATAGCGACTTAATCAGACCTTCCCTAAATAGAAGTCCCGCTTGTGAGGAAATGTTTCACGGTAGATGAGTAAAACGAGTACGTGGTGTATCTCAAATAGTCAGGAGGCGAACATGATGCAAACACTTGAAGCCACGTTGGATGAAAGTGGTCATATCCATTTCACTGAGCCGGTGCGAATCAGTGGCATGCGGCGCGTGCTGGTCACGTTGCTCGATGCATCCAATGAAGTTGGCGTATTTGCTCCACCCAGGCAAAAATCAGTCTCCGCACGCGGTGCGTTGAAAGGAAAGTTGTCGAGCGTGGATGAATTCATTGCCAACAAAGCATCAGATCGCACATAGTGTGCATGTTGGATACGTTGGTTCATGCGGAAGTGACGTCCTCGCGTGAACTTACTCCCGCATTCTTTGGTGTAGAATCCTCCGCACGACACAAGCCCAGGAGGGGCGCGAAAATGAATCAACCGATAACACTACCGCAATCCATCATCAAGCGGCTTGAAAAAATCTCCGCCAACTCACGCCACACGCCGCAATCCATTATCAAACAAGCCATTGCCGAAAAGCTGGATTATGAAGAATGGAAACTTGCGCAAGTGGATGCCGGACTGGCCGAATTGAAAGCTGGAAAAGGCATCCCCGATGCCGACTTCTGGAAACAAATCGGAGCGGTAAAGAATGTCAGAAAAAAAGCCGCTTGAATGGTCGCCAAGATCGAAGCGCAACATCGAATCAATCCGTGACTACATCGCGACGGACAATCCAAGGGCGGCTCAGGCCGTCATCAATGAAATTAGAAGTACAGCGGATAACCTGCGCAACTTCCCCCTGATCGGACATGAAGGGCGACGTGCTGGAACGCGTGAAATTGTCGTGACAAAATATCCATACACCCTCATTTATAGACTGACGGCGAAGAAAATCGGCGTGTTGGCGGTTGTGCATCAATCGAGAATCCACCTCTAAGTTATGCCATCAGCTAAGTTGGCAAGGGTGTGTTGGTTCGTCCCTCAGTCAAAGTCACTTATCCGTTGAAAGTCACTCTCAGTGATTTCGCCTTGCTGGGTGATGAAGTGGTGTTGTATAGCCTGGGCGAGATTGAGATAGGTGTGAATGCGGTGGTGTCACAACGATCCTATTTGTGCGCAGCCAGCCACGATTACACCCAACCTGATTTTCCGATTTACTCGAAAAAAGTTTGCATCGGTGCGCAGGCCTGGCTGGCAACCGATGTGTTCGTTGCGCCGGGCGTGACGATAGGCGAGGGTGCGGTGGTGGGCGCGCGCAGTTCGGTGTTTCATGATCTGCCGCCGATGAGGGTGTGTGTGGGGTGTCCGGCGAAACCAATAAAATACCGCAATATAGCGACTTAATTTACACGGCAAAAGATTTTAACGAGCGGCGTTTCCATCAAAAGGAATTGTCTTACTGTTTGCCTTTCCGCACATTGTTTAAATTCTTGATTTTTACGTGGCAAAGCGCGGCTTTTTGGATGGACGTGCAGGCTTTACTTTTGCGATTTTGAAGTCTATCTATGAATATTTCATTGTGCTGAAAACGCGGGTGTTGGAAGGGAAGTAAGGCGGTTATATAAATGAAGAAAATTATACCCATCTGACGCGCGCAAAATCAGTTAGCCGCTGATTATCATCAGATGATATAGTTGAGCTATGCGAAACGATCCTGGATTAGAGACGCTTCTTGAATTGAATGGAAACATCATTCAGCAGGAACACGGCTTCTGGGTAGAAATTCATGTATGGCGCATTGAGCCGACAGACGCAGTGCCGCACGGTATCCGTTATGCTTTAACGCTGCATGAGCAAGGTGGTGAGCGTGTGATGGGATACGACAACGCGCATGTTGTGAAGCCGGCAGGCAAATTCAAACATGCCGGTCAAATATTGCAGTATGACCATAAACACAATCACATCGCCGACAAGGGCGTACCGTACAAATTCAAGGATTCATATCAGCTGTTGCAGGACTTCTTTGCTGATGTTGATCGAAAACTAAAGGAGGTGGGGCTATGAAAAGCATCATGATTGGAATTATGACGCAGGAGAAGATCCGCGAACGTATGTATGCCATTGCAAAGGGCGAATACAAGCCAAAAGCAAGTGAGCCAAAAGTATGGTTCACATCGATGAAGTCACTTGCCGAAGTGTTGAGCGACGATAACCGCGCGCTCCTTCACGTCATCAAGGATTCTCAACCGAAATCGATTTCATCCTTGGCTGAACTGACCGGCAGAAAACCCGGAAATCTTTCTCGTACCCTCAAAACCATGTCGAACTACGGCATCGTTAAGATGGAGCGAGAGAATAATAATGTGCGCCCGATTGTTGAAACAACCGATTTCCATATTGTCACCGCCTGACATGGCGAAGGCAGTGTTGTAGGTCGGGATGAATCCCAACCTACGAAGGGCGAAGGACGGGCATGGCTGGCAATCGATGTGTTCGTTGCGCCGGGCGTGACGATAGGCGAGGGTGCGGTGGTGGGCGCGCGCAGTTCGGTGTTTCATGATCTGCCACCGATGATGGTGTGTGTGGGTAGCCCGGCGAAGGCGATCAAACCAAGGGCGAGTGCTTGGGTATTAACATCCTTGTTGCAGGTGGAGTGGGTGATACGTTCATCTGAGTTGCGTTTTTATCAAAAGGTGCGCAACTTGTTAGCGTTGTCCAGTAACTACAACCCCAGTGATAAAGCCACGCAGATGTGCTTCGCCGAAATGAAAAATATGTCGCCGCATTGAGCATGTCAAAATATGAATGGATTCTTGTGCTGCGACAGTGTACACACCACAACTCGGGTGTAGTCATTTCTATCAGTTGTTTATCTGTGCGCAGTCTTTTATAGTGCATCAACTGACTAATTATTTAAGGCAAACCAAGGTGAACGATGATGAGCGAATTTCGTATTTCTCTTGACCCAAACAAGCGTGGTGGGCGTCCGTGTATTCGTAACCTAAGGATTAGTGTTTATGATGTTTTGGATATGCTGGCCGACGGCCTGAGTGAGAAGGAAATCATCGATGACTTTCCTGAATTGGAAACGGCGGATATTCGTGCTTGTCTAGCCTATGCGGCGAGCCGAGAACATAACCTCTACACAGTGGCGGTTTGATGAAGCTTTTGCTCGATGAGAATCTGTCGAGGCGAATCGTTCCTTTTCTGCAAGCTGCGTTTCCCGGATCAACTCAGGTTGTATTGTTGGGCTTGGAAAGTTCCTCCGACTTGGTGATCTGGGAATATGCAAAAAAGAATGGTTTCGTGGTTGTAAGTCGCGATGCTGATTTTCAAGAGCGTTCTTTAGTTTCAGGACATCCTCCCCAAGTTATCTGGTTAAAAATCCCCAATCGTTCAAAATCATTCGTACTCAATATATTGCTTGATCATCAAGTAGAAATTGAGCAGGCATTGCTTGAACAAAATCATGCCTGTGTCGAAATCAGTCCAATAAGGAAAGCTTATTATTGATGTTTAGCCACCAATGATGGTGTGTGTGGGGCGCCCGGCGAAGGCGATCAAACCACGCGTTTAGGGGGGCAGTGACGTAGGTCGGGATTGAGGGTGTGGTGTTGGGGCCATTTCGACAAGCTCAAGACAGGCTTCAGCCCCTTACAGCCACGGCCTACTCCTTGCGGGTGCGTCCCGACAGGTCAGGAAGATGTGTAACGATGAAGTCAAAAACCATTCCGTGTTTCCACAATCGCTTCCATGTTCAGCGTGCGGCAGAGCGGTTGTTAGAAATTATTAGTGAGAGTAAGTGAGGGCTATCATCGCGAGCGAGGCGCGGCAATCCAGTGGATTCAATTCCGAAGCTCTGGAATTGCAAGCTCGAATCGCGCAAAATGTTGCATCGTTGTTAAATTGAGGTTAGGAGAAAATCATGAACACAGAAGCACTTGAACGCACCGTACTGCATCTGCCGCTACAGAAGCGTGCCGAACTTGCGCACAAGCTGCTGTTGAGTTTGGATGAGCAAAATGAGGATGAAATTTCCGAAGCATGGCGCGTCGAAGCACTTCGCCGCTCAGCGGAAATTGATAGCGGAAAGGTCGAAACCATTTCTGCCGAAGACGCGAGTGCTGCGATCCGCTTACTTCTGAAATGAATTACCAGTTTCACCCAGATGCGTTTAACGAACATTACGATAGTGCTGCGTTTTACCAGAGCCGTTTGCCCGGTTTGGGCGCGGACTACGTTGCCGAGTTTGATGCGGTCATGACGCATATTTGTACTGCGCCCAATTTTTTTCCGACGATAGCCGCCCCCGATATTCACAAAGCTGGTTTAAATCGTTTTCCCTTTCATGTCATTTACCGCGTGATGTCCACGCAAATCATCGTGCTTGCCGTTGCGCACCAGCGCCGCCGCCCTGCTTATTGGATGGGGCGGTTAGCGAAATGAGGAGGTGAGATGACAAGCGTAGATTGCTTTATTCGAGAGTGTAAAAGAGTGCCTTAGTTTTGGGATTAGGTTGGTGCAAAGCACACTGTTCGCTTGCTCACCCCAATTCATGTTTGGCCAGCGGCGCTGGTTGTTGAAGTTGTTCGGTGCCAAAGTTGGCAAGGGTGTGCTGTTGCGTCCCTCAGTCAAAGTCACCTATCCGTGGAAAGTCACTCTCGGTGATTTCGCTTGGCTGGGTGAAGACGTGGTGCTGTATAGCCTGGGTGAGATTGAGATTGATGCGAATGCGGTGGTGTCACAACGCACCTATTTGTGCGCGGCCAGCCACGATTACACGCAACCTGATTTTCCAATTTACGCGAAGAAAGTTTGCATCGGTGCGAACAACTTCACTTCATCAGCGAGCAGTTTTGATGATTGACAATATGCATAACAATGCATAACACTAACCCATGGAATTTACCTGCAACCTCTTCAAAAACGAGACGAACATTCGAGAGCGTGGGTTGCCGTTGTGGGCGGCACGAGCGATGTTTACCGGTGAGATGCTGGTGCGAGAGGATGTTCGACAGGCATATCCAGAGAGGCGGTTCATCGGTTATGGGGGCGCTGGCAGGTCGTTTGATGGTTGTGGTGTTTTGTCTGCCAGACGCTGAACACATTCACATCATTTCATTAAGAAAGGCGAATTTTCGTGAACAAAAAAAACTTGAAAATCAAAAGCGCTGAGCCAACACCTGAAATCAACTGGGCTGCGGTAGATGCTGCACCGCTGGCAAGCATGCCTGATGGAGATAGCCCGGAATTGGCCGCTGCACAGCTTGCGGAGCTGCGTCCATTGCGTGATGTCTTACCTGCAATCTCAATTGGCAAGACGCGTATCACAATCATGTTGGACGATTCTATTGTGCAGGCATACAAGGCTCGTGCCAGTGGTCGCGGTTACCAGACGCTCATCAATGAAACCCTTCGCCGCGCCCTTGTGACAGACGACCTGAAGGAAGCTCTACGAGAAGTCATCCGCGAAGAATTGCATACGGCTTAATCCTGACTTACACGAAAGGAAGCGTTTTTTGAGGTTGAAATGCAAATTCTAATAGCAGGTGGCGCAGGTTATATCGGATCGCACATGGTGCGCATGCTGGACGCGTTGGGTCATACGGTGGTGACGTTCGATGATCTTTCAGCTGGCTTTCGTGATGCGGTTTTGGGCGGGGAATTCGTTCAGGGCAGCTTGCATGATAAGGCCGCATTGGAGTCGTTGTTTAATTCGCACCAGTTCGATGCGGTGGTGCATTTTGCGGGTTCGATTGCGGTGGGCGAATCGGTGCGCGATCCTGCAAAGTATTACCAAAACAATCTTGGCGGCACGTTGAATCTGTTCGACGCGATGCACGGGCGGGGTGTGAACAAGATCGTGTTCTCTTCCACGGCGGCGATATTCGGTGTGCCGCAATATGTGCCAATCGACGAAGCTCATCCGCAAGTACCGATCAATCCCTATGGCATGACCAAGTGGGTGACGGAGCGAATCCTGCGCGATTACGATGCGGCGTATGGATTGCGCTCGGTGGCGTTGCGTTATTTCAATGCGGCCGGTGCCGCGCCCGATGCGGCGTTGGGTGAACGGCATGATCCCGAAACTCATCTGATTCCGCTGGTGTTGAGGGCGGCGATGGGTGACGCAGGTCGTGATACACCCCAACAGGTGAGCGCACCAGGACCGGATTTTGTAGGTCGGGATTTATCCCAACATGTCGGGATAAATCCCGACCTACAAAAGGCGCTACATAAACTGACGGTTTTCGGCACGGATTACGACACGCCGGATGGCACGTGTATCCGCGATTACATTCACATCGTCGATTTGTGTGAGGCGCATGTGTTGGCCTTGCAACATTTGATGGCGGGCGGCGAGAGCCGTGCGTACAACCTGGGCAATGGCCAGGGCTATTCGGTGAAGGAAGTGATCGAGGTCGCCGAAAAGGTTACTGGTAAAAAAATCCCGGTACATTTTGGCCCGCGCCGTGCCGGTGATCCCCCCATATTGGTGGCCGATGCCTCCCGCATTAAAAAGGAATGGGGCTGGTCACCCAAGTATGGTTCGTTGGAAACAATCATCGAGCATGCCTGGGCGTGGGAAAAACATTAACCCGGATTGATTGCCAGTCTTACCATCCCCAACTACTCGAAAATCAAACAAGGTGACATTTAATAATCTGACACTAGCGATCGTGCTGACCTTGCTTAGGGTTGATCGTTAATCTCTATGCGTATTCTGATCCACGGTATCAATTTCTCTCCCGAGCTCACTGGCATCGGCAAATATTCCGGCGAAATGGCGGAATGGCTTGCCGCGCAAGGGCATGACGTTAGGGTGGTGACGGCGCCGCCTTATTACCCGCAGTGGAAAGTGGCGGATGGATTCGTGAATGGGTGGCGTAAAGAGCAAAATCAAAATCAAAATCAAAATTTCCCCCACCCTAACCCTCCCCCGGCGGGAGAGGGGATAAATGCGAATGGAAATGTGGTTGTTTATCGTTGCCCGTTATGGGTGCCGGCCAAGCCTTCGGGTTTGAAGCGCGTGTTGCATTTGGCCAGTTTTGCGCTGTCCAGTTTTCCGATTTTGTTGAGGCATATTTTCTGGCGACCGGATGTGGTGTGGGTGGTGGAACCACCGTTATTCTGTGCGCCCCAAGCGTTGTTGGTGGCGCGACTTTCCGGTGCAAAGGCGTGGTTGCATATCCAGGATTACGAGGTGGATGCGGCTTTCGATCTGGGGCTGCTGAAAGGTGCAGTGTTACGCGGCTTAGTGGCGACTTGCGAACGGTGGTTGATGCGCCGGTTTGATCGTGTGTCGACCATTTCGCAGCGCATGGTCGACCGAGCCGCCGCCAAAGGGGTTGAGCAGGATCATATTGTGCTGTTCCGTAATTGGGTGGTGTTGAGGTCGGCATTCCGGATTCAGGATTCTGTATTGAATGGCTATCGTGCCGAGTTGGGAATTTCGGTTAACGCGGTTGTCGCGTTGTATTCGGGAAATATGGGTGGCAAGCAGGGCTTGGAGATTTTGGCGCACGTTGCCAAGTTGTGCGGAGATCGTTCTTGGAGGTCGGGTTTCACCTCAAGGGCGCAAGAACCCCCGCAGAGTAACCCGACAGAAAAGCGTCGGGATCCATCCCGACCTACGGTGAATTTTCTATCTCAACCAAAAGAGGTGATCTTTGTTTTCTGCGGCAACGGGGCAGGTCGTGCCGAGCTGGTGGCGAATTGCGAAGGTTTGCAGAATGTTCGCTTCCTTGATCTGCAACCTGTCGATCATTTGGCTGAATTGTTGGCAACTGCGGATATTCATTTGCTGCCCCAACGCGCGGATGCGGCTGATCTGGTGATGCCTTCGAAATTGACTGGCATGTTGGCCAGTAGTCGGCCGGTGGTGGCGACGGCTCAGACTGGTACTGAGCTGGCAGGAGTGGTGGCTGACTGCGGGCTGGTCGTGCCGCCTGAAGATGCTTATGCATTCGCCGAGGCTATATTGTTGCTGGCGAACGATGCCGATTTGCGCGCACGGCTGGGTGCATCGGGTCGTGCATATGCCGAGGCGCATCTTGATCAGGATGCTGTATTGGGTGGATTTGAAGCCGAATTGTTTACATTGACGAGGTTATAAATTTACTCAAGCGATGGAACTCGGGAAGTTAAATATCGCTGTCACGATCTACGACAATGCCCTAGTGCGCGAGGGGTAGGTCTATATCTTTTGGCATATGGACAAAACGCTATTTACCTCGGTAAACTCCGGCCGGCTTGGCGTGTGGCCTGTAAATTCACGTGGCATTTATGTGAGTAAGGCGCGCGACGTTGTGAATTAATTCAGGGATTATTTTTGCCAAATCGTATTTCATCCGGATTTCTAAAGCATAACGCTCCCAATTTTGAGTTGCTGCAACGAACACTCGATGTGGCAGTCATCGGCTTTGCGATGCTGTTATCGCTTGAGTTGCGTGATATTGCACCCAATGCGGAATATGGATTGCTCACGCTGTTGGCCGTGTTGATTTATGTGTTGCTGGCCGCTTTCAAAGTGATGTACCGCTCTTGGCGCACAGAAAGTCTGGCTGCTGAAATCGGCGGCGTGATCGCGGTGTGGGGCGGAACATTGGTGGCCCTGGTGGTGTTGGGTTTCGCGACCAAGACTTCATCCGATTTTTCGCGTGTGGTACTGACCACTTGGACAGTGGTCGTGATTCTGGGGTTGACCGGATTACGTTTGATCTACCGTGAGTTGCTGCGCGCGATCCGCGCAGACGGACACAATTCGCGCACGGTGGCTTTTGCCGGGTGCGGTAACACAGCGCAGAAAATGACGCAGCAAATTGGTGAACAAACCTGGATGGGACTGCGTGTGCTGGGCGTGTTTGATGATCGTACCGGTGAAAGGTTGGTGCCTGCAGGTTTACAGTTGGCAGGAAATTTGCAGTCACTGGTGGAACGGGCCAAGGTTGGGGAGATCGATATTGTGTATGTGACGCTGCCAATGCATGCCGAGCGTCGCATCATCAGGTTGGTCGACCAGTTGGCCGATAGCACCGTGTCGGTGTTTGTGGTTCCGGATATTTTTGTGTTCGATTTGTTCAATGCACAATGGTCGTCGGTGGGTGGTATGCCGGTGGTGAGTCTTTTTGATAGCCCGTTTTACGGGATCAATGGAAGTATTAAAAGACTGGAGGACGTCGTCATTGCCAGCCTGATCCTGGTGTTGATCCTGCCGTTCATGCTGGCGATTGCGTTGGTTATCAAGTTGTCTTCGTCCGGGCCGGTGTTGTTCAAGCAGCGGCGTTACGGTTTGAAAGGCGAGATCGTCGAAGTGTGGAAATTTCGCAGCATGACTGTTACGGATGACGGGGACAAAATCGTGCAGGCGAAAGTAAACGATGCTCGGGTGACACGGTTTGGTGCCTTTCTGCGCCGCACGTCACTGGATGAGTTGCCGCAATTCATCAACGTATTACAGGGCCACATGTCTATCGTCGGGCCGCGTCCGCACGCGGTGGCGCATAACGAGGAATATCGGCGCCTGATTCACGGTTATATGTTGCGTCACAAGGTTAAGCCCGGAATCACCGGATGGGCGCAGGTAAATGGCTGGCGCGGCGAAACCGACACGCTGGAAAAGATGAAAGGGCGGGTGGATTGTGATCTGGCCTATATGCGGAATTGGTCTTTATGGTTCGACATCAAGATCATTTTCATTACCGTGTTCAAAGGATTTGTCGGCAAAAATGTGTATTAGTTTGGGCTTGCATTTGTTGGGGCTAATGAACGGGTTAGGGGTAATTTATAGCAACTATTTTTTTAAGTTGTGGTAGCATGCCGCCGGAAATTTTGTGTGATTCTATTTTGCAGTCCGAAACAAATTTTAGGAGATACTTTAATGAGCAAGAAATTTCATTTGAAAACGCTGGTGCTGGCACTGGGTCTGCTGACTGCTTCGGGTATGGCGCAAGCAGCGTTCACAAACAGGATGAATGCTGCAGAGGTAGTCGCCGAGATCAACACGCAACTGCAGGCGGGTACGAGCCTGGAAGCGATCGCCCAAGCCGCAAAGTCTGTCGGTTTGAATCCAGCCAAGGTGACGGAATTTCTGATCAAGGCGGGGCAGCCGGCCGCAGCGGTTGTAACAGCAGTCGTCGCCGTTACGCCTACCGCTGCCAAATCGGTTACTTCGATGGCTGTGGCGATTTCCCCGGCCTCACAAGCGGCTGAGATCGCGGCTGCGGCAGTAACCCAGGCGCCTACTCTGGCAAAGGAGATCACTGCTGTTGCTATTGAAAGGGCGCCCGCCCAAGCCAAGCAGATCGCCGCCGCCGTTCTGGCAGTGCCCGGAGTGGATCCGATGCAAATCACGCAAGTGACAGGTTCGGGCAAGGAGCAAGAAGGCAGGGAATCAGACAAGAAAGAATCCGCGAATAAAGACTCCGACCGTAAGGTTTCAGAACCGAAGGACACTGTGACTGCGGCCATCGTTCCCTTGTATTTGCCACCTTCAACACCGCCAGCATCCGGCGGCGGATCGGCAAGCCCGGCAGGTATTTAATTTAGCGTTCTGATTCGCAGTATTCAGTCTAGGAGTAGTTATGTTGAATTTATCGGTTTCAAAAAAGATATCTCTGGTTCTGGCCGGAGTTTTTGTGAGTGGCTTGGCGAATGCGGCGGATGGTGAAGCTTCTTCTGCTCCGTCCTATCAAGTAGGCGGTTTGAAGGCTTACCCCGGACTGGGTTTGGTGCTGAAACAGGACAGCAATATTTTTAGGGCAAAAACGAACGAGAAATCGTCATTCATTACCGTGCTGAGCCCGTCCATCCTGTTGCAGACGCAGCAAGATGCCAATTCATTCTCATTGGGCTATAGCGTTGATGTTGGCCGTTTCGGCAATAGCTCCGACGATAACTTTGTGGATCAAAAAGTTTTGGGACAAGCCGTATTGGGTCTGTCGTCCCGCTCGACACTCAAGATGATGCCCGAATATACCGTCGGGCACGATGACCGTGGTTCTACATTTGGCGCGGCGACTACTGTTCCCAATACCTGGAGTTCATCCGGTTTGAATGGAGCCTTCGCGTATGGTTCTGAAGACTCCACCGGCAAACTTCTGCTTGATTTGGGCTTCTCTGACCGTTCGTACCAAAACAACCGCACCGTAACAACTGCATACGATAGGTCGCTGAACAATGTTGGAGGTACTTTTTACCTGAATGTTTTCCCCAAGACTTCGGCTCTGCTGAGTGTGAAATACACCGGGATCGCCTACAAATTAGCTACATCCACTTTGAACAGCACCGAGCAACGAATTTTGGTGGGTGCCAAGTGGGAAGCAACTGAGCAAACATCGGGCGAAATCAAGGTTGGTCAATTGCAGAAGAAGTTTGACTCGACTTTTGCAACCCAATCCGTTGCCAGCTGGGAAGGTGTGGTGCGTTGGTCTCCGGTTACTTATTTGAATGTTGACTTCTCGTCTTCCAAGCAACCCAGTGAAACGACTCTGACCGGAACAAGTGCGGTGATGGTAAGCAATTCCGGTGTGAACGTGGTCTATAGCTTGACAGACAGGGTTTCATTGACTGGGAATGTCAATCAAGTGAAGGAAGAGTTTGTGGGTGGCACTGCCCCGATTCGCTCCGACAGCACCAATAACTTCCTGATCAAATCGGAATACAAGTTCCGCAACTGGCTGGTCGGTGGTATTGAGTTCAGCAACAGCAATAAAACATCCAGCAATACCGCGAACGATTACAAGCGCAATATTTTCATGCTGAGTGTACGTTCGGTAATTTAAGTATTTTGTAGTTTCATCCGCGAGAGGTGGTCAACCGCAGCTTGATCACCTCTTATTCGCAGAACCTGTTTTTCCTGCATCGTCTTCTTCTTTGCTCATGATCGGTTCCATGTCACTTCGTTCGCTGCTTCTTGTTGCCTTGATGTTTTGTGCCCCAAACACAATTGCCGAGGAAGAGATGTCCAATTATCGTCTTGGCACCGGGGATACCATCAGTGTCAGTGTCTATGATGAAAAAGAATTGAGCGTGGACAAAGTGCGCCTGAGCGACGCGGGCACCATTTCGATACCGATGCTGGGCGAGATAAAAGTGGCGGGGCTGACGGTTTCTGAACTCGAATCGCGGGTGGCTACAGGGCTCAAGTTATATCTGATTAATCCAAAAGTGACGGTAACCATCGGGCAATACCGGGATTTTTTTGTCAATGGACAAGTACACAAGCCGGGCAATTTTCCGTTCCAGCCGGGCCTTACGGTGCGCAAGGCGGTGGCGATCGCCGGTGGTTTCAAGGACCGGGCCTCGCAAAGTCATGTCGCTATCATTCACGAAGCCGATGCAAAACACACACCGATAAAGGCTGATCTGGCCACCCCGGTAATGCCCGGCGATATTATTACTGTAGAAGAAAGCTTTTTCTGATGACACGCGAATCCATTTTGGCAACAGAAAATGATGCGGCCGAAGAAGAGTTGAATCTGCTCGATTATTGGTTACTGATTCGCAAACAGTTCAAAAAGATTTTGGGGTTGGCCGTCGTGGTGACGCTGCTTGCCGCGATGGTTGCTTTCCAGATGACTCCGGTTTACAGGTCTACCGCTCTGATCCTGATCGAGAATGCAAAGAGCAAAGCGCTGACACTTTCCGACCTTTACGATATTCAGGGGAGTGCCGGACAGGAGTCATTCAACTCACAAGTGCAGATCTTGAAGTCACGGCCAATCGCCGAAATGGTCATCAAGAAACTGGATCTGGTAAACCATCCTGTATTCAATCCCACGAACGAAACCGGTTGGTTTTCAAATGAGCCAGAAGGCACACCGGCCGAAATTGAAGAGCGCAAGATGCGCAGTGCGCTGAGTCGTTTTTCAAACGCGCTAACCATCGAGCCGGTCTTGAAGAGCCAGATTGTCAGAATAAGTTTTGACTCTTCCGACAAACAACTTGCCGCGCAGGTTGCCAATGCTATAGCCGAAGCCTATATCGAAAATGATTTGGAGGCGCGTTCACTGATGACGCAGCGCGCCAATATCTGGCTGACGCAACGCATGGAAGGTTTGCGCCAGAAATTGGTCGAATCGGAAAAGGCGCTGCAACATTACCGCGAGCAAGAGAACATCATTGACAGCAAAGGTGTTGCGCTGAGCGGTACCGGTAAACAGCTGGAAGAGATTTCAACCCACCTGATCACCATGCGGCAACGTTTGGCCGAGGCTGAAGCGGTCTTCCAGCAAGTGAAAGATCAACGCGGGCAACCGTTGGAAACTCTGCAATCCATACCGGCAGTTTTGAAGAGTTCTGCTGTGCAACAGATGAAGGAAATCGAATCGGCTGCCGCACGCAAATTGGACGAACTGCAAAGCCGTTATACCAGCTCGCATCCCAAGGTTATCGCAGCCGAATCCGAGTTGAAATCAGCCAGCGCCGCGGTCGCGCGTGAAGTCGCGGCGGTGATAAATGGCATTACCAAAGAATACGAACTGGCCAAATCTAATGTGGTGGCCACTTCACGCGCACTGGATACGATCAAGGCGGATATTCAGAATTTGACGCGCAAAGAATTTCAGCTGAGCGTGTTGCAGCGTGAAGCGGAAAGTAACAAGCAGCTATACGACTTGTTCGTCAACCGCGCCAAAGAGACGGATGTCGCGTCCAATCTGCAATCCACTGCGGGCCGTATTGTCGATCCGGCCATTGTGAGTTCGTCCCCGTTAAAGCCGAAGAAGACGATGATCGTCGGCATCGCTTTTGTGCTGGGTTTGTTGGCCGGTGTGGCACTGGTATTCCTGCTGGATTACCTGGACAACACTATGCACTCGGTGGCGGATGTGGAACGCCGCCTGGGTGTGGATGTGCTGGGCACCGTGCAAATACTGGAGCAGGAAAAAGACAAGATTCAAATACCGGCGCGGGCGTTTCTTGAGGATCCGAATTCCCTTTTTTCCGAATCTATCCGGACAGTAAGAACCGCAGTTTTGTTGTCATCCATTGACGACCCGCATCGGGTGGTGATGGTGACTTCCACATTACCGGGTGAAGGCAAAACGACGATTTCGATTAATTTGGCATTTGCTTTGGGCCAAATGAAAAAAGTGCTTTTAATCGATGGCGATATACGCAAGCCCAGTTTGGCCAAAGCCATTGGCGGAATAGAAGGCGGCTTGGGTTTGGTGGATTATCTGGCGGAAGATGCGTCACTACAGGACTGTATTCGCGCTACCGAAAGCCCGAACGTGTTTGTACTTGCGGCAGGCAAGCGCTTTAATTCTCCGCTTGAGTTACTTTCTTCGCAGCGTTTTGGTGAAACCATCGAGAAAGTAAAAGAGATGTTCGATGTAGTGCTGATCGACTGTCCGCCGCTCAAGCCGGTGAGCGATTCGCTGGTGATTTCGCGCTATGCGAATGCATTGCTTTTCGTGGTTAAGGCCGACTCAACCCCGCGCCAGTTGGCCAGTGCGGTTGTCAAGCGCCTGTACAGTGTAGAGGCACCTTTGCTGGGGGTGGTTCTGAACCAGATGGATCTTAAAAAATCCGACAAATATGGCCATTATTCCTACAAGTACCAGTACGCGTACGGACAGGAATCCCCAACTCCAGCCAGAACTTTTCTGGGCATCAAGATATAGTTTTCTAAGCCCCGCATGGATTCCTTGGGAAGAAAAATTCAGCTCGGAATCATCGCCGTCCTGCTGGCTTTTGTTTTGATTTCGGCAATTCGTGCCGGTTTGTCCGATTTGCTGGAAATGAATGCCAGTCGCAGCATGAATGCATGGCAATCGGCCCGCCGCATGCCTTCATCTGATCAGCTTGAAGCCGTTGCAAAACAGCTCGATATTGCGCTTTTTCTAACCCGTTCCGACCCGAAGTCACACGAGAATATGGCTCGTCTGCGTCTGGTGCGAGCAAAATTATCCGGTGAAAATCCCGCTGAAAGAGAAATCCTTTTGCGTGCCGGTTTGTCGGAAATCAGAACCGCGATTAGCCTGCGCCCCATCTCCCCTTATAGCTGGGTAATCTTGCTGGTGATCAAGCGGGACCTGAATGAATACGACGGCGAATTCAGACTTGCCCTGAATCGCGCTGTCGAACTTGGCCCTTGGGAGCCGCTGTTGCTGCCCGTGCTGATTGATGTTGGCTCAAGTGCATGGAGTTTGATGCCGGCCAGGGAACAGGGCTTGATTCAGCAATTGTTCATACGCGGTTTGGAAAAACAACAAGTGATTATCCGTGACGATTTGCGTGAGCAATCGGATCGAAGTGCAATAGAGCACGGATTATGGAAATGAATTTATCTGCCCAGGATTACGAGCGTAAGTTGTTTTATGCTTTGTTGGCGTTGTTGCTTTGGCTGCCTTTGCCATTCGCCAGCAATCAGGTGTGGGCGGAAGCAATTTTCGAAATCTCCGTAACACTCATCGCCTCACTTTGGGTGCTTGGCTGGAAACAAAAGAGGCTAGAGCAGGGCGCGGTCTTTGCTGCTGCCAAGCCGCTGTTGTGGCTGTTGGCGATCTGGTGCGCCTATCTGGCGTTTATGCTGTTTCCAATCCCACTTTCTCTGCATCTGCTTCTTTCGCCGGAAAGCGCCGCACAGTATCGCCTTGCCGGTGTCGATGGGTGGTCTCCTTTGTCGGTCGATCCCTATTCCGGATTTCTCTATTGGTTGAAGAGTGTCGCTAATGGACTGCTATTCGTGCTCGTCTTGTTATTGGTGAACAGCAAACAGCGTTTGGTTGTGTTGGCATTCACGCTGGTTTTGAGCGGACTGTTCCAGGCTTTTTACGGCAGCATGATGACGTTGTCCGGCATGGAATACGGTTTCTTTCTTAAAAAAGAAGCGTATGTCGGATTTGCCACGGGCACCTTTGTGAACCGCAATCATTTGGCGGGCTATCTGGAGATGACGCTGGCGGTTGGCATCGGTTTGTTGCTGGCCTCATGGACTTCAAACGAAAAAATCCGTACTTGGCGCCAGCGTGTGCGCAGTCTGGTGACGCTTTTGCTGAGCACCAAATTATTGTTGCGCCTGATGTTGGCGATCATGGTGATTGCTTTGGTGCTTACCCGTTCACGTATGGGTAATACCGCATTTTTCGCCAGCATGATGATTGCCGGATTGTTGAGTCTGATCATATTCAGAGCGCAAACCGGTTCGGTGCGTGAAATGTTCGCCAAGCGCGAGACGCGCAGCACGGTCATTTTGCTGACCAGTTTGATGGTGATCGATTTGTTTATTGTAGGCACGTGGTTCGGCGTGGAAAAAGTCGTGGCACGCATCGAGCAGAGTTCGGTGTCGCATGATGCCGACCGTATCGAAGTGAGTCGAAGCACTTTAAATTTGCTGAAGGATTACCCCATCGTTGGTTCGGGCGGCGGAAGCTTTCATGCGGCCTATTCGCGCTACAGACCGGAAACGGTCGTGTCATACTATGATCATGCACACGAAGATTATCTGGAGTTCGCCGCGGAAACCGGACTTGTTGGATTGGGACTTCTGGGGATGACGGTGTTGATGAGTCTGTGGGCGGCACTCACCGCGCTGTATCGGCGACGCGACCCGCTCATGCGCGGTATGGCCTTCGCATCTGTCATGGGGACAATTGCTTTGTTGATCCATAGTACGGTGGATTTCAATCTGCAGATTCCGTCTAATGCGGCGATGTTCATGGTGATACTGGCTTTGGGCTGGATCGCGCTCTATCTGGACAGGCAACCCGGAAACCGGGCCGGATCAAACTGAAGGAGCAGCATTGGAACCCTCCGAGATTAAAAAAATTGGCGTGTTGTTCGTGTGTACGGCTAACATCTGCCGCTCACCAACCGCCGAAGCCATATTCCGCCACAAGGCCACCGAAGCCGGTATCGCGGATAGGCTTATCATCGATTCGGCAGGCACTCATGATTTTCATTTGGCTGAGCCGCCCGACGCCCGCTCACAAAAGGCGGCAATGGAACGCGGTTACGATTTGTCCGGATTGCGCGCACGCAAAGTAAGTCGCGCTGACCTGGAAATTTTCAATTACGTTCTGGCGATGGACATGACCAATCTAACGATACTGCATCGGGTGGGTGAGCCTGATCTGTGGCAGAAACCCAGACTAATGATGTCATTCAGCAAACTGTACAAAGCCAAGGAAGTGCCCGATCCATACTCCGGCGGGGTTGAGGGTTTTGAGTTGGTACTGGATATGCTGGAAAGTGCCACCGACGGATTGCTCATCGCGGTTAAGAACGATCTGCTCAAGACCGCACCGGATTGATGAAAAAGGCGAGGCAGTTTGTATGGGTTGGTTTGGCGCTGCTATTACTGATCGCTACATTTACAGCCTATGCCGTCTTGACCGATTTTAGTCCCGGTTTGCTGCGCCATATCCAATCGACCTGGGGAGACCAGGCGGTTGTCCGTTTGCAGGGTTGGCACAACCTGGAGCAGCTGGCTGAAGCAAACCGGCCGAATTCGAAGTTGCAGTTGCAATACGATCAACTGCAATTCGCCAACAGTTTCTGGAACAATATTTCCTACTTTAGAGATTTGAAACATTGGCAGGCGGAAGATTATTGGGCCACCCCGCTCGAGATGATTTCCTCCAACGGCGGGGATTGTGAGGATTATTCCATCGCCAAATATTTCAGCCTGAAGAACTTGGGAGTCACTCCCGGAAGCCTGCGCATTACCTATGTTCGTGCCCTGGAATTGAATGAGTCGCATATGGTGCTGGCCTATTACAGGACCCCCGATGCTGACCCTCTGATTCTTGATAATCTTAAAGATACGATCCAGCACGCTTCGGAGAGACATGATTTGGAGCCTGTATACAGTTTCAACGACGATGATCTGTGGGCGGAAGGCTCACCCAATTTCAAAGGCAAATCCAGCCAAATTCGATTGTGGCGGGAGTTGCTGGACAAAATGGAATTTGAGCGGCGCATGTGACCCCAGGTTAAACCAGCCATGACCTTATTCAAACAATTATTCTGGGGCGCATCAATTGTATTTTTCCTGGTGCTGGCGGCGACTGAGGCAATCTATATCCACAACGCCCACAAATACCTGCAGGAACAACTCGCCTCACATGCGCAGGATGCGGCTACTTCATTGGGATTGGTGCTGCCGGCGGCTCTGGCAGAAAACGATTTGATACTGGCCGAAGTGACGGTGAAAGCAATGTTTGATCGGGGTTATTACCAGTCGATCCGCATCCGGAATCTCGGCGGGGAGACGGTGGTGCTCAAAACCCTGACGCCCGTCCCGGCCGAAGTTCCAGCATGGTTTGTGCATGCCTTGCCTCTGGAAACACCGTCGGCAGAATCCTTCATCAGCAAAGGCTGGCGTCAGCTGGGTAAAGTGGAGGTTTCCAGCCATCCGGGTTTCGCCTACAAACAATTGTGGAGAACAATGCTGGAGGCCACGATCGGCATCCTGTTGCTGTACGCGTTGTCCTTGTATTCCTTGTACAAATTCCTGATGAGAATATTAAAACCCCTGCGGGCGATCAAAGAAGCGGCGCAGGCAATCAGCGAACGGGATTTCAAAATAATCCAAACGATCCCGAACGAACCCGAATTGCGCAGCGTGGTGGATGAGATCAACTCGATGTCCAAGAAGTTACGCGGAATTCTCGAGCATGAAGTGCAACAAGCGATCAAGTTTCGGGATGAATCCAGGCTGGATGTACGGTCGGGCCTGCAGAGTCGGCGAGGCTTTGAAGAGTACGTCAATGCGATGCTTGAGGACAGGAATAATCCGAATTCGGGAGCAATTTTCATGCTCCAGATTGCTGACTTTGACCGTTATAACCAACGGCACGGCTTCAGGCAAGGCGACCTCTTGCTTAAGAATATTGGGGGGGTGTTGCAATCACTGTGGACGACAAAGGATATTTTGCGAGCAAGGGTCAATGGTGCGACTTTCGTCATTGTGGCTCCCAATATTTCGCGTGCTGAATCCGTGCAATTTGGGAATGAGCTGATGCTGGCGGTACAAGCTGTGTGTGCGGCTTTACCGGAAGAGGAAAGTTTAAATTATGCTTGTGGTGCGGTATTTTTCAATTCTCAAACCTTTACTCTGGGTACATTGCTGGCGCAGTGTGACCTTGCCTTGCTGCAATCTTTTGCAAATGAAAACCATGGTTGTGTTTTGCAGGATTTGAAGGAGGACGACCAGAGCAAAGGATCGCGGCAATGGAAGTTGATTATTCAGGAAGCAATAGCAGCTAAACGGATTGCATTGTTCTCGCAACCCGTGCTGGATATTCGCGATAAGGTGCAACTTCATATTGAAATTTATGGGCGTTTAAGGCTGGAGAACGGTGAGTTGTTGGGGGCCGAGCAGTTCATTCCCATGGCGAATAGACACGGACTGGCACCGTCTTTTGATCTGGCCATTCTGAAAATGCTTTTCGACTCGATGATGAATGGCAAAATTACGGATAACAAAGTTGCGATCAATATGTCGGTACAATCAATTCAGGATGCGGAGTTGATGGGGTGGATCCGTACCGTTCTGAGCGGGAACCCGCAACTTTCAAAACGTCTCGTATTTGAGTTTTCCGAGTTTGGCATTATCCGGGAAACAGATGGCTTGGAGAAGTTCGTGATTGAGTTGAGGCAGCTGGGTGCCGATTTTGCAGTGGACAATTTCGGATTGCACCAAAGTGCTTTCGAATATCTGCAAAGGCTCAAACCCCGATATTTGAAACTGAGCACAGCCTACATCCGGAATCTGCAATCCAACCAGAAACACCAATTCTTCATTTCATCTGTTGTGATGATCACTCGACAGCTTGGTATCCGGGTGATTGTGGTGGGTATCGAAGACTTGGTTATGCTTGAATTGGTAACCAAGCTTGGCGTGGAGGGTTACCAGGGGTATGTGACAGGGGAATTGACCGAGTTAATAAATCGTTAGGAATCAAGCAGCATAATTTATCCGGTTTGTAAGTTTGGCGTAATTACTGCGATTCAAAATCGTTGAATAATGGGTTTGGGAGAGGGTTCGTCAGCGTAAAAATTCAGCATGGATGGAGTCGAATCAGTGTAAATAATAACCTGAATTATTCAGCAGCGACCGTGCCGAACTATTACAAACCTCCTGCTTAAATTCCGATTTACCTGGTACTAAATAATCAATAGAATGCACCGCTTTGTAACATGACTTATGTAAACTTAATATTTACTATTCAGATGTGAAGTCTGGCTTATTTCATTGCCGATATCGAATGGTGCAGTTTGATAACGCTGTTGATTTATTCTGTTTTATTGAATTAATTATTTGTTATATATCAGTTGGTTGGGGCGGGTGTTAACTATCCATGTAAATTTAATTCTTTTGAATTTACTAATTTTTGAATTTGCAAACTAAGGGAGTGGTGAGATGAATTCTGTTACTGAGAAAAGCTTCAAAAAGGAAACTGTCAAGAAAGCTAAGTCAAAGAAAAATCTTCCGAAAGACGTAACAACCTCAACAGAATCAATCGATCCGCAGAACAATTTAAATCCCAATAAAAAACAAGCACCGGTTCAAAAAACAACCGTTGTCGATGAAACACCTGCGGCGAAGCCAGCAGTCGATGCCAAGACAACCGCTGCGGGTGCCGAAAACGCTCAAATCACTCCAAGTGCCCCGGCGGCCGATACAACTCCCACTCAAGTCACCGCTCCGGCAACAACGCCCGTAACAATCGACCCCCTCGCTGCGCAACCGGCTGCGCCTGTAGTGCCCGCTGTTCCGGCAATGAGTCCGGCAGTTGCGCCGGCAAGCGTAGTTGCACCAGCTGCCGCACCGGCAACTTCCGCTATTCCAACTTCCACCGCTGCGCCCGCTGTAGCTGCGGCCGAAGTTGGGGGTGGCATTCCATGGACATACATTCTGGGCGGAGTGGGTGCTGCGGGTGGTTTGGCAGCACTGGGTGGCGGAGGGGGAAGTAGTACTCCAGCACCGGTAACACCGACCTATACGTTGAAAGGTGTCGTCTCGGACGGCTTGGTCAAGAACGCCCAAATATATGTGGACTTGAATGACAACAAAATAGCTGACGCTAACGAAAACACAGGACTTAAGACTGATGCGAGCGGGAATTTCAATGGCTCTACGACATTGAACACTGCCGGTCACGCTTTGTTGGCTGTGGGCGGAACCAATATCGATACCGGTTTGGCCAATACGTTGGTGCTTAAGGCACCGGCAGGTTCCACTGTGATCAACCCGCTCACCACGCTACTGGCGTCCGGTTTGACCGAAACACAACTCCTCAATACATTGGGGCTTCCCGCTTTGCCAACTGGCAAGACGATCAGTACTTATGACCCGCTGGCCGCTCTGGCATCCAATCCTACCGATGCTACTGCGTTGGCCGTGCAAAAAGCTGCGGCTCAAGTTGTTGTCATTGCTACGGCAGGTACCGCAACGTTTGCGGATATCGCCACCACATTGGCTGGCTCAACCTCTTTCAATCTGGCCAACAGCGGCAACCTGGATACCATCACAGGCGTGAGCACTGCAGCAGCAGGTACTATCGCGGCAACCAACCTTGCGATTCAAGGCGCAACCACTGCGCCTGAGCTCACCGCGGCACAACTGGCGGCAGGCTTGCCATCTTTGCTGTCTGATACCGGCATTAGCTCAACGGACCAGATCACCAGCAACGGTTTGCTGACAGCTATCGGCAATGGTATGACGGTTGAATACAGTACCGATGGTGGTCAAACGTGGAGTAGTACTTTCGTTGCCCATGAAGGTATTAACTCCGTTCAAATCCATCAGGGAACAGGCGCGTCGGCTTCAAATGCCACCACACTGACATTCACGCTGGACACGCTGAATCCGGTTGCAGCCACCATCAGTTCGGGCGCGCTGACCAATGATACGACTCCCGTAATCAGCGGCACCGCCGAAGCGGGTGCAACCGTGACTGTCGTGATTGCCGGTGCGACCTACACCACTACTGCCACTGGCGGAGTGTGGAGTATCGACACCGCTACGGCAACACCGGCCAGCGGCGTTCTGGCATTGAATACGGCAGGTACGAATAGTGTTTCCGTTACGGCGACCGACGCGGCAGGCAATACCTCGGTTGCCGCCACACAGACTCTCACGATTGATGTATTTGCTCCGACTTTGCTAATCACCAGTGATGTTCCTGCTGTAAATGAGGGTCAAACGGCAAACATTACCTTTACCTTCAGCAAAGAACCTGTTGGTTTCGCTGTTGCGGATGTGACTACCACGGGTGGTAGTTTGACGGGACTGGCAGTGAATGCCCTGAATCCGCTGGTTTACACCGCGATATTTACTCCGACCGCAGGCACCGCAGCCGGCACCGCCAGCATTACCGTTGCAGGTGGTTACACCGATGCGGCGGGCAACCAAGGTGGCGCAGGAACAACGCCCTCAATCAGCATCGACACGTTGGCACCAACTTTGGCTATCACCAGTGATCTAGCTTCACTCACTGTCGGTCAGACGGCGACCATCACCTTCACCTTCAGCGAAGTTCCGGTAGGTTTCGCTATGGCCGATGTTAATGTAACGGGCGGCACACTGGGAGCACTTTCTGCAACAGCAGACTCGAAGATATTTACCGCGATCTTTACACCGACCGCAGGCGTTGAATTTGGTGCGGGTAGCATCACCGTTGCAGGTGGTTACACCGATGCCGCACTTAACCTTGGCGGCGCTGGAACGACACCCGCGATCACCTACGATACGATGATGCCGACCGTGACCATTACGAGTGATCTGCCGGCACTCAAGATTGGCCAAACTGCCCTGATTACCTTTACCTTTAATGAACCCCCACTTGGCTTTACGGCGTCTGATGTTGTGGTCACCGGCGGAGTCTTGGGCGGGTTTACGTCCACTAATGATCCTCTGGTTTACAACGCTGTCTACACTCCGGACGCGGGTGTCGCTGCAGGCACCGCCAGCATCACCGTTGATGCAGGAACCTACACGGGTTTAAATGGAAATCTCGGCGCAGCAGGAACGACTCCTGCGATTAGCATCGATACATTGGCGCCGACCTTGGTTATCACCAGTGATACCACCGCCGTGAATGCGGGTCAAACGGCGAACGTCACCTTCACCTTTAGCGAGGCGCCAATTGGTTTCACCTCGGCAAATGTTGTGACTACGGGTGGAAGCCTCTCGGGTCTCGCTGTCGACACTCAAAATCCGTTGGTATACACCGCGATATTCACCCCGTTTGCAGGTGCAGCATCCGGCGCTGCCAGCATCACAGTTCCAAGCGGGTACACCGATGCCGCTGGCAACCAGGGGGGCTCGGGTTCGACACCTTCGATCAGCATCGATACCTTGGCACCGACCCTGGTTATTACCAGTGATGCCGCCGCTGTAAATGCGGGTCAAACGGCGACTATCACCTTTACCTTTAGCGAAGCCCCGGTTGGCTTCGCTGTTGCGGATGTGGCTACCACGGGTGGTAACTTGACGGGACTGGCAGTGAATGCCCTGAATCCGCTGGTTTACACCGCGATATTTACTCCGACTGCAGGTACCGCATCCGGCACCGCCAGCATCACCGTTGCGGGCGGATACACCGATGCCGCAGGCAACCAGGGTGGCGCAGGTTCGACACCTTCGATCAGTATCGACACATTGGCACCGGTTGCACCAGCGCTGACGATCGTTGCCGGTGCTGCCAATGCTACTCAAGCCGAGGCCATTGCGGGCGCGGTCACTGTTAATGCAGAAGTTGGTTCGAATGTATCCGTGACCTTTAGCAATGGTGGCAACAGTGTCATCAAGACGCTGACGGGAACGGGTGCAGATCAAACAGTCGCACTGAGCGCGGGCGACATCGCAACACTTGGCAATGGCACGATCAACGTCAGTGCAACTACCACCGATATTGCGGGTAACCTCAGCAATGCGGCCACTCCCGTCAGCTTTGTTCTCGACACTGCAGCTCCGGTTGCACCGGTCTTTGCGCTTGTTGCGGGTGCAGATCTTGCGACTTCAACCGAAGCGATCGCGGGTGCCGTTACGGTCACGGCCGAAAATGGATCCAGCGTTTCTGTGACCTTCACCAGTGTTTCGGGTAGTGTCACCAAGACACTAATCGGCAACGGTCAGGCTCAAGCAATCCCACTGGATGCAGTGGCAGGCGATCTCGCCACCTTGGGTGATGGAGTCATCACCGTAAGTGCCACGACCACCGATGTGGCAGGTAACGTCAGTACAGCGTCATCCGCCAGCTTTGTGCTGGATACCACGATTGGTGGATTGTCTGCTGTACATGTCGGGGCGGATTCCGTTATCAATCCCGCTGAAGTTTCAGCAACGACCCTGTTGACTCTGGTTTCTGTAGCTAACGTTGCCGGAGAAACCGTTCAGTCGGTCAGCATTTCCGGTGCTGCTCTAGCGGGTGGTACTTCTAATCAATCTGCCACTAAAGTCAACGGCAATTGGTTCTTCGATGCCACATCGTTTGCCATCGGAACACTTAACGTCACGACGGTTACAGACGATGCCGCCGGTAACACGATTACCAACACTTTCACGCTGGAAAACATCGCGCAATCTTATGTAAATAGCGTGACGTCGACTGACGGGGATAACTTCATCAATATTCACGATACCTTGCCGAACGGTCTTACAACGACCATTCTGGTATTGCCAGCCGGTGGCGATACCATCAACACCGTCACGATCTCCGGGACACCTTCGGTACTTGGTGGACAAAGCAGTGTTGTTGCCTCGGCGGGAACTACGGCAAATACGTATTCCTTCAATTCAAACCTGTTCGCCGATGGGACGTTGTCCGTGTTGGTCAATGTGACTACACCTCCACCTGCAGTAACCACCTTGGATGCTGCACCGTTCTTAATCACGAAAGACACGCTGGCACCGAATGTTCCGACCGTACTAGTCGTTGCTGGCGCAGCCAATGCGACTGCAGCCGAAGCGACCACCACCGGTGCCGTAACGGTCAATGCAGAAGCACTTTCAACCATCGTTGTGTCTTTCACCAATGGTTCGAACATCGTTACCAAGGCGCTGACAGGCAATGGACTAGCGCAAGCAGTTACTTTGACTGCCGCTGATCTGATTACTTTGGGCAATGGCACGATCACCGTCAATGCGAGCACCACCGACGTGGCGGGCAACCCCAGTGGTGCAGCCATAGCGACAAGTTTTGTGCTCGACACAGTTCATCCTACTTTGGTTATCAGCAGTGATGTATCCGCCGTTAATGCCGGTCAAACTGCGCTGATTACTTTCACATTTAGCGAGGCCCCGGTTGGCTTCACTGCCGCGAACGTAGTGACGACAGGCGGCAATCTGACTGGTCTGGTTGTGGATGCTCAAAATCCGCTTGTATACACCGCAGTCTTTACACCCACAGCTGGCACGGCAGCCGGCACCGCCAGCATCACCGTTGCGGGTGGATACACCGATGCCGCAGGCAACCTGGGTGTCGCAGGTTCGACACCTTCGATCAGCATTGACACGCTGGCTCCGGTTGCTCCCGCGTTGACGGTTGTTACTAATGCTGCCAATGCTACAGAAGCCGAAGCCCTTGCTGGCGCGGTCACTGTATCGGCGGAATTGGGTTCTGCAGTTTCAGTCATTTTCAGCAACGGTACGGCCAGCGTTACCAAGACGCTGACGGGAACGGGTACGGCTCAAACAGTCGCACTGCTCGCGGGCGATATCACAACACTTGGCAATGGCACGATCTCCGTCAACGCTACCACCACCGATGTGGCAGGTAACCTCAGTGTGGCCGCTGCACCGACCAGCTTTATCCTCGATACTTTGGCGCCGACCGCACCCACTTTTGCTGTCGTGGCAGCCGCCGCAACGGCAACCGAAGCTCAGGCAGGGGCCGTCACGGTCTCTGCCGAGGCAGGTTCTACCATTTCCGTCACCTTCAGCAATGGTGCCAACAGCGTCACCAAGACGCTGCCCGGTAACAACAACACCGGCGCGGCACAAGCGGTCACCCTGACAGCGGGTGATCTCTTCAACTTGGGCGATGGCATCATCAGTGTCAACGCAACCACTACCGACGCCGCAGGCAACGTCAGCGGCGTAGCCTCTCCCGCCAGTTTTGTACTCGACACGTCGGCACCTGTTGCACCGGCATTTGTGGTGAGTGCGGCAACAACACATGCGACCGCAACCGAAGCCTTGGCCGGTGCGGTCACCGTCACTGCCGAAGCCGGTTCAACCGTTTCCGTTACTTTCACCGATGGCGTGAACAGTGTCATCAAGACACTGAATGGCAACGGGCAAGCACAAACGGTGGCATTGGCCGCGGGCGATCTGGGTGGCTTGACTGGCTTGGCCGACGGCACCATCAGTGTCAGCGCAACAGCTACCGATGTGGCGGGCAACACCAGTCCGGTGGGTTCTGCCAGTTTTGTACTCGATACTTTGGCACCCGTTGCACCAACCTTCGTAGTCAGCGTGGCGACAGCTAATGCGACTGCAGCTGAAGCCATCGCTGGAGCTGTCACAGTCACGGCTGAATTGAACTCAAGCGTTTCAGTGACCTTTACAAACGGTGGCGTCAATGTGATCAAGACCGTGACCGGCACCGGTATCGCGCAGCCTGTTGCTCTGACTCAAGCCGATCTCACCCTTTTGGGCAATGGCACCATTACGGTCAGCGCAACCACCACGGATGTGGCGGGTAATGTGAGTGCTGCGGCAGCTCCGGCCAGCTTTATCCTCGATACCTTGGCACCAGCCGCCCCCTCTTTTGCTGTCGTGGCCGCTGCCGCAACGGCAACCGAAGCCCAAGCAGGTGCTGTCAGTGTTACTGCTGAAGCAGGTTCTACTGTCTCAGTGACTTTCACTGGTACTGCCGGGAATGTCACCAAGACGCTGACCGGCAATGCGGCGGCACAAGCAGTCGTATTGACTCAAGGCGATCTAACCACGTTGGGCAATGGCACAGTTTCTGTTAGCGCGACCGCCACCGATGTGGCCGGCAACACCAGTGTGGCAGCTACTCCGGCCAGCTTTGTCCTTGACACGGTAGCACCGGTTGCTCCAACCCTTGCTGTTATTGCGGGAGCAGCTAATGCCACCGCCGGTGAAGTCATTTCCGGTGCGGTCACAGTTACTGCCGAGTTGAATTCAAGTGTGTCTGTCACCTTCACCAATGGACTGAATAGCGTTACCAAGGCACTCACTGGATCGGGTTCACCCCAGACAGTTGCTCTGGCAGGAATTGATCTCGCCACGCTGGGCAATGGCACCATTACCGTCAGCGCAACAGCAACCGATGTGGCAGGTAACGTGAGTTCAGCAGGGGCAACCAGTTTTATCCTGGATACAGCCGCACCGCTCGCACCGACTCTTGTAGTCAGTGCGGCAACCGCCATTGCAACCGCAGCCGAAGCCATCGCTGGAGCCGTCACAGTCAATGCAGAGGCAGGTTCGACAATATTGCTGACATTCTCCGGATCTCTGGGTAGCGTCATCAAGACGCAGCCCGGAGCGGGGTCAGCCCAAGCTGTGGCCTTGACCCAAGCCGAGCTCGACACACTTGGCAACGGCACCGTCACGGTCAGCGCCAACACCACCGACATTGCCGGCAACGCCAGCCAGGCATCCAATACCACCAGTTTCATTCTTGACACGGTTGCTCCGACCGCACCGGTTCTCGTATTGGCTCCAAACTCAGCTATCGCAACCGCAGCCGAAGCTACTGCCGGTGCAGTCACCGTCACTGCGGAATTCAATTCGAATATCTCTGTGGTTTTCACAAGTGTTCTAGGCAGCGTCACCAAAACACTCATAGGTAACACGACGGCTCAGTCGGTTGTGTTGTCCCCGGCTGATCTTGCTACCCTCGGTGATGGCACCATCAACGTCAGCGCAACCACCATCGGTGTGGCGGGCAACGTCAGTGCCACTTCCACCACTAGCTTTGTGCTGGACACCTACATAGGCGGATTGTCGGGTGTATTGGTCGGGGCAGACGCAGTGATTAATCCTGCGGAAGTTTTGGCTGCCACACCGTTGACACTGGTGCCTGTAGCAAACGTGGTAGGCGAGAGCGTGTCGTCGGTCACCATTTCCGGTGCCGCGACCGCTGGCGGAACTGCGACTCAAACCGCATCACTAGTCAACGGAAGTTGGTTCTTCGATTCCACACCGTTTGCTGTGGGGGCGCTTGCTGTAACGACGGTGACCGTGGATACGGCTGGAAACTCAGTCACAGGGCATTTCACGCTCAATAACATTGCACAACCGCATGTGAGCAGCGTGACCTCTCTGGATGGTGATACCTACGTCAATATTGCCGATGCGGCGGCTGCCTTCGACACGCTTGTCGTACTGGCGGCGGCGGGAGACACAGTTAACACCGTTACCATCTCGGGGACAGCGGTGGCTGGCGGTCAGAGCAGTGTCGTGGCAGTAGCGGGCGCCACAGCCAATACCTATACGTTTGATGCCAACCTGTTTGCCGATGGCCAACTTTCTGTAGTAGTCAATGTAACAACTGCAGGGACTACGGTGAATGCCGCACCGTTCTTGATGACTAAAGACACGCTGGCGCCGAATGCCCCAACCTTTATCGTCCTTGGAGGTGCACCCGTTGCAGCCGCGACCGCAGCAGAAGCCTTCGCCGGAGCCGTCACAGTGAATGCAGAAGCACTTTCAACGATTACTGTGATCTTCAGCAATGGCGCGAACAGCGTTACCAAGACGTTGACCGGCAATGGCCTTGATCAGGCAGTAACATTGACAGCCGCAGACCTGCTTGCCTTGGGCAATGGAACCATCACGGTTAATGCCACCGCAACCGATGCGGCGCATAACGTCAGTCCGGCGGCCATCTCCACCAGTTTTGTGCTGGATACAGTGGCACCGGTCACTCCAATCTTGTCAGTTGTCGCAGGTGCAGCCAATGCAACGGCAGCCGAAGCGATCGCCGGCGCAGTGACCGTCACTGCCGAAGCAGGTTCTGCTGTTTCTGTAACTTTCACCGGCACATTGGGCAGCATCGTCGTGCCGCTGGTTGGCGATGCAACAGCGCAAGTTGTGGCCTTGTCACAAGCCAACCTGACCGCTCTGGGCGATGGCGCTATCAGCGTTACCGCCACCGCCACAGATGTGGCAGGCAACATTAGTGTGGCGGCGGGGGGAAGTTTCAACCTCGATACCGCGACACCGGTTGCTCCAACATTTGCTCTTGTTGCCGGTGCTGATCTCGCGACCGCTGCCGAAGCGATTGCCGGCGCAGTCACAATTACTGCCGAAGCAGGAGCCACGGTTTCCGTGACCTTCACCGGTACAGCAGGCAACATCACCAAGACATTGGTCGGCACGGGTGTTGCCCAAACCGTGACCTTGGCGGCAGGCGAACCCGCCTTGCTGGGTGATGGCACAGTTACTGTGAACGCAACCTCAACCGATGCGGCGGGCAACGCAAGTGTGGCCGTTCCAGCCAGCTTTATTTTGGATACCGCAATACCGGTCGCTCCAATTTTTGCCGTGGTTGCAGGCGCTAATCTTGCAACCGCAGCCGAAGCCATTGCCGGTGCGGTTACGGTTTCTGCCGAGGCTGGATCAGCTCTGTCTGTAACTTTCAGCAACGGCGTCAATAGCGTTACCAAGAATCTGACAGGTGCGGTTGCAGCCCAAGCGGTTGCCCTGACTCAAGCAGATATCTCCGCGTTGGGTAACGGCACCATCAGCGTCAATGCCACTTCTACCGATGCGGCTGGCAACGTCAGCACCGTCGGCAACACCAGCTTTATTCTCGACACAGTTGCACCGGTTGCTCCGATTTTTGCAGTTGTCGCGGGTGCGGCCAATGCCACGGCATCTGAAGCCACTGCGGGGGCCGTTACTGTGAACGCGGAAGCGGGCGCAACGGTTTCTGTGACCTTCACAGGTACATTGGGTAACGTGACCAAGACGTTGATCGGTTCCGGTGCGCCACAAGCCGTTTCACTGACAGCGGGCGATCTCGTTACTTTGGGGGATGGCAACATTACCGTTAACGCCACTGCAATCGGTGTGGCGGGTAACGCCAGCCCTGCGGCTGCATCTGCAAGTTTCACCCTCGATACCGCTGCGCCGGTTGCACCATCCTTGGTGGTCAGTGCAACGTCCGCCAACGCTACTGCAGCAGAAGCAACTTCTGGTGCCGTCACGGTTACCGCCGAATCAGGCTCCAGCGTTGTCGTGACGTTCACCAATGGTGCTAACGTCGTCAGCAAGACGCTGACCGGCACCGGCGCGGCGCAGCCCGTCGCGCTGGCCGCAGGGGATTTGACTGCGTTGGGCAACGGTACCATTACTGTCAGTGCCACCGCTACTGATGTGGCGGGTAACTCCAGTGTCGCCGCAACAACAACCAGCTTTGTTCTTGACACCTCTGCACCGCTTGCACCGGTCTTTGCTGTCGTCGCCGGGGCGGACTTGGCGACTGCGGCGGAAGCACTCGCAGGTGCAGTGACCGTAACTGCCGAAGTTGGATCTTCGATTTCCGTAACCTTTAGCAACGGAGCCAACAGTGTTACCAAGACATTGATTGGAACAGGTGCCGCACAGACGGTTGCATTGGCAGCAGGTGATCTTGGCGGCGCGACCGGTTTGGCCGACGGCACTATCAGCGTCAATGCTACCGCCACCGATGTGGCGGGTAACGTCAGCGCGGCAGGTTCCACCAGTTTCATTCTCGACACGATCGCACAGGCTGCTCCAGCGCTGGTTGTTAGCGGCACAAATGCCAACGCAACTGCTGCCGAAGCGATAGCTGGCGCAGTAACAGTTACTGCCGATGTGGGTTCAACAGTTACCGTAACGTTTACCGATGGTGTGAATACTGTCACCAAGATATTGGGCAGTACCGGCGCACCTCAAGCCGTTGCATTAACAGCGGGCGATCTGGCCAGTCTGGGCAACGGCACGATCACTGTAAACGCCGCCGCCGTCGGCCCTGCGGGTAATCCAAGTCCAGTATCGACGACCAGCTTTATCCTGGATACGGCAGCTCCGGCAGCTCCAACCTTCGTGGTCAGTGTTGCAACCGCCAACGCAACAGCTGCTGAAGCAACCGCCGGAGCAGTGACTGTCACAGCAGAATTGAACTCCAATGTCTCCATCACTTTCACCAGCGTAGCGGGCAGCGTTACCAAGACACTTAACAACGCCACAGGATTGGCGCAAGCCGTCGCATTATCGGCTGGTGACCTCATCACTCTCGGCAATGGCGTCATCACCGTCAATGCGACCACCACGGATGTGGCGGGTAACATCAGTGCGACGGCGGTGCCAGCAAGCTTTATTCTGGATACCGTAGCACCGGTTGCACCTACTGTTGCAGTTGTCGCGGGAGCGGACCTTGCCAATGCAAGTGAAGCAAGCGCCGGCGCAGTAACCGTTACAGCAGGCGTTGGAACATCGATTTCTGTGACCTTCACAGACGGCGTCAACAGTGTCACCAAGATTTTGGCCGCAACGGGCGCAGTACAAGCGGTTGCGCTGGCCGCCGCCGACATCGCCCTTCTGGCAAATGGCACTATCACGGTTAGCGCGACCGGCACCGATGTGGCGGGTAACGTCAGCCAAATTGCGACCACAAACTTTATCCTGGACACGCTTGCTCCGGTTGCACCTACCTTGGTGGTCAGCGCAGCAAATGCCAATGCGACTGCCGCCGAAGCTTTGGCAGGTGCTGTCACGGTGACAGCAGAAGCCGGCTCTACCGTGTTCTTGACTTTTGCCAGCGCCACGGGCAGCGTCATCAAGACATTGAACGGAACCGGCGCGGCTCAAGCAGTGGCGTTGGCATTGGGTGATCTTGCCACACTGGGTAATGGCACCATCAACGTGAACGCGACAATCGCCGATGCGGCGGGCAACGTCGGCTCGGCCAACGCAACCACCAGCTTCATTTTTGATACCGCAGCACCGAATGCGCCCACCCTTGTGGTAAGCGCAACAACCGCCAACGCAACAGCAGCGGAAGCCTCAGCCGGAGCAGTTACCGTTATAGCGGAACAAGGTTCCAGCATTACCGTGACATTCACTGGCTCGGCCATCGGTTCTGTACCTGTCACCAAACAGCTGACCGGCACGGGCGCTGCACAGGCTGTTACCTTGACTCCGGCTGAAGTGATCGCTTTGGGCGATGGCACTATCACCGTTGCCGCTTCAACTATTGACGTTGCTGGCAACGTCAGCGTGGCAGCAACTCCAACTAGTTTCGTTCTTGATACAGCCGCGCCTGTCGCGCCAACCTTTGCTCTCGTCGTCGGTGCAGATTTTGCAACCGCCGCCGAAGCGATCGCTGGAGCGGTTACGGTCAGCGCAGAAGCAGGTTCGACCGTGGCTGTAACTTTTGCCAACGGGCAGAATAGTGTAGTCAAGACGCTCACTGGAAACGCGATCGCACAACCTGTTGTTCTGACTCAGGCCGACCTGAATGTTTTGGGCAACGGCGCGATCAGTGTCAGTGCAACCAGCACGGATGTGGCAGGTAACGTCAGCACGGCCGCTACTACCGGATTTGTGCTTGATACCGTTATTGCCGCGCCAGTCTTGGTGGTTAGCGCAGTCACTGCCAATGCAACTGCTGCCGAAGCAACTGCTGGAGCAGTTACGGTTACAGCCGAAGCAGGCGCTACCGTAACAGTGACCTTCACCAATGGACTGAATAGTGTCCCTGTGACAGTGACTGGCACAGGTGTTGCACAAGTCGTGGCCTTGGCGCCAGCCGACCTCACTACTTTGGGTGATGGCACCATCACGGTGAGCGCCACTGCCACCGATGTGGCAGGTAACATCAGCGCGGCCGCAACTCTAGCCAGCTTCATCCTCGACACCTTGGCACCGAATGCACCGACCTTCGTGGTTAGCGCAGCAACAACCAATGCGACAGCGGCCGAAGCGATTGCCGGAGCGGTCACCGTCACCGCCGAAGCGGGTTCAGCCGTTTCCGTAACTTTCACCAATGCTGCAAACGTTTCTGTCACCGTGCCAGTAACCGGCACAGGAGTTGCACAAGCTGTAGCCTTGACTCAGGGCCAACTCACCACCCTGGGCGATGGAATCATTACGGTTGATGCAACCACCACCGATGTGGCGGGCAACATCAGCACTGCGGCTACACAAACCAGCTTTACCCTAGACACAGGCGCACCGGCTGCACCGGTCTTGGCTCTTGTTGTGGGTGCGGACCTTGCTACTGCAACCGAAGCCACAGCGGGCGCCGTCACGGTCATGGCCGAAATTGGATCGAGTATTGCAGTGACCTTCAACGGCATCGCGGGAAGCGTTACCAAGACTTTGGTTGGCAACGCAGCTGCTCAAGCGGTTGCCTTGACGGCAGGTGATTTCGTCACTCTGGGTGGAGATGGCACGATTACCGTTAATGCCACTGCCACCGATGTTGCAGGCAATGTCAGTGTGGCATCGGCTCCAACCAGCTTTGTGCTGGATACCTTCATTGGTGGTGTGGCGGATGCGCTAGTGGGTACGGACAGATTCATGAATCCGACTGAAGTGTCGGCTTCGGCGGTGCTGACACTGGTGCCTGTGGCAAACGTAGCCGGCGAGACAGTCGCATCTGTAACTATTTCTGGGGCTGTACCGGTAGCAGCGGGTGGTGCTGTAATTACACAACCTGCCACTTTGCTGAATGGCAATAATTGGGTGTTTGACGCTACCCCGTTTGACACCGTTCCACTGACAGTGACAACCATCGCACAGGATACGGCTGGTAACTCGATCACCAACACTTTCACAATCACAAATTCACTACAACCCACACTAAATGGAGTGACCTCGATGGATGGAGATACCTTCATCAATCTATTGGACACTCAGACTCTTGGCCAACCATCGCTGACTACCATTATGGTATTGCCGGCGGGAGGAGACACGATAAACAGCGTCACAATCTCTGGAACTGCTGTGGCTGGTGGAACAACCAGCGTCGTTGCCGCCGTGGGTGCTACCGCAAATACCTACACATTTGATTCAACTCTGTTTGCGGACGGGCAGCTAAGCGTCGTGGCCATCGTAACTACGCCACTCGGAGCTGTTATTCCAAGTGGTGCGTTCCTGCTGACTAAAGACACTCTTGTACCGAATGCACCTGCTGTTTTGGTCGTTCCTGCCGCTGCTAATGCAACTGCCTCTGAAGCCATTAATGGTGCGGTCACGGTTAATGCGGAAGCACTTTCCACGATTACTGTGTCCTTCAGCAACGGTGTAAACAGCGTTCTCAAAACACTGATCGGCAACGGTGCAGCACAGGCAGTGACCTTGACAGCGGCCGACCTCATCACACTGGGCAATGGCACGATTACCGTCAATGCCACCACCACCGATGTGGCGGGTAACCTCAGTGCAGCAGCTACAACCACCAGCTTTGTCCTCGACACCGCGGCTCCGGTTGCACCGGCTCTTGTGGTCAGTGCGACGACAGCTAATGCGACTGCGGCCGAGGCAATCGCCGGAGCGGTTACTGTTTCTGCCGAAGTTGGATCGACGATTTCCGTAACCTTTACCAATGGTGTGAACTCAGTAACCAAGACGCTGCTGAATGCGACAGGAGTTGCTCAAGCGGTGACATTATTGGCGAACGATCTGACCACCTTGGGCAACGGAACTATCTCCGTCACCGCTACCGCCACAGACGTGGCGGGTAACGTTAGTGCGGCGGCCACACCCGCCAGCTTTATCCTCGACACCATCGCACCGGCTGCTCCAACACTGGCTGTTGTTCAGGGCGCGGATCTTGCCACTGCGGCGGAAGCTATCGCGGGTGCTGTAACCGTTACGGCGGAAGCGGGTGCTAGTGTTTCTGTGGTATTCGCCAATGGCGCCAACATCGTTGTCAAGACACTGACCGCCACGGGTGCGCCACAAGCCGTGGCACTGGCAGCGGGAGATGTCACCGCTTTGGGCAATGGCACTATCACGGTCAATGCCACCGCTACAGATGTGGCGGGTAACGTCAGTGCACCAGGTTCTAGCAGCTTCATTATTGATACAGTGGCACCGGCTGCCCCCACCTTTGCCGTTGTCGCGGGTGCAGACTTCGCCACCGCAACCGAAGCATTGGCGGGAGCCGTTACGGTTACTGCCGAATTGAACGCGCTGGTTTCCGTGACATTTACCAATGCCGCCAACAATACCGCCGTCACCAAGTTGTTGACCGGTTCCGGTTTTGCACAGGCCGTCTTGCTGGCAGCGGGCGACCTCACAACTCTGGGTGATGGCACCATCACAGTCAGCGCCACGGCTACCGGTGCGGCCGGTAACGTCAGTCTGGCGTCTGCGGCATCCAGCTTTATTCTCGACACAACTGCGCCGGTTGCACCAACCTTGGCCACCGTCGCGGTGGGCACGGCCAGTGCTGCAGAAGCTTTGGCCGGTGCGGTCACTGTTACAGCCGAAGCACTCTCAACAATTACTGTGACCTTCACGGGTGTCGCAGCTAGTGTCATCAAAACACTGACCGGTACCGGAGCGGCGCAAGCCGTCACACTGACAGCGGGCGATCTCACTACACTGGGTCAAGGTGCTGTTACCGTCAGTGCCACCACCACGGATGTGGCAGGTAACACCAGTATCGCAGCCACTCCAGCAGTATTTACGCTGGACAGTTTGGCACCTGCCGCGCCGCTATTTGCAGTCGTTGCTGGGGCAGACTTTGCGACCGGAAATGAAGCCACCTTAAGTGGTGCAGTGACCGTGACGGCAGAAGCCGGAGCGAGTGTTTCAGTGGTCTTCAGCAATGGTGCGAACAGTGTCACCAAGACTTTGATCGGAACTGGTGCAGCCCAGTCGGTACTGCTGGCAGTGGGCGATCTCGCTACTCTGGGTAATGGTCTGATCACCGTCAATGCGTCCGCCACCGATGTGGCAGGTAACGTGAGTGTCGCGGCCACTCCAGCCAGTTTCACGCTCGATACTTTGGCACCGGTAGCTCCGGTTCTGGCGGTCAGTGTTGCGACTGCAAATGCAACTGTTGCCGAAGCACTCGCCGGAGCGGTTACAGTTACTGCCGAATTGGGTTCTACAGTTACGGTTACTTTAACGGGTGTGAATGGTTTGGGTCCCGTTGTCAAGACACCGATTATTGGTACCGGTGTGGCACAAGTCGTTGCGCTCACTTCCGCAGATCTGTTGATGCTTGGTGGTAATGGCACCATCACGGTCAGCGCATCCACCACGGATGTGGCCGGAAACACCAGCATTTTGGCTACTCCTGCCAGTTTTGTTCTGGACTCCATTGCGCCAGTCGCACCTTCGCTGGTCGTGAGTGCGGCGACAGCCGATGCGACCGCAGCCGAAGCCTTGGCTGGAGCCGTAACCGTTACTGCCGAAGCACTTTCAACGATTTCCGTGACCTTCACCAACGGTGCCAATAGTGTTGTCAAAACACTCACTGGCAACGGAGCGGCACAGGCAGTTGCATTGGCTGCGGGCGATATCACAACTTTGGGTAATGGCACTATCACTGTCACCGCTACCACTACCGATGTGGCGGGTAACCCCAGTGTTGCGGCCACTCCGGCCAGCTTCATTCTCGATACCTTGGCACCGGTTGCACCAACCTTTGTGGTTAGTGTAGCGACTGCCAATGCGACCGCAGCCGAAGCCATCGCCGGGGCGGTTACGGTTACAGCCGAAGCACTTTCCACAGTAATCGTAACCTTCACCAATGGCGTGAACATCGTCACCAAGACACTACCAGGCATTACTAACACCGGAGTGGCACAAGCGGTTGCACTGCTGGCAGGCGACCTCACCACCTTGGGTGAAGGCACCATTACCGTCAGCGCAACTGCCACCGATGTGGCAGGTAACCTCAGTGTTGCGGCCACACCAGCCAGCTTTATTCTCGATACGCTGGCTCCCGTTGCACCGACCTTTATGGTCAGTGCAACGACGGCCAATGCGACCGCCGCCGAAGCGATTGCCGGTGCGGTCACGGTGTCTGCCGAAGTTGGCTCGAGCATTGCCGTGACCTTCACCAATGGTCTGAACTTTGTAACCAAAACGCTGACCGCTACCGGACTCGCCCAAGCTGTTGGACTCCTGGCAGCTGACCTCACCACGTTGGGTGACGGCACCATCAGCGTTACCGCAACCACCACCGATGTGGCAGGAAATATCAGTGTTGCGGCCACCCCGGCCAGCTTCATCCTTGACACTCTGGCACCGGTTGCGCCTACCTTTGTGGTCAGTGCCGCAACGGCGAATGCCACCGAAATCGAAGCCATCGCCGGAGCAGTCACCGTTACTGCCGAAGCAAATTCGACGGTTGCCGTGACCTTCAGCAACGGCGTCAACAGCGTCACCAAGACCCTGACAGGAAGTGGCGCGGCGCAAGCGGTTGCACTGCTGGCGGCAGACCTCACCACTTTGGGCAACGGAACAATCACCGTCAGCGCGGTTGCCACCGATGTGGCGGGTAATCTGGGTGTCGCTGGCGCGACCAGCTTCATTCTGGATACCGTGGCACCGGTTGCACCCGCCTTGGTGGTCAGTGTCGCAACTGCCAATGCCACAGCTGCCGAAGCAATCGCAGGAGCGGTTACTGTTTCTGCCGAATTGAACTCGACGATTTCCGTAACCTTTACAAATGGCGTCAATAGCGTTGTCAAGACACTGGTCGGCACCGGAGCGGCTCAAGCAGTTGCATTGTTGGCGGCAGACCTCACCACCTTGGGCGATGGAGCTATCAGCGTCAGTGCAACAGCCACCGATGTGGCGGGTAACGTGAGTGTTGCGGCCACACCAGCCAGCTTTGTCCTCGACACGCTGTCACCCGTTGCACCGACATTAGTTGTCAGTGTCGCAACGGCCGACGCAACCGCAGCCGAAGCGATCGCCGGTGCAGTTACGGTCACTGCTGAAAATCTTTCAACAATTTCCGTGACGTTCACCAATGGCTTGATCAATGTCACCAAGACGCTGGTTGGCAATGGTGCAGCTCAAGCTGTGGCCTTGACACAAGCCGACCTCAATACGCTGGGTAATGGCACCATCAGCATCAGCGCCACCGCTACCGACGTGGCGGGTAACGTGAGTGTTGCGGCCACCCCGGCCAGCTTTATTCTGGACACCTTGGCGCCGGTTGCACCGGCCTTTGTGGTCAGTGTCGCAACAGCCAACGCGACCGCAGCCGAAGCGATTGCCGGTGCAGTCACGGTAACCGCCGAAGCTCTTTCCACAGTCACGGTGACTTTCACAGGAGCTTTGGGAGGCACGGTTTCCAAGACGTTGCCAGGCATCAGCAACACCGGAGCGGCACAAGCGGTTGCCCTGCTGGCTGGCGATCTTGCCACCTTGGGTGAAGGCACTATTACCGTTACCGCTACCACTACCGACGTGGCGGGCAACGTCAGTGTTGCGGCCACCCCGGCCAGCTTTATCCTCGACACGCTGGTACCGGTTGCCCCTACCTTGGCAGCAGCTGTCACCGTTGTGGGTATCGCCAGTGCAGCCGAAGCCATCGCCGGCGCAGTCACCGTTACCGCCGAAGCGGCTTCGACGATCACTGTAACCTTTACCGGTTCTGTGGGCGCTGTCACCAAGACATTAACGGGCACCGGTTTGGCACAAACCGTCACATTGGCGGCGGGTGATCTGGCGCTCATCGGCGATGGCACGGTCACCGTCAGCGCGACCACCACCGACGTGGCAGGTAACATCAGCCCGGCAGCCGTGACTACCAGCTTTGTTATGGATTCCGTACTTGCCGCGCCCGTGGTGACGCTGAACACCGACAGCGGTGTGAGCGCCATTGACAACATCACCAACATCGGAACCGTCTCTGTTGGCGCTGTTGAACCCGGGGCGTTGGTGCAATACAGTGCAAATAACGGTGCCACCTGGTTGAATAACTTCATAGCTGTTGAAGGACTTAACAATGTCGCTGTTAGACAAACTGACGTGGCAGGAAACTTTGTTACCACCCTCAAGAGCTTTACTCTGGACACGCAAATCTCCGGTGTGTCGGGTGTGTTGGTGGGAACGGATGCCGTAATTCTTCAAGCCGAAGCCCTTGCCCAAACCCCGTTGACTGCCGTACCGGTAGTGGGTGCAACGGGCGAGAGCGTGACAGCAATCTCGATTACTGGAACGGCAGTGGCGGGCGGCGCATTGACACAAGCGGCCACTCAAGTGCTTGGAAACTGGGTCTTCGATTCCACATTATTTGCCGATGGTGTGCTTACAGTTACGACACATACATTGGATATCGCAGGAAATACACGTGCCGACATATCTAACCTCACCAAGAACACAGTGCCGACCGGAACTGTGACGGTGACGGCAGGCAACGATGCTTTCGTTAACTTCGCCGAAGCACAGGGCAGCACAACCCTGAATGTGGTGGTGGGTGCAACTGACACCATCAACAGTGTCACCGTGACGGGTTTTGCTGCAAATGGCACAACACCCGTTAGTGTGGTCGCGAATGGTCTGGGTGGCGGCCTGTATGTCTTTAATTCTGCCCAGTTTGGTGACGGATCACTTAACGTAATTGTCAACATGACGTCTGCAGGGGGTGTGCCTTTTGACAATCCTAAAGTGCTGACCAAAGATACTGTGATCGGCGGCGTGACCGCTCTTGATGCGGGCGGAGACGCAATCATCAGTGTAACGGAGAGTTTGCCTGCCACCGTTCTCAACATCGTGGCGCCGGGTGTGGGTGAGACCGTGTCAGTAGTTGTGGTGCGAGACATCAACGGTCTTTCAACGAATGCTGTCTTTGCAAATGGCAGTTGGACATTCGACTCAACTCTGCTTGCAATTGGTCCATTGAGCGTACAAACCACCACGGTGGACGCGGCAGGTAATTCGATCGATAACTTCTTTACTTTGGACTTACAAGTCATTGGTGTGACCACACTGAATGTGGGCGGCGATGCAATCATCAGCGCATCCGAATCTTCTGCCACGACACTGCTCACGCTTTCAGCAGCGGTCGCACCCGAAACCCTGCAGTCAATCTCAATAACAGGTACGGCCAAGATAGGTGGAGCACCGCTGACCCAGCTAGCCACCCACCAAGTGAATGGAACGTGGACATTCGATTCCACACTGTTTGCTTTGGGAGCCTTGACAGTAACTACAACAACGGTTGATTTAGTAGGTCGCGCTTTGGTTAACACCTTCCCATTAAATATTGTGATGACAGGTGTGACGAACTTGGACGTGGGAGGGGATGCCGTCGTGAGTTCGGGTGAGATTTCAGCCGCTACTGTGTTGTCACTCTCGGCCGCTGCCGCCGGTGAGACCTTGCAATCAATCTCGATTGCCGGTACAGCCGCCGGAGTGGCCGGAGGCCCGCTCACTCTTGCGGCAACGCTGGTGGGTAATGTTTGGGGATTTGATGCGACACAATTTGCCAACGGCGCACTCACTGTGCAAACAACCACCGTGGATGGCGCAGGCAGAACGGTTAACAACACATTTGCGCTGACCAAATCCGCAATGGCTGTGTTGGGCGGTGCGACGGTGGGGGGTGATACCTTTATCAACAACACCGAGTCCACTTCCCTCACCGTGTTGAACGTGCAACCAGGTGCAGGAGATACAGTCGATAGCGTGACCATCTCAGGATTCAATGCGGTTGGAGGCGCGGCGCTCACTATAGGCCCGATCACTGCCACCACTAACAGCGTTACTTTTGATGCAACCCAGTTTGCCGATGGATTGTTGACCGTCACAGCAGTCGTGTCGGGATCTTCTGGTGTGAGTGTCACATCCCTGCCAGTCACCGTGACTAAGGACACTTTGATTTCCGGTGTGCTCAGTGTGAACGTGGGGGGCGATAACATCATCAGTACAGCCGAGGATTCGACTGCGACCGTGCTGACACTTTCAGCAATCGCGGTGGGCGAAACAGTGTCGTCTATCACAATTACCGGCACACCAATACTCGGAGGTGCCGCAATTACGCAAAATGCTGTCCACCAAGTGAACGGTGACTGGGTATTCGATTCCACGCAATTTGCCAACGGTGCACTCACGCTTCAGGCAACGACAGGGGATATCGCTGGCAACACCATCACTACCCCGTTCACCTTGACCAAGTCATCTCCACCTGTTGTTACGGCGAATGTGGGGGGCGACGCGTTTATCAACCTCGGCGAGAATACAGCGCTCGCTACGCTGAACGTTGTACTTCCTGCAAACACCACGCTCAACACCGTAACGATCTCGGGATTGTCCTCGGTAGGTGGTGTGGGACAGATCAGCATCGGCCCAATCGCCAGCGTTGGCAACAGCGTAACCTTCGATGCAACTCCGTTTGCACAAGGTACGCTGACCGTAACGGCAAACGTTGCAACCGTATCGGGTAATTTTGATGCAGTGCCGGTCTCGGTTACAAAAGACACTCTAATTTCCGGTTTGGCGACGGTGAAGGTGGGTACGGATACTGCGATTAGTCCGGCAGAAGTATCAACTGCTACCGTGCTGACGATGCAAGCGGTAGGGGGGGCAGTGGGTGAGACCGTGACAGGCGCTTCTATAACCGGTGCGCCAGTGGGCGGAGGCGCGAATATCACTCTGCCTGCCAGCTTGGTAAACGGTAATTGGGTATTCGACGCCACTCAGTTTGCTCTGGGAACACTTGCGGTGCAGACAACGACTGTCGATATTGCTGGTAACAGCGTTGTTAACAATTTCAACGTAAACATGGTTGGACTGACTACCGTTTCCAGCGTCACGGTAGGTGGTAACGCGATCATCAATGCGGCTGAGACATCGACAGCTACCATACTCAACGTGTTGGCTGGACCGAATGACTTTATCAACAGCGTCACGGTGACAGACGGAACAACGACTCTGTTGGCGACACACGGCATTGGAAGCGTCTACACATTTGATGCGACACAGTTCGCCAATGGCACACTCAGTGTGATCGTCAATGTCTATGGGCAATCGGGCGGTACGGTGGGTGCGGGTGTGAATGCGCAACCTGTCCTCTTGACCAAAGATACTGTGATCTCGGGCGTAAGCACTGCGTTGGTTGGCATAGATAACAGCATTGATGCGACCGAGGCCTTGGCTTCGACTGTTTTGACCCTGACACCGGCAGTAGGTGCTGTAGCTGAGACCGTTGCGAGCGTAACGGTGACGGGTACTGCTGTTGCAGGCGGGCCGCTGACTGTGAATGCACTAGGCGGTGGCAATAACTGGACTTTCAACTCCACGCTGTTCACAGATGGCAACCTCAGCGTTAATGCTGTGACCAACGATACTTCCGGAAATACCAAGACAGACAACTTCACCCTGACCAAGAATACGGCGGTGGCAGGGGCGGTTACGGTGAAGGAAACTTCCAATCCTGATCCATTATTGTGGGATACCTACATTAATCTTGCAGAGTTTAATGGTGGCCAAATAACGCTCAATGTAACCTCCGGGGATACCATCAATGGCATAACCATTTCTGGTTTGGATATTAACGACGGCACCACGCCGATTAGCTTCAACAGTCTTGACCCCTTTAACAATACGGCTGTGTTGTTTGACATGGGTGGTGGTCAATTCCTGATTGATCAGCGTTGGTTTGCCGATGGCACGCTCAACGTTGTAGCCAACTTGACGCCCGCAGCCGGTGGTGTGGCTTTTGATGCCGCTCCAGTGGCATTAACCATTGACACTGTTTTCTCCGGTGTGACGGGTGTTACCGTGGGCGGGGATGCCTTGATTGGACCAGCAGAGATTTCAGCGGCAACGGTTATCACTCCGATAACCGGTGTTGGCGAAACTGTGCAAACAATGGTTATTTCCAATGGAGTGGTTGGCGCGGGCTTGGTGCAAACAGCAGCGACAAAAGACCAGAATGGAATTTGGACTTTCGACGCCACGGTGTTTACTGCGGGTCAACTCACTGTAACTACTACTACGGTTGATGCAGCGGGTAACTTCACAGCGGATGCAGCTGGAAACCTTATCGGTGAGACAAACTTCATTACCCTCGCAGCTAACGTTATTGTGGGTAGCGTGACTTCTGTTGGTGATACCTATATCAGCCTGGCCGAGACTTCAGCCGCCAGCATACTGACTGTTACCCCACTGGCGGGAGACTTCGTTAACTACGTGGTCGACGGCACCGGGGCTCCAATCTCGGGAGTCACCATCACAGGAACGGCGGCAGTGGGTGGGCAGATCAGCATTTTTGCTACACAAGATGTTGGCAACGACTACAGCTTTGACGCAACATTGTTTGCTGATGGAGTATTGAGTGTGACGGTTGCAGTGTACGGTGCCTCGGGTGGTACCGCCGGAATAGGAAATGGCTTTGATGCGGTAGCTATTGACTTGATCAAAGACACCCAGATTGCGGGTGTCGCCGGTGCAAACGTTGGCACCGATGCGATTATTCTCGGTGGCGAGGCCGTTGCCGCAACGGTGATGACGTTGACGCCGAGAGCGGGTGCCGTGGGTGAGACTGTACAAGCAGTAACCATCGCGGGTGATGTGGCAGGCACGCCAACAACGGCGCTTGCAACCGGAGCGGGTAACAACTGGTCATTCAACGCTGCACAGTTCACCAACGGAAATCTAACTGTGGAAGTAACCACAGGGGATGCGGCAGGCAATTTGCGCATCGACAGCCTCATCCTAACCAAGAGTGCAGCTGCTGTCACCGTGGCGGCGGGTATTACGTCGGTCACTGCGGCTGATACGGTGTATCAAGATACGTTGGGTACGCCAACCAATAACACCTTCAACGTGTTGGCTAACACCAACGCGGCAGTTTTGGCAGGTGATGGTCTTGACACGGTGGTTCTTGCAGCCAGTGCAGCCTCTGCAATGTTTGCCCGTTTGGATGGTGGAGCCGGTACGGCGGACGTGTTGCAACTTTCTGCTCTGTACAGCGGTATTGACTTGGCGGCGTTCAACAACGCTGCTCAGTCGGTGATCAAAGGCTTCGAAGTGATCGACTTGGCGACGGATGCGGGAGCCAATCTGTTGACTTTGACTGCTTCCGACTTGTTCAATCTGGGAAGTTCGCAGGTGGATGTAGTAACTTCTGCACAAATGCTTACGATTACCGGAACGGCAAGCGATACAGTGAATTGCATCGCCGGAGGTTTCGCCCAAACAGGTGGACTCAATGCGTTTGGTATCGATGGAAATACGGGCACGGGTTACAGCAAATACTCGACTAACTATACCGACGCGGGTGGCATCAATCACCAACTCGAATTGCTGATCCAGAATGGAGTTGTTGTCGCGTAATTTCACGCTGTATTTTCAGTGGCACGATGAAGTAGAATTCGCAGCCCACTGCTTTGAGAAGGTTCGAAGCAGTGGGCTGCGGTTCGTTCAAGTCAAACATTATTTGTACTACTTTTCATGCAACCAAAACTCGATGAGGACATTCCCCTGGTTTCTGAATCGGAATTTTTAAATTCTGAACCGCCGAATTTCGAACCTCCGCGCGATGATCTATTGCAGTGCCTCGCGTTTATCGCCAAATTCTATGGCGACGAACGCACGCTGGCTTCGTGGCGTCAGGGATTACCGGAAAGTCAGGTCGGTGCGCCGCCGTTGGTCGTTCTTGAAGCCGCCGAAGAAGCCGGTTTCCATTCGACGCTGGTCAAACGCGACTTGCAGGATGTCCCCGAATATCTGTACCCCGTGATCGTTTTGTTGAAAGACGAACGCGCGTGTGTCTTGCGTGGCCGGAACGGAAATACGTTTGATGTGGAGACCGTGGAAAGTAGCGAGACCATGCTTCCGGTGCAGATGTCGTTTGAGGAATTGAACGCACTGTCCAGCGGGTATTGCATGTTTATCAAACCGCCGGTGCGCCGTGATGAACGCGCCGGAATCCATTTGGCGACACATCCGGTGAGTTGGTTCTGGGGGACGTTGTGGCGTTACCGTAGCTATTACTACAACGTGATCCTCGCGGCAATTTTGGTCAACGTCCTGACCTTGGCTGGTACATTTTTCACCATGAACGTGTACGACCGCGTAGTGCCGAATCAGGCTTACATCACCTTGTGGGCGTTGGCGCTGGGCACGGCTTTGGCAATGACCTTCGAATTTGCCGGGCGTCAATTGCGCAGTTATCTGGTGGATGTGGCGGGCAAGAAAGCCGATCTTGTTTTGGGCGCAATGTTGTTCCGGCAAGTGATGGATGTGCGGCTTGAAGTGAAGCCGACTTCTTCCGGTGCCTTTGCCAACCAGTTGCGTGAATTCGAATCCTTGCGCGAATTCGCCACTTCAGCCACGGTTGCCGCGCTGACCGACCTTCCTTTTGTATTTTTGTTCGTTGCCGTCATCGCCATGATAGGAGGAGATTTGGCGTGGGTACCGGTGATCACGATTCCGCTGGTGGTGTTGATCGGCTGGGTGATCCAAGAGCCGTTAGCCCGCTACATGAAGGAGAACATGCGCGAGTCTTCACTCAAGCATGGTTTGCTCATTGAATCCATCGAAGGCATGGAGACCTTGAAAGCCACCAACGGGCAGGGAATGATGCAAAAGCGTTGGGAGGATTTCAGCGCATTGGCCTCGATGAGTTCGATGAAATCGCGCTTGATGACCAGTTGGGCGACGAACTTCGTGAGCTACGTTCAGCAGATCGTGACGGTCATCATCGTGGTGTGGGGCGCCTATCTGATCGGTGAAGGAAAACTGTCGATGGGCGCGCTGATCGGGGTGGTGATCCTGGCAGGACGCGCGGTTTCGCCGCTTGCGCAGGTGGTGGGGTTGGCGGTGCGTTATCAACATGCCAAAACCTCACTGGAGGTTCTGAACGGTTTGATGAAGCAACCGACCGACCGAGATCCCAAACAAAACTATTTGCCACGCAACCGTTTCGAAGGCGGAATGCGCCTGGAGAACATGGGCTTTACCTATCCGCAGCAAAAGTTGCCCGCTCTTGAGGGCTTAAATTTGAACATCGCGCCGGGGGACAGGGTTGCCGTGTTGGGACGAATAGGCAGCGGCAAGTCCACTTTGATGCGCGTGTTGAGCAGTTTGTACATGCCGACTGAGGGCAGTGTCTATGCCGATAATATCGACTTGCGCCAGATTGACCCCGCTGATGTGCATCACAACATCGGGCTGGTGTCACAGGACTGCAAATTGTTTTACGGCACGTTGCGCGAGAACATCATGATGGCCGCGCCGTATTCCAGCCCCGAGCAGTTTTTAGAGGTGGCAAAAACAACCGGCATCGACATGCTGGCGGCCAGACATCCGCTGGGATACGAAATGCAACTGGGCGAGAATGGTGCCGGATTGTCCGGTGGACAACGTCAACTGGTAGCCTTGGCGCGATGCCTGTTGGCAAAGAATCCTATCGTGTTGATGGACGAACCGACCAGCGCGATGGATGGCCAGACCGAAGCTCTATTCATGCAGCAAATGCAAAAAGAGATGTCCGGCAGGACGCTGATTGTTGCCACACATCGCATGTCATTATTGGCTTTGGTGAATCGGGTCATCGTGTTGGACAACGGCAAACTCATTGTGGATGGCCCCCGCGATAAAGTGATGGCCGCGCTCAATGCAGGTCAGGTTGCTGTACCCAATGTGGCTATTCCCCCCGCGTAATGAAAAAGAATATGGCTAATCCTGAACAATCTTCAAAGCAAAGCACTAAACCGGATGACCTGCATTACATGCGCGACCTGCATGCGGCGATGCTGGAACAATCCGCACCCAAAGTGATTTGGGCGCTGTATTTGATCGGCCTCGTGTTGGTTGCGGCATTGGTGTGGGCCAGCCTGGCCGAAGTGGAAGAGATTACGGAAGGGGAGGGCAAGGTCATCCCGATCAGCGGCGAACAGATTATCCAAAGTCTGGAGGGCGGGATACTTTCCGAGTTGAACGTGAAGGAAGGGCAGGTGGTCGAGAAGGGCCAGCTGTTGCTAAAGATCGATCCTACTCGCGCTACCGCGTCGTTTCAAGAAAGTTACAACAAGATGATCGCGCTGATGGGCAGTGTGACGCGCTTGCGCGCAGAGGTGTATGACAAACCGCTGATCTTTCCGCCGGAAGTGAATGCGTATCCTGACATTGTGCGCAACGAACGCGAATCATTCAATTCGAGAAAACGCGCGCTGGAACAAAGTATCGAGGGGCTGGAGCGCGGATTGGCGTTGACGCAAAAGGAGATTGAGATCACGGCACCGCTAGTTGCCAAAGGATTGATCTCCGACCTGGAACTGATCAAATCCAAACGTCTGGCGAACGACACGCGGGTACAGATTACCGAGCGCAAAAATAAATTTATCGCGGAAGCTAACCAGGAATTGGTTCGTACCGAGAGCGAGTTGGCGCAAGCCAGAGAGAATGCGGTGGGTCGTGAAGATACGATGAATCGCACCCTGGTCAAGGCGCCGGTAAAAGGCACGGTGAAGAATATCCGGGTAACCACAATTGGCGGGGTGATTGCGTCGGCAACCGACATCATGGAAATCGTTCCTTTCGAGGAGCAACTTTTGATTGAGGCAAAGATATTACCCAAGGATGTTGCTTTTCTGCGGCCCGGATTGGACGCGATGGTGAAGGTGACGGCTTACGATTATTCGATCTACGGCGGGTTGAGCGGTGTTCTGGAACATATCAGTCCGGATACGCTGCGCGAGGAGCGCCCCAGTGCGGTCAGAGCCGGTCTGAGCGACGTCTATTACAAAGTGATCGTTCGTACAAATTCGGCTTCTTTGAGCCGTGGGGACAAGAGTTTTTCTATCATTCCCGGTATGACCACCACTGTACAAATAAAAACCGGCAAGAAAACCATTCTCGAATATTTGCTCAAGCCCGTGTTCAAAGCGAGAGAGGCTTTCCGTGAACGTTAGAATGGTGTCGCCCGTCGATCAAATTGTTAGTGTCCGATGAGAACAATTCTTTTATTCGTGGCAATGGGTGGGCTTTTTTTCTCACCGGTTGTGATAGGTGCGCAGGACGATTGGAGCAAATCTGTCGAGCAGCCGGAAACCAGTTTGCCGAAAACCAGTTTGCCGATTGTCTCCAGTACACAATCTGCCGTTTCGCCAGTTGGAAATACGAATTCAATTGCAACGTTAAATGCGGGACAGTCAAGCAACCAATTGTTGTTGCATTTGAGCGGAATTGCCTTGATGCGCAGCCCGCAACTTCGTGATGCGGAAGCCACTTGGCATGCCTCCCAGAATGATATCAGCGAAGTAAAGGGTGCGCGCTGGCCGCGTGTCGATTTCTCTGCGAATAGTAAATCCAAAATGTTCGGCACCGGCAACCCCTACGGCAACGGGACCACCAATCGCGCCTCACTCACCATATCCTATACGCTGTATGACGGCGGTAAAATCGGCAAGCAGATTTCCGTAAAAGAATTTCAGGCGCAATCGTCTTATGCGAAATACAGGCAAGTGCGCGAACAAACTTTATTTGATACCACGACTGCCTATTTGCAGATTCTGAAGTACCAACGTTTGGCCGATTTGCACCAGCAATACATCGAGAGACTCGAATTGTTGGTGGAAAAAATGGGCACCATTGTTCAAACGATCTCGGGCCGCAGGAGTGAGCTCACCCAGGCTACAGCCCGCCTGCTGCAGGCAAGAGAAAATAAATTTGCCGCTGAATTCAAACTTCGCGAATTCGAAATCCAATTGGCAAAACTGGTCAGCCCGGAAAATCTTCCGGTTAACCTGCGGGGCAATATTCCAAATATCGAACCGATCCCGATCGAACAGGCAAAAACTGCCGCACTCCAATTCCATCCCATGTTGGTCGCTGCCGAGGCGGACCGTATGGCGTTGAATAGCACTGCCGAAGCAATACGAACCGGAATTTACTGGCCTACTTTCGACGTATTGGCAACCAGGATGTCCGGCGTTGATGTATTGGGATATAGCGATCCTGGGCAAATGTACATGAGTGTCAAATGGAATTTATTCCAGGGTTTCGCGGGAAAATCACAGGAAAAGGCCGCAATCGAACGAGCAAATTCAGCTCAGGAAAAATACCGGCAAATGATTTTTGAGATTGAATACAAACTCGACAGCTCCTGGGCTGACTATATCAACCAGAGCGCCCGTGCGGACAGTTTGAAAACGCTGTCGCAAAGCACCGAGCAAGTACGCAGCGACTACTTCACGCAATGGGAAACACTGGGGAGAAGATCGCTGCTTGAAGTATTGACGGCCGAGAATGAGCACTTGACTACTATGGTGAATCTCGCCACCAGCGAACTCGATAAACAGATTGCTTTGACACGTATGAGATTTGAATCAGGGACTCTGGCAACTTGGATGTTCGGGGAGGCTCAAGTTTTACCCTAGATAGAAGTTTGGGCCATGGATTCGTTCGCGGCGCGACCCAACAACTCTTAGCAGAGTGTATGTAATCCAAACAAACACAGTTGATCAAAAAAATGGGCGGCGCGAAACTACGGTGGCTGACTGTAGGTGAAGACAGCAATCAGTTTCGGGGCGAGTTCTTAGGATTTCACTTCCTTATCCAAGCCATGCCTGTGTGCGTAATCCCAAAGTTCCAATCGATTTGAAAGTTCGAGTTTCGTGTAAATTGAACTCAGATGATTTCTCAAAGTGCTTTCACTGATGTGCAATAATTTCGCCACATCGTTTCCCGTCGCACCTGCTCGAACCGTTACTGCCGTAACAATATTTCTCTCCCTTGCAGTAAGCGATTCAATTTTAATTCGGTCAGGATTCTTTTCTTCGGAAGATTTTTTTCGTGAAAGTTCCAGAATAATCCTGCCCATGCGTGCCTGATCCAGCCAGAGTTGCCCCTCATGAACCCGTTCAATGGCAGTCAAAATAGTTTCCGCAGAATTTTCTTTTTCAAGTACTCCTTTGGCGCCTGCGATGACGGCTTTGTCATGCAACGCGGCATCGCGTGACCCGGTAAGGATTAGAATCTTGGCCTGTGTGATGCTGGTCAGACGGGGAAGAATATCCAGACCATGTTCTGTGCCGAGATCCAAGTCCAGTAAAATAATATCCGGGTTTAGCTTTACCAATTCATTGGAGGCCTCCGCAAAACTGGTGAATTTCCCGACGATGCACATTTTTGGTTTCTGACTGTCAATCAGTTTCTCCAGTCCCCAAAGCACACTACGGTGGTCGTCGATCAGTAATACACGAATACTATTTACTGCGGTTTCTAACATTTATTTAATCCTTGGTGAGTGGTATGGTCACGACTAAGACCGTATACCCATTCTGGTTGGTTTCAACCAGTGCTTTGCCGTTGAGAGAAAACACGCGTTCAAAAATTGATTTTGGCTTAAATTTGTTTTGGCCCCGTGCATTATTGTCCACTTCATTGCCAATTTGCAGCAGCAACTCTGTCTCCGTGCTTTGAAAATTTACAAAACCTTTCTTTGCATTGGTATGCCTGAGAATATTGCTCAATCCTTCCTTGATAATTTGGAATGCCGCTTCAGCCAGCCTTCCGGAAAGATTGGGATCAACATTTCCCTCGACCTCGATTTGAATCCCGTAAAACCGTAATAACCGCTCGACTTGATTTTTCACACCCGAGATCAGTACATCCCCCCGCATTAAAGATTTTTCGCGGAGTGTGTCTTTGTAGCTCCGCAAATCTTGAATAGTCATGTTGGCCATCATGATAATTTCGCGTATTTTTGTGGTCAACTGTGTGTTGTTTTGAAAATCCTGCGCGAGGGCATCAAGCGCCAGCGTCAAACCGATATAAGGCTGAATTGTTGTGTCATGTACATCTAGCGAAATTCTATGACGCTCCTGCCCCTCCGCCTCGGCGATTAGATTCTCAATCAAATGCATATTTTCAACTACGGAAGCCATCACTTCTGCTACTTGCTGGGTAAATCCGACGTCCGATCTGGAGAATTCCCGCTTGCCTGCAGTCAGGAATATCCTGCCTGACGCCACGCCTTGCTGTCTATAGGGCACTGATATGAAGGATTCTTCATCGAATAGATTAGATAAAGTTTCGCACACATTCAAGTAATTAATACTGCTCTCAAGCGTGTTTATATCGTAGGCAATGTATCTGTTGAAATTTCGCAAACTATGGGCAGAAGGGTTTTCATAGGCAACCGCTATCGAAGGTGGTAGTGAAAGGAGAACCTTGGCCGTTGTTTCAGAGATTTCTTTGGGGCTTGCCTGTACTGTCGGTTTATTTCGATCACTGGTGTACATCACAAACTTCGGAATCTGGTCAGAGCGTTCTTTGACTAGAATGCAACGACTGCCTTTATAGAACTCGACCAATCGGTACAGGTTGATCATGATCGCGTGGTTGAAGCCAAAACGAGGATTCCAATTAGTCCCAATTTCTTGCAAAAGCCCAAGCCTGCGTTTGAGTACTATTCTTCCTTCGCCCCAGTACGCAATCATTGATCCGAAAACGACCAAAACAATTGGGCGCATGATTGCCAAGCCCAAATCATAACTTTTGCCAGGTGGAACAAAGAGCAATCCGACAATCGTAAATATCAAGACGGAGAAGGCGGTTACTTTTTGACCTGCAACTAATCCGTCTGAAAATGCGGCAACAATAATCGGGAAGAACAAAAAGAAGAAAAACATGCTGTCTACGCCGCCCGTAAAAGCAATCAGTGCGGAAAAAACAATCGTATCAATCCAGTAGGTGAGGTGGTTTGTTGCAAACCTGCGGAATGATTGCATGTCGTACACAAACACAAAACATGCACTGTAAAGGCAGTACGAAATGAGCAGTATATGGGTGAATTCTTTGGGTATCCCTGAATTAATGGGATCCAGAAAAAAGACTAGTAAACAGGTGCATGCGATTACAAATCTTACCCATATCTGGATAAGCAAATCGAACGATTCTTCACTTTCCGAGTAAACGTCAGGAATTTTTTGGACCATGAGGTACAGTAAAGATAGGCTAGAACTGTAAGGTTAAGTTCATCGAAATATATTTCAGCCCAGCTTACCCGATTTTTGAATATTCAGGAATCAGCCACATGGGTAGTTGAACCATTGAATTTCGTTTTTTTTCATTTGACATACTTGCCTTTGCGCGTGTCAATCTAGTTGATACGTCCTACACCAAACTGGAAATTTCGTGGAATTAACGAACTACGAAAAATATCGGTTTCTCCATTGACCTAGATTTACACACCTCATAATATAACCTTTTATATATGTATCCTGTTGAAAATTAGCATAAATTCCGGAGAATTTCACCGATGAATTCAGAAGATATTACAGAACAAAGAAGTGAACAACGAATCCCCGTTTCTCTACCTGTCAGCATCGCAAATACTGAGGGAGTGACGCGCGATATCAGCCTTTCTGGTATTTGCTTCGAGGCAAAAGGATTTTTTAATCTGGGAGAAATTGTTCGATTTGCGGTCGAGTTTGAAAATCAGGGAAACAATTTAACACTAAATTGCAGTGGAGAAATTGTCAGGCTGGTGAATCGCCAGGACAAGGTCGATGTGAGTGTAAAAATTATTGAGTCAGCGCTAAAGACGTTTTGAATTGCCGTAAATGTTCAGGCTGAAAGGTTATCAAGATCATGCATGTCAAAAAGTTATCTTAACTATGGACGACAATGACAAGCCCCGTTTACAATCCGCAGCCAGCAATATTTCCAATATTGCCTGAATGAAATATCAAACAGTACAAATGTCCCATGCAATGTCTTTTCTGAATGATAGGGTTTCCCTACGTATAAAGGTCTATCTGTTCCATGACATGGCAAGTTCATCTAGTTAGTATGCAAATTCGGTAGCAAATTTAGCTTCAACGAACGGTTAAAAAATTTATCTGGGAGATAAATAAGTGATGAATACCAATCAATTCAATGTGACAAAGCGCCGCAGCTCCTCATTAGTTCAAGTTGCGGCCGCAATGGCTTTGGCGATTTCGGCCCAATTAACGGCTAACTTGGCTCATGCGGGTGCCGGTTGGGGCGATAACATTGATGTAACGGGGCAGCCAATTAAGGTGCAAACCTATTATGCGAACTCGCCTGCAGGATTGAAACCTAACATGGATCCCAATGCTGTGCCCTCAGTTATTGATCCGGCAACAGGGTTGTTGGTTGTTCCTCCCGTAGATACTGGTACTCCACTACGCAAATTCGTTGATTCACTTCCCAGCATTCTTTCTCCAAATCTGGCTCCCAGTACAACAGCCAATACTTGTGGCGCATTAACCGCCGGCAACTGTAATGGTCAGTACATGCCGCTCGGAGTAGGAGAAAAATGGGTTGATGCAAACGGCAATGTCACAAACGATGACTACTATGAGATCGGCATTGTTGAATATACTGAGCGTATGCACAGTGATTTGTTCAAGGCAACGCGCTTGCGCGGCTATGTGCAATTGTCCACAGTTAAAACCCCCGGCAAGCAAATTCCGCTGACTTATCCTGATGGCACGCCCATCTATAAATGGAAAAAAGATCCGGCGACCGGGGTGTGGGCTCAATCTCTCGAGCAGGTGACCGCAGTTGATACGCCGCACTACTTGGGGCCGGTCATCCTCGCAGTAAGTGGCGTGCCGGTGCGTATTAAATTTACCAATTACCTGCCGTTTGGAACCATGAAAGGTGCCAAGTCATTTATTCCAGTTGACAAAACAATTACCGGTGCGGGTGAAACGTATGGCGGTATTGACGGCACAGTAACGTTGCCTGATGGCACCACAGCACCGGGAGTGGTTCATGAGATGCTACAAAACCGGACGGCGATTCACTGGCATGGCGGAGATTCGCCTTGGATCAGCGACGGCACGCCGCATCAGTGGTTTGCACCGGCAGGTGAAGTTGACTATTACGCTAATGGCTTAGGCAAAGGGGTGTCCGCGCAGAATGTGCCCGATATGCCCGATCCGGGTCCCGGTTCGATGACCATGTATTTCCCAAATGAAATGAGTGGTCGTTTGATGTGGTATCACGAACACGTCTCCGGATTGACACGTCTGAATGCTTATTCGGGTATTGCTGCAGGGTATTTGTTGATTGATCCAACGGAATGGGGTCTTGCCGGAGCCGGAGTGCTTCCTGCCGAGCAAATTCCGCTGGTTATTCAGGACAAAACTTTTGTACCTAAAAATATCGCGCAACAAGATGCGAAATGGAATAAGGACTCCTTGGGACAGACCGTCGACATATGGGGTTCCGAAGGTGATCTTTGGTTTCCGCACGTCTATGAAACAAACCAGGATCCAAACTCGTTTGACGGTACCAATCCGGTAGGGCGTTGGGACTGGGGGCCTTGGTTTTGGCCAATCTTCCCGGCGCAATATTCTCTGCCTTCCGGGGCGTATGATGATGTAACCACGACTCCGGAAGCGTTTATGGACACGGCAGTGGTTAACGGTACGGCGTATCCAACAATTACCGTCGATCCGAAAGCTTATCGTTTCCGTATCTTGAATGGTGCCAATGACCGCTTCATGAATTTGAGTTTTTTCCAGGCGATTGATAGTGCCGGCAAGCTTTGCGACTTGAGTGCAACACCTGCACAGATTGCGGCGGGTACACATACCAACAATCCGATTGCGGAAGCCTCTGGGGTCAAATGTACTGAAGTTAAAATGGTTCCCGCTGTACCCACTGCCACATTTCCTCCAACATGGCCTACTGACGGTCGATTCGGTGGCGTGCCTGATCCCGATACTGCAGGACCGGACATAATCCACATTGGTTCGGAAGGTGGATTGATGCCGCACCCAGCGCTTATCCCGGCGCATCCAATCGCCTATGAGATGAATCGACGCAGTATTACTGTGTTGAATATACTGGATCGCGCATTGCTTCTTGGTGGGGCTGAGCGTGCTGACGTAGTAGTTGACTTTTCACAATTTGCCGGAAAAACGCTGATTCTTTTCAACGATGCGCCCGCTCCAGTTCCCGCAAACGACCCGCGAATTGACTACTTTACCGGCATGGAAGACTTTAGCGGTGCAGGTGGATCATTTGGAACGCTTCCCGGTTATGGTCCCAATACGCGCACACTTATGCAGATTGTGGTGAGAAACACTACGCCAGCACCTGCTTTCCTGCCAAAGGCGCCGGGATATATGTCTGTGGACGCGGCGGCGGTTGATCCCGGTATCACACCTGCCGATGCACAGAAATTTGCGGCTTTCGATGTAGCAATGGCTGCCGTATATGGCGCGACGCAATCCCGTCCTATTGTTCCGCAGCCGGAATATAACCAGGCTTTTGGTACAAATGACGCCCAAAATCTGGCCAGAATTTATACGGGTTCATTAACCGCGCCTACTTTTGACTTTACCCCAACAGGTGTGCGTCAACCTGTTCGCTCGGTTGGACTGATTGGCGGCGGTACGGGATACCGTGCTGCACCTATCGTAGAAATCGTGGGAGGCGGAATTGATTTGTCACCGGCTGGCATCTTGGCCGGGAATCGGGCGGCAGTGGTCGTGGCTGAAGTTGACAACATAGCCACTCCGTACATTGCGCCAAATCCTCTGCTTGGCACGCCGGCTGTTCCGGCGCATATTCCAACCTACAAAATTACCGGTTTGAGATTGATGGATCCGGGTTTTGGTTATATTGCTGCGCCGCAAATCCTCTTTAAACCTGTTAATGGCGGGGTTGGGGCGGTAGCGTCGGTTCAGCTGCAAACAACAATATCCCTGCAAATTAAGAGCAAGGCGATTCATGAATTGTTTGAACCTGTCTATGGACGTATGAACGCTATTTTGGCTATGGAGTTGCCGTTTACCAGCGCCCTTATTCAAACCACGATTCCATTGAACTATATCGATCCGGTAACTGAAATTCTCGGCGAAAACGAGATCCAAATCTGGAAAATTACGCATAACGGCGTGGACTCACACCCGGTTCACTTCCACTTGGTGAATGTGCAGGTACTTAACCGTATTGGCTGGGACGGTACAGTTAAGCCAATCCAACCCTATGAGTTTGGTTGGAAAGAAACAGTTTTGATGCACCCACTTGAAGATATCGTGGTCGCAGTTAAAGCAAAACGTCCGCTCGTGCCTTTCGGGCAGCCGAAAAGCCAGCGCCTGATGGATCCAACCCAGCCGGTCGGCTCACGTTTAGGCTTCAGTCAAGTTGATCCGTTCACCAACCTTGCAATGGTGGTCGCCAATGCGGTCAAGAATTACGACAATGAATATGTGTGGCATTGCCATATTTTGGGTCACGAAGAAAATGACTTCATGCGGCCGGTTGTATTTAATCCAATCGTTATCGTTCCGGATGCGCCGACCAATTTGAGCATGGAAACTGCCGGAGTCGTTTCCTGGAACGATCCAACACCACTGGGTGGCGTGGATTTGGCGGGCGTGCCGACTGCCGGTACGGTTCTTGGTAACACGAATCCAATTAGCAATCCAAAAAATGAAATTAAGTTCGTTGTTGAAAAATCACCTGATGGACTGCTCTGGGCTGTTGCGGGTGAAACGCTGGCGAATGCCACAAGCTGGACTGACCCTGCTTATGTAGAAGGTAATCAATACCGGGTCATTGCCAACAATTGTGCCACCCATGTTTTTGCCACCAATACTTGTACGGGCAACTCTGCTCCTTCCAGTGTACTGGCTGTGAGCTCCAGTGTGGTTGCGCCCACTCCGTTGCCGGTTGCAATTGCACTCAACGGACTGACAGCAAATTTGAACTGGACGGATAATGCAACCAATGAAACTGCTTATCGCGTCGAGGTTGCAATGGTTTCGGCGAATGGCGCAGTGGGTACCTATACACAACTGGCGAATATTCCGCGCACTGTCACACAAACAACAGGAACCGGGGCTATGGTTCACTCGGCTATCACGGCACTGGGTAAGCATTATCGCTATCGTGTAAGCGCACTAAACGGTACGCTTTCATCATTGGCAATCGTGTTTGATGTCGATTTGACAGCTCCACCACAGCCTATTGCGCCGACAGCAAGTGAAGTATTCTTGCAATTGGATGCGATCAACTCCAGGATCAACGTATCTTGGTTGGATAATGCGACCGACGAATCCGGATACGTGATTGAACAATCGACGGATCGTGGTGCATGGACTCCATTCTTGTTGCTGAATACGGCAATTCCAGGATCAAATACGCGACCCAATGTGTTTGCCGATGTGGTATCAGGCCATTCATATTCTTACCGCATTGCATCTTACAAATCCAATCCATGGCAAAGAACGAATTCAACTTGGCTGGCTTCCGGTGAATTGAGTGTTGGCTTACCAGCAGCTCCAGTGTTGCCTACCACAGTGATTGCTGCCAATGGATTGTCTGCAACCTTGTCTTGGACAGATAAATCAAACAACGAAGATAGTTTCTTGGTTCAAGTCTCTACAGATAATGGTTTGACTTACACCACAGCAACTAATGGAACAATCGTTCGTACGGGTGCGGCTCAAAGTTATGCCAAGGATGTTACGGTGAGCTATAACGCTGTTACGTTGCCTGGCACGAGCTATAAATACCGCGTAAAAGCGGTCAACTGGCTGGGTTCATCTGCGGCGATTTCATTTAATGTTGTAACTGCACCCTCCGCACCCACAGTATTATTGACTACGTTGAATTACCAAGCTGCAACCGGCTTGAGAACAAACGTATCGTGGTTGGACAATTCCAATAATGAAACCAGCTATGTCGTTGAGACTTCAACGGATGGCGGTGTGACTTACGTGCAAGCAGTAGTTTTGGATCGTGCGGGTGCTTTGGGTACAACAACAGGCACAAGGCCACTTGTGTCGGTACCGGTATTGGCGGGCCAACGTTATTCCTTCCGTGTAAAAGCTGTTAGAACCAATTTTGGCGTCACCGCTGGCTCAGCGTATCTTTCGTCTGCAATAAATGTTGTGGACACAACACTGCCTGCTGCACCAACAGGGTTGCCAACTGTTATTGCAGCAAATGGTTTGTCAGCTACGTTGTCGTGGACAGATAATGCCAACAATGAAACAAACTATCTGGTTGAAACTTCGACTAACAATGGTGTGACATATGGCTCACCAACCACAGTAACAAGGGCAGGCGCTGTAGTGGCAGCAACAGGTGGTGTGGTTACACCTCCGAATAAAGTTACTGTTCCAGGGACTAAATACACCTACCGGATCACCGCGCGCAATTTGGCGGGTTCGTCTGCTCCAATAACAGTTGTGGCTGATCTGTCGGCTCCGGCAACACCGATGTCACCGACCGCTGTAACTTCCGTATTGGATAACACCGGTACTTTGGCAGCCGTTTCTTGGACCGATAACGCGAACAATGAAACGGGTTTCCGTGTTGAAGTGGCAACAGCATTGGGTGCATCTTCTGCAACTCCATTCGGGGCCTATGTGGCACAGCCTATCTTGTTAATTCCTAATGGAACATCTACTGGAACTCGAGTAAGCATGAATGTTGCGGTAGCACCAAATAACCGTTACAAGTTCAGAATCTCGGCTGTGAATACCCGCTATGGATTAACAAAATATTCCAATTTGCTGACTTCAGGTGTTCTTGATACACGGATTCCAAATGCTCCAACGGGACTTTCAGCAATACCTTCTGTTGTAGGTGTTGGTGTTGCTCAGGTCGCATTGTCTTGGACTGATAATTCTGCTATCGAGACCAGCTATACCGTACAACGTGCCGTTGTCACCAATGGTGTTGTAGGTGTCTATTCCAGTCAGTTGCCTGCGATATCACGCCTCGGGCTAGACTCGACCGGATTTGTTCCCGTTGCCTTTACCGATACCACTGTGGCGTTGGGCACAAGCTACTCGTATAAAGTATTTGCAAGTAACGCTAACGGCGATTCAGGCGTATCTAACCTGGTTACAGCTGACTTGACAACACCAGTGGCGCCAACAATTCAGTCTGTTACACCAGAGTTGACTGGAGTTGCTGTTAGATGGCTGGATAATTCAGCCAATGAGTCAGGATTCTTGGTCGAAATTTCAACTGATGCTGGTGCAAATTGGTCAACTGTTGAAACGACGGCACCGGGTGTACTGATATCTCATGCACCTCTGACTCAACCCGGCTCTTACACTTTCCGTGTTTCCGCTGTCAACCAGTGGGGAGTACCGGCAGCGTCAACACCATTGACTGCTAATCTGATCCAACCGATTGCTCCGAACTTGCAACCGGCAACTCTGGATGCAACGGGAGTGAACCTGTCATGGAATCTGGTTGGCAATGCAATTGCGTACCAGGTTGAAGTTTCTTCTACCGGTGTGAATGGCACTTGGACAGCCGAACCGGCAACGGCATTGACGACTCTACATTTGCCAGTTCTTACTGCGGGTGTATACAACTATCGTGTGACTGCCTTGACTGCGGTTACTGCGATCAAGTCGCCCGCATCGGTAGAAACTGTACAGGTAGATTTGTCGATGCCGGCTACACCGATCTTGTCGCAAGTTACTGATCCGACCGGAACCGGAGTTGATCTGTCTTGGGCTGCTGTCCCCGGTGCAACAGGCTATTTGGTGGAGGTCTCAGCTACAGGAGCGGCTCCTTGGACAATGGTGGAAACAACCGCAAGCAACGTGTTCACTTCACACGCGACAGTTGCTACGCCGGGAGCCTACAGTTATCAAGTTACTGCGCTAACTCCGGTTACTGGAATCAATTCTCTGCCGTCGAATTTGGTAGCGGTGAATTTACTGACTCCTGCTACACCTACGCAGTTTGTAGCAAGGTTGGTTGGTACGGCATTAAACGCAGCCGTTGATCTGACTTGGATTGATAACGCTACGAATGAAAGTGGCTACGCGATTGAAGTTGATAATGGCAATGGCTGGGTACGCAAAGCTACCGTCGCAGCAGGAGCAGGTGGAACAATGACATGGCAAGATACGGACACCATACAAGGTATTCGCGCCTACCAAGTTATCGCTCTGACTCCGGTCAATGCAATTTCTTCGCTACCATCGAACAGTGATTCAGTTAACTATAATGGCACAGCTCCGCAAGAGTTGAACTCGTTGACAGTTGGGTCTATCACTCTGCAAAGTGTGGTTCTGAATTGGACAGATCCTGCAGGTAACAATGAGGGTGGTTATAGAGTCTACCGTTCCGACCCAGCAAATGTTGAAACCATGCTGATTGAAGTGCCTGTACATACTATGACTTACACAGACACAACTGCTACAGCCGGTATCAGTTACACCTACCGTGTTACTGCAGTCAATCCGTGGGGTGAAACGGCAGGTAAGACTGTAGTGGCAGATTTGGCGGCTCCGGTAGCGCCAAGTTTATTGGCTGCCGCAATTGTTTTGGATGGTGGTGGAAATCCATCAACTTACACGGTAACTTGGCAAGATAACTCAACCAATGAGGCTTACTTCATCCTTGAATATTCTGCAGATGGTGGGAATACTTGGGGTGGTGCTAACGTACCTCCAAGTAGAACCAATCACTTGCTAAATGCAACTCCATTTACAGGATTGACTCTGGAAGCTGGACTACCCTATGGAATAGGAACCGGGGTGACGAATTTGTCTATCAGAGTCTATGCGGTCAACTCTGTGGGAGTAGCTTCACCTGTTACTGCAACAGTACTACTTGCACCTTAATATAACCAAGTAAGCTCTTCAACCGGAGCTAGGTAACTAGCTCCGGTATTGAAGGAAAATTGAAATGCCAATGTCGCCAGAATATTTCCAGAACGGTACTAAGTTACCCAATGGGAAGAAACTGGCGACATTTTTCTTGTTTAATATAGACAGTGAGTCTGACTTAACCGATTAATTTTGTGGGGAAACTGAAAATGAAGTTGAGAATTATGCTTATCTGCGGCTTGCTTGTTGCCACGAATCACGCTTTCGCTGCAGAAGTCAAAGAACTCAAAACGGATAAAGAAAAATTGAGTTACGGAATAGGACTAAGTGTTGCCAAGAACCTGAAAAAACAATCTACTGATTTTGACTTGGAGATTTTGATACAAGGGATCAGGAGCGGAATCTCAGGCGAAAATGCGCTGATTTCTGAAAAAGAATTGCGTAAGTTAATGAACAATTACCAGGCATCAATACGCCAGAACGCCATGCTGACGAAGCAGCAAACTTTGATTGAGAACCGGAATAAGGCTGAAAAATTCCTGTCTGAAAATAAATCCAAACCGGGTGTTGTCACTCTGGAAAGTGGCGTGCAATACAGGGTAATCAAAGAGGGGAAGGGGAAAAAACCCCAGGATTCTGACGTGGTACAGATTAATTACCGGGGATCATTACTTGATGGCACTGAATTTGATGATACGGGTGACCACATCGTAAATTTAAAAGTATCAGCATTAATTGCCGGATGGAAGGAAGCTTTGAAATTGATGCCCGTTGGATCGAAGTGGCAGATTTTTATTCCATCGAACTTGGCCTATGGCGAACGAGGGGTGGGTGTCGATATCGGGCCCAATGAATTGCTCATCTTTGAAATTGAGTTGCACGGCATAAAGTAATTCGAAACCGCTTTGTGGTGTCTTCGAGCGATCTTTTAAGGACAAATAACCAGGGGTTTAAACGGATGGTGTGTTTTGCATATAACAATAAGCTTCAGATTATTCTTATGATTGCCTGTATAGCTGCATGTGAAGTTAATGCAGAGGAGTCCGTGGTAATTGATAGCAATATGCTGAACGAGCAATTCGTTTCGGAACCGGGCAGCAGTGTACCTGCACCAGGCACAATTTCACCCGAAGCAAGCCGATCATCTGGTTCAATCGGCACCCCGGAATCGGAGGTGATTCTTGAGCGCTTGCATCGTGGCGGAAAAATGAGCGTGCGTCAAAAAGCTGCCTTAGCCAAAGCGGAAGCTGCAATGTCAAACAAGCAGGAAGCTGAAGAATTTCTTGCAGCAAATCGGTCAATTCGGGGCGTGATTAGCCTGCCGAATGGCTTGCAATATTTAATTCGCAAACCTGGCCGGGGGAAAAAACCAATAGACTCCGACATAATTTTGTGTCGCTACACAGGAAAATTAATTGACGGCACCGATTTTGATTACACGGCAGGAAATGCTCCGGTTCCGCTTGCCGTCTCTGATTTTATTCCCGGCATGCGGGAGGCAGTCAAGTTGATGGCAGTCGGTTCCAAGTGGCAAGTCGTTGTTCCTCCGCACCTTGCGTACGGTGAAAAAGGTGATCGTGGAATCGGACCGAATGCTGTCCTGATTTATGAAATTGAGCTAAACAGTATCAAGTGAAAATAACCCCCTTGGTATTACAACAATTTACATGAGCAAAAGATTGGTATCTCAATATGGAAATGAAAAAATTTGCATTTCAAGAAAATTTTCATTATTTATCAAAAAGTAAACAAACTCCAACGTGGCCTGTACTTGCCTGCGTATTTCTATTTTTTCATTGCGGCTTTGCTGTTGCAGAGTCAACCCCAAATACAAGTTTGATCGAGCAGGGAAGACGAATTTATGTCGAGGGAAAATTACCTTCCGGAAAAGAACTGATTGGGATTAGATATGGATCATCTGAAGTTTCGGGATTAAATGCAGCCTGCATGCATTGTCATCGCCGCAGTGGAATGGGTTCTGTAGAGGGGGATATTTTAGTTTCTCCGATCACCGGAAATTTTCTGTTCGCGTTAGACAACGACAAGCATTTGGCTACGATGGATCCGCGTGTCAGCAAACGATTTAACCAGTCACATCCCCCCTATACGGATGAAACCCTGGCAGATGCTATTCTGCGGGGTAATAATAATATGGGCCGGGAAATGCATGCACTGATGCCCAGCTATAAATTGAACAAATCAGAGCTTAAAGCACTAACCGCGTATCTTAAGCAGTTAACTGTGCAATGGTCTCCCGGGGCAACAAGCCACAGTATTCGTTTTGCAATGGTCATTACACCCGATGTTGAAGCCGATAAACGCAAGGTTTTAATTGACATGATGCGTATTGCGTTCAGACAGAAGAATGGCAGCACGATGACAGCCAAACGTTCGGGTACCAAGCGTCAGCACATGGTTTCGGCCGCAGAAATGGTGTTGGGGACAGAGCGTACTTGGGAGTTGGATGTATGGGAGTTGCAAGGTTCCGAGGAAACATGGGGGAGCCAGTTGCTGGAGAAGTATCAGCATCAGCCTGTTTTTGCCTTAATATCAGGCACATCCAATTCCAGTTGGCAACCTGTACATAACTTTTGCGAGACAGAACAAGTACCCTGTTGGTTTCCGAGTGTTGATTTACCAGTAACCTCGCCTTCAAACTATTCATTATATTTTTCCCGCGGCGTAATTCTTGAAGCAGAGGTGCTGAGCAATCACCTGCTAAACACTGAACAAACTAGGAAGAATCTGGTGCAGATTTATCGTGATGATGTTGTGGCACGGGCAGCAGCAAAGTCATTGACTCTTTCACTCGCAGGTTCTGCAATGACTGTTTCTGACCGCACAATTAGTTCCGGCACGGATGCTGTTGAGCCATTGAGGAATGCTTTGTCAGAGGTGAAAGATAATGATGTAGTCATGTTTTGGCTGAGACTGGATGATGCCGCTGCATTAGAAAAAATCAAGCCTAATCCAAGCGTTCGATATTATTTTTCTGCCAAACTTGCCGATGTTGGACGCGTAAGATTGTCTGAGGATTGGAAGTCTGTAAGCAAGTTCGTTTATCCTTATGAATTGCCCGAACAGCGAGAAATGAATCTAGCCTATTTCCACTCTTGGCTCAATATGCGTAAATTGCCACTGGTTGATGAAGCTATGCAATCTGAAGCATTTTTTGCTCTTAATTATATGAGCGACACAGTTTCAGAAATGCTCAACAATATGTATCGCGACTACCTTGTCGAGCGGGCTGACAGCATGTTGAATAAGCGTGAAGGCAGCAAGTCTGAACAAGAAACCCGGGACCGACAGATGCTAGGCAGGCCGGGCGACATGACCAATAGATGGGGAAATAATACGGTTGCAGCTGAGTTAAGAATTAAGATTCCGGAGGATCACGGCCTAAAAACCCATGGAACAACGATGTATCCGCGCCTGAGCTTGGGACCCGGCCAGCGCTTCGCGTCCAAGGGGGGCTACATTGTTCGCTTTGCAGATACGGCAGGTAACAAACTTGTTAAAGAATCAGAATGGATTGTTCCTTAAAACTCAACCTTGAATCGCCCCAGATTCACTAGACACTTATCCGTCTCACGAAATGCCGCTCTCGAACTCAGCGGGAGGCTGGAGATTATTGTACCCATGACGTCATCTTGGGTTGTAGAACATCTCGATGAAATCGAAAACATCAGTCGAAGCAAAAGACCGAGAGATTCCGAAAAAAATAGAATACGAGGTAGTCGGCGTATAGGAAATTGAATTTTCGATGATTCCCTAAGATGTTTCTGTGAATAGATAATGAACCTTCTCCACTTTTCCCTCAATCTTCTGCGCCGCGACTGGCGCGCCGGAGAGTGGCGTGTGTTGTTGCTGGCGCTGGTATTGGCGGTGGGCAGTCTGGCTACCGTCGGTTTGTTTGCCGACCGCGTGCGACAGGCTTTGCAACAACAGGCGCAGAGTTTGATCGGTGCCGATCTGCGCATCACTTCTACACGACCGTTTATTCCAGCCTACCGTGAGATGGCGCAGCAGCGCGGTTTGCGCGTGGTGCAGAGCCGGACTTTTCCCAGCATGGTGGCGCATGGCGAACAGGTGTTGTTGAGCGAGATTCAGGCGGTGGAGGTCGGGTACCCGTTACGGGGGAAGATCGAGATTGATGGGGGTGGTGTCGTATCAACGCTTGTTCCCCCACCCCCCTTCGACAAGCGCAGGGCAGGCCAAGCCTTCCCCGGTGTGAGAGGGGGCGAAGCCGCGATTCCCTCGCAAGGCACGGTGTGGGTGGATGAACGGTTATTGCGTCGTCTGAGTCTGAAGGTGGGCGACGAGGTGGGCATAGGCGCGCAGCATTTCAAGGTGGCGGCGCGCATCGTGAAGGACATCGATCAGTCCATCGGCTTCGCTAGTTTTGCGCCGCGTGTATTGATGAACGAGACGGATTTGGATGGAACCGGTTTATTGCAGGAAGGCAGCCGCATTTCGTATCGTTTGATGATTGCGGGCGAGGCGGCGCAGGTGGTTGCCTTGCGCGCGGCACTGCAAGAAAAACTTTCCGGCAATGAAAAGATGGAAGACGTGCGCGATGCGCGTCCCGAGATACGCACGGCGCTGGAACGTGCCGAACATTTCCTGGGTCTTGCCGCGCTGACTGCCGCGATTCTTGCCGGAGCGGCGATGGCATTGGCGGCACGGCGTTTCGTGTTGCGCCATCTGGATGGTGTTGCGGTGATGCGTTGCCTCGGTGCGCAGCAGGCTCAGGTGTTGTGGCTGTTTCTGTACCAATTCGTTTTGCTCGGTGTGGTGGCGGTGCTGCTCGGCGGGTTGCTGGGCTTCGCCACACAAGCGGTGCTGGTTGAAAGCATCGCCAGTATGCGCGATGCGAGTCTGCCGCAGCCGGGTGTGATGCCGTTGCTCAAGGCGGCAGCCAGCGGCTTCGCGTTGTTGATCGGCTTTGCTTTTTTGCCATTGCTGCAATTACGCAAGGTGACGCCGTTGCGCGTGTTGCGTCGCGAAATGGGTGCGCCCGAGGCGAGTGGCTGGCTGATCTACGGACTTGCGTTGTTGGTGTTGGCGGGGCTGTTCCTGTGGCATGCGGGTTCGTTGAAATTGGGTTTGGCGGTGTTGGGCGGTTTGCTGGCAGGATTGTTGCTGTTCGGCTGGTTGGCGTGGGCGATGTTGCGCGGACTGGCACGGTATTCGTCCATTTTTCAAACACACTGGAGACACGCACTCAATAATTTAGTGCGTCACGGCAGCAACTCGGCGATACAGGTCGTTGCCTTGAGTATGGGCGGCATGGCGTTGCTGGTATTGACACTGGTGCGCGCCGATCTGATGCAAAGTTGGCTGGGGAAGTTGCCGCCGGATACACCGAACCGTTTTGTGGTGAATCTGCAGCCTGACCAAGCTCAACCGGTGCAGGATTTTTTTGCGCGGAAGTCGTTGCCACCCCCTGAATTACAGCCGATGGTTAGGGGCAGGTTGGTCGCCATCAATGCCAAGCCGGTCAGTGGTGACAGCTATCCCGATCCGCGCGCCCGTGGCCTGGTGGAGCGTGAGTTCAATCTTTCTTACATGGAGCAGTTGCCGGCATGGAACGAGTTGGTGAGCGGGAAGTGGTGGACACCTCAAGTGGGTTCGCCAGTTTCCCCGTTCGTCCCGGGTAGGTCTGGCCGTATCGAGGGAAGTGCCGAACAGGGAACACTCACCACGAACGGCGGGGTCATTCCGGAGGAACGTAAACAGCTTTCAGTGGAAGAGGGCATCGCCAAGACCTTGAACATCCATCTGGGTGACGTGCTCACCTATGATGTCGCAGGCAGTCGATTCACCGGAACTGTTACCAGTCTGCGCAAGGTGCAGTGGGATTCGATGAAGGTGAATTTTTTCGTCATCACCACGCCCGAATTACTCAAGGATTTCCCGACCAGCTATCTTTCCAGTTTCTACTTGCCACCGGACAAGGTGCGCGCCGGGGATGAATTGTCGCGCGAGTTTCCCAACTTGTTGCTGATCGATACGGGAGCGGTGATTGCCCAAGTGCGCAACATCATGGATCAGATCGCGCAGACGGTGAGCGCGGTGTTCCTGTTTACGCTGTTGAGCGGTCTCGCGGTGTTGTATGCCGCGTTGCTGGCCACGCAGGACGAACGCAGTCATGAAGCGGCGATTTTGCGCACTCTCGGCTCGGACAGCCGTTACTTGACGCGTTTGCATGTGTCCGAGTTTGCCGTGCTGGGCGGTTTGAGCGGGCTATTCGCCTCTGCGGGCGCGTTGCTGCTGGGTTGGGTGTTGGCGCGATTTGTCCTGGAGATCCCTTACCAGGCGAACCCACTCATCTGGCTGATTGGTTGTGGTGGTGGCATGGCCATCGTGACGTCGGCCGGATGGTTGGCGACCCGGCAACTGGTGAAACGTCCCCCGCTGCGCATCCTAGCTGCTGATTGATTGGAGGTTTTCCGGTTGACGGCACGTTCAAAATCGCTATAATCCGCGTCCCTTTGGAACCGCTTTGGTTCCGAAAACCTTGCTCCACCGTCCATTTATGGCGGGGGGCTTTAACCACAAGGAGATGTAATGCGGCATTACGAGATCGTATTTATCGTGCATCCCGATCAGAGCGAGCAAGTGCCCGCGATGGTCGAGCGTTATCGCACATTGGTGACCAGCAAGAATGGTCACATCCACCGTCTGGAAGATTGGGGTCGCCGCCAACTGGCTTACCCGATCCAAAAGATCCACAAAGCACATTACGTGCTGATGAACATCGAAGTCGACCAACCCACGCTGGACGAACTGGAACACGCTTTCAAGTTCAACGATGCCGTGTTGCGCCATCTGACCATCAAGACCAAGGCTGCAGTTGTTGTACCTTCCGCCATGATGAAGGAAGAGAAGTCGCGTTCGTTCACCAGCGATGCTGTTGAAGCGCCCGCAGTGGCTGAAGCACCGGCGGCAACTGTTTAACAAGGTTTGAACAGCAACCGTTGTGTGATTGAGGGGGAAGTGATCGAGCTGGAAGGCTTGCGTTACACCCCGGCAGGATTGGAGCGAGTGGCATTCAAGATACGCCACAGCTCGATGCAGCAGGAGGCGGGGATGCAACGCCAAGTCCAATGTGATGTTCCGGCATTGGCACTGGGTGAAGCGGCAAAACAAGCCGGACGTTTGCAAAACGGACAGCATGTGAAAGCCGAAGGATTCCTGGCAAGACGCAGCCTGAAGATCGCGCAACTGGTGTTGCACATTGATAACGTTACATTGAGATAGGAGCACAGCATGGCTCGTGTATTTAAGAAAAAAGATGACAAGAAGAACAGCGCTTCGCGCCAATTGTTCAAGCGCCGCAAGTTCTGCCGCTTCACCGCAGAGAAGATTCCCGAAGTGGATTACAAGGACATCAACATCCTCAAGGAATTCGTTTCTGAAAATGGCAAGTTGATTCCGGCGCGTATCACCGGAACCAAGACGCGCTTCCAGCGTCAGTTGAGCGTCGCCGTCAAACGCGCGCGTTTTCTGGCGTTGCTGCCTTACACCGATTTGCACTAAGGAGTAGACCATGCAAGTTATTCTGATGGAAAAAGTGATCAACCTCGGCCAGTTGGGCGACGTGGTCAAAGTGAAGAACGGTTTCGCACGCAACTTTCTCATCCCGCAAGGCAAGGCCAAGCGCGCGACGGAAAGCAACGTGGCGGATTTCGCGGCACGCCGTGTCGATCTGGAAGCGGCGGATCAGGCCAAATTGGCAGATGCCCAATCTCGCGGTGAAAAGCTGCAAGGCTTGACTGTGCAGATCGTGCAAAAAGCCGGTGTGGATGGCAAGCTGTTCGGCTCCGTGACGCATGCGGATATCGCGGCTGCACTGGTGGCACAAGGCCACGCGGTGGAGAAGGGCCAAGTGCGTTCTGCAACAGGTCATCTGAAACAGATCGGCGATCATGCGGTTACCGTTGCACTGCATCCTGATGTGGTGGTGAATGTCACCGTGACGGTACTGGCAGAGCAGTAAACCCGCGTTGTCAGGCAGTTACGAAAAAGGGCTGGCAACAGCCCTTTTTTATTTTCCGAAGAGGTAGAATCTCCCTCCCGAAATTTGCGGTCCCGCCATGCAAAACTTCTCTGTCCCGGTTGCCGATTCCCAACTTGAAGCCCTGAAGCTCCCCCCGCATTCCGTCGAGGCGGAGCAGTCGGTGCTGGGCGGCATCCTGCTGGATACCAGTGCGTGGGACAAGATCGCCGATCTGTTGAGCGAGAAAGATTTTTACCGCCACGAACATCAATTGATCTGGCGCCACATCGGGCGACTGACCGAACATGCCAAGCCGGTCGATGTCATCACCGTGGCCGAATCATTGGAAAGTAACGCCGAGCTGGAGAAGGCGGGCGGGCTGGTGTATCTGGGCACGCTGGCGCAGAACGTGCCGTCGGCCGCCAACATCCGCCGTTATGCCGAGATCGTGCGCGAGCGCGCCATCATGCGCAAACTGGTGGAGGTGGGTAGCGAAATTGCGACCAGTGCCTACAATCCGGGCGGGCGTGATGCGGGTCAATTGTTGGACGAAGCAGAGAGCCGTGTATTCGAGATTTCGGAACAGGGGGAGCGCGGACGAAACGGCTTCACCGCCATGCCCCCCCTGCTGACGCAGGTGGTCGAGCGAATCGAGTCGTTGTACGGTCGTGATGCGAGTGACGTGACCGGCCTTGCGACAGGTTTCACCGATCTGGACAAGATGACGTCAGGCCTGCAACCCGGCGATCTCATCATCGTCGCCGGACGTCCGAGTATGGGCAAGACCGCGTTCTCCATCAATATCGCCGAGAACGTGGCACTGGAAACCAACAAGGCGGTGGCGATCTTCAGTATGGAAATGGGCGGAACGCAATTGGCGATGCGTATGATCGGCTCGGTGGGGCGGCTCAACCAGCAAAATCTGCGTACCGGACGTTTGGAAGACGAGGACTGGTCGCGTATGACGCACGCACTGGGAAGGTTGAACGACGCGCCCATCTTCATCGACGAAACGGCCGGTTTGAACGCGCTGGAATTACGTTCGCGCGCGCGACGTCTGCATCGGCAGAATGATGGTCTCGGTCTGGTGGTCATCGACTACATCCAGCTCATGTCTTCTCCCGCAGGCAAGTCGAGTGAAAATCGCGCGACCGAAATATCGGAAATCTCGCGCTCGCTGAAATCGCTGGCCAAGGAATTGCATGTGCCGGTGATCGCGTTGTCGCAGCTCAACCGCAGTCTGGAACAGCGTCCGAACAAACGCCCGGTGATGTCCGACCTGCGCGAGTCGGGCGCCATCGAGCAGGATGCCGACCTGATCCTGTTCATCTACCGCGATGAAGTCTATAACCCCGACACGCCGGACAAAGGCAAAGCCGAGATCATCATCGGCAAACAGCGTAACGGCCCCATCGGGAAAGTCGAACTGACCTTCCGTGGCGAGTACACCCGCTTCGAGAATTACGCTTCGTCACAATATTGAACAGGATTCGCACTTATTGCTTGGCGTCCCGCGGACTGTTCGGTTACAATGCGCGTCCTTTTACAGGCGCGTAGCTCAGCTGGTTAGAGCACCACCTTGACATGGTGGGGGTCGTTGGTTCGAGTCCAATCGCGCCTACCAATTACCAGTACTCCTTCGAAGTTCTTCCAATAAATGCCATGTTCACATTGAGCTTGCATGGAGAAGAAAACACCCAGGTCCAGCTCAAGTCGGGCAATTCCTATTGTTTGATCGTACGCTCGGATACACAACGTAATGAAGTGTTGGCGGTGTTATCCGCCCTGCCGAATTCTGCCGTCGTGGCGAGTGACGGCGGGCTGATCAGCAATCTGCGCGTGTGGGACAATCTAACTTTACCCGTGCTCTATCATGATATTCGGGTGGGCGGCAAACTCGAAGATAACGTGGTCGACCTGTTCCAAAAATCCGGTGTGCGTGATGAAAAGTCGCTAACGGCGCTGTTGCTCAAGTTGCCGGATCAGCTGTCGTTATTTGAGAAAAGAGTGGTGGGATTCGTTCGCGCCATGCTAATGGCACCAGAGGTGATGGTGTACGACTCGATCCATGACGGTCTCTCGCGCCGCGAGATGGAGAAAACGGCACGGTTCGATAGAATATTCCGTCTGCATTTTCCATTCCGAACTTCTGTTTTACTGAGCTATGAGGAATTCCGGGATCCCGCCGAAAACCGACTGACGTCCATTCAACTTTGAGATGAAACTTCCAAACTTTAATCGGGCCACTTCGATCACAGTGAACAAGACATCCCGCTTCATGTGGGGGGCGCTCGCGGTTCTTGTGATTGTTTTGGGTCTGATCGCGTACCGGCAAGATTATTTTGTACGCAACACCTCGATTTATTTCTTTGCCCCCAATGCGCAGGGGTTGAGCAAAGGGATGGCTGTCAAATTCATCGGTTTCAAAGTGGGTAGCGTGCAGGAGATCAGCATGCAGTCCAATGCTTCGGTCAAAGTCAAATTGTCGCTGGATAATGATTACGTGCGATTGATCGGTCAGGATGCCAAAGCGCGTTTGATCAAAGAGGCGTTGGTGGGAGAAAGCGTGGTAGAGATCATTCAGGGAGAACAACAGGCCAAGCAGGTCACGCAGAACAGCGTATTGGGCTTCGAACGCGGGCAGGATGCAGCCACCCTGGCTGAGAGTCTGGCCGGACAGATACAACCGATCTTGAGGGACGTGCAGCAGATCACGACTTCCATAAATGACCCGAAAGGCGATGTCCGCCAGATCCTGAAGAATCTCAATCAGGTGACCGGGGACTTGCGCGAAACGGTGAAGCAGTTCAATACACTTGCGCAAAGCGGCAATCAGAAACTGGATGGGGCCTACCTTAAAGTGGATCGTGCCTTGGATCGAGTCAATTCGAGTCTGGATGCCGTTGACAAGGCGATTCCGAAATTGCTTGGGAAAGCGGAGACGACTTTGGATAACGTTCAGTCCGCGACCAACGACATCAAACGTATCACCGGTGAATCCTCCGCTGAGATCCCGGCATTGGTTCGCAACACCAACGCGCTGGTAAAAGACGGCCAAGAGACCGTAAAAGGTGTGCAGAAATCCTGGTTGCTGAATGACCTGTTCCCCAAGCCGGATGAAACAGTATTGCCGGTGGATGTTTATGTCCCAACCAGGCCGCTCGAACCATGATGGCCACAACCAGGCACGGATTCCTGATCGCTCTGATCGCCGTTCACTTGATGACCGCCTGCGGTCACGATGCACCCGTCCGAAATCCCCGGCAGGATCAGGCAGTCGAACTCAACCAGCGCGCACAGCGCTCCTATCAGCGCGGCGAATATCGGGTGGCGCTTGGTTTGTATGAGCAGGCATTGCAACTGGATATTGCCATCGAGAATGTGGATGGTATCGCGGTCAATCTGCTTAACTTGGCCAAGGTCAGCCAAGCGTTGGGCGATTCGGCAAACTCAAAACACTATCTGGATCAACTTTTGCAGGATAAGGCGCTGAGTTATCCGGCTCCGCGTCTTGCATCGGCCGCTTTGCAATACGGTCTGCTGAGTTTGTTGTCCGGTGATCTGGTCAATGCAAAATCTTGGGCAGACAAAGCAACGGGACTTTGTGTTGCCGGATGCAATCTTTCCGGAGTGATTGCCAATCTGCGTGCGAACATCGCTGTCCATTCCGCAGACGCTGATCAGGCGTTGTACTGGAGTGAACGTGCGGTTGCCGCGAACCGGGACGAGGCGCAGATCGAATATGCGAATGCCCTGCGTTTGTTGGCGCAGGCCAAGTGGCTGGGAAAGGATCCCGCATCGGCTGTGCCAATTCTGGAAGAGTCGCTTGCCATCGACAAAAGGTTGGGGCTGCCGGACAAGATTGCCCAAGATTTGTCGCTACTTGCACTTGCGCATCAGAAACTGGGAAGCGCGGAACAGGCAAATATCTATCGCGAACGTGCAACACGAATCGAAGCGACTTTAGTGAAGTGAGGCAGACCAATTGTCCGGACTCAAGGTGATTTGGCTCAAACTGGCGAATAGCACATTAAGGATCTCGCTGGGATTTGTGTTGTGTGTTCTGGCGGCGCTTTCTCTTGGCTACTCTGAATTCAGCGAAAAATTGAGCAAGAAGATCCTTGATCGCCAATTTATATACCTGAGGTCAAATCATCCCAACCCGGTCGGTGTCGATGTCGTGATCGTCGGAATCGATGAGGCGTCTTTCAAAACATTCCAGGAGCCGTATGCTTTATGGCATCCCCATCTGGGCAGGTTTTTTCAGGCTATGAGCCGTGCAAAGCCGAGCGTGGTCGGGATTGATGTCGTGTTGCCGCAACGCTCCTACGACTTTCTTGTTAAGCAATATGATCAACAAATCACCCAAGGCCTTCTTGCGCTGAGATCACACAGTCCCATCGTACTTGCGCAAGCGATCGATGAAAATGGAGATTTCAGGCCGGTGTACGCGCCATTTATTGAAGCCTCCGGCGTGACGACATTGGCATCAGTCGCGGTATGCGCTGAACAAGACGGCGTATCACGACGCGCCGACCCGAGTCAGTGCATGGTCTACGCAGAGGGTGGTACGTTGAGTGAAAGCATGGCGGCTCATCTGGGGAGCCCACGCACGGGTCGGGGCTTGATTGATTTCACCGTGGGGGACGATTTTAATTACATCCCGTTTCATAAGGTGTTGGAGTGGGATGAACAAGGTGATGACGAACAATTGAGACAGGTATTCGGCGGCAAGCCGGTATTGCTCGGACTGGTCAAACTGCACGAAGACAGGGTCAAGCTCCCGGTCGCGCTCGCCTGGGAGCCGGAGAATCATCAGCTTTCTGCGGTGGTATGGCATGCGCAGGCGTTACGTTCGATGTTGAGCAAGGGGCTATTGAGCGAGACTCAAGCATCGTTGGTATTCGTCTTGACACTGCTTGCGACTTTGCTTTGGTTTGCCAGGTTGCACTGGCTTAAATTCATTGCCCTTTTGGTGTTTGTCGGAACAGTGTTGACGTGTTCGACTTGGCTGCTGGGGAATACGGTTTATTTGCCGACGGGGGGGATACTGCTTGCGGGAGGACTCGCGTTTTTCCTGCGCGCGGTATATGAGTTCGTTTTGAAAATGCGTGAACAGCAACGGCTTCGTGACATCTTCGGAAATTATGTCAGCACGGTAGCATTAAGGTCGATGTTATCCGGCGTGGTTCAATCACGACTGGAAGGCGAACGGAAAAGTGTTTGTATACTTTTTGCCGATATCCACGATTTCAACGAGCGATGCAATTCCAGTTCACCCCAAGAGATCGTCGCGATATTGAATATATATTTCTCCGAAATGACAATTGCCATTCACCAACACAATGGCACGGTGGGGAAATTCGTCGATGACGCGATCTTGGCCTATTTTGGTGCGCCCCAAGCTCTGGAATATCCCGAGAAGAATGCGCTGGAAGCAGCCCAGGAGATGTTGTTGCGATTGAGACAAGTCAATTTAAAGTTGAAAGAAAATGGAATTGCGCCGATCAAGATTGGTGTTGGGGTGCATATTGGTGAGGTGGTGTTAGGGCATGTGGGATCGGACAACCGCCACGAATACACCGCTATCGGTGAGGCGGTGAGCATCACCGCCCAACTCGAAGCGTTGACCCGTTCGCTGGAGTACCCCGTGTTGTGTTCCAAGGAGATCGCCATGGCCGTGGAAATGGCCGGAGGATTGGTCGAAATGGGCGAGAAAACTTTGAGCGGTGGGAGCACTTTATCAGTGTGTGGATGGTACCCGCCGTTACTGGCGTCGGGCTGATGCCTACATTCCTGAATAAAGTTGGATCGTGGTTGAATCTTGTGCAGTTCATTGAAACGGTGCGGGGCTGTTTTTCCTTGTGTTGGTATGCATCAGGTCATTTGCGCGTATTAAGCATTGCGCCGGTCAATGCGGTTTTCCACAGACAGATTTACTTTACCGGCGTTGAAGCCTGGGCCATTGTGACGTTGTTCGGTTTTCTTTGCGGAACGCTGGTGATCACACAGATCACGTCACTGGTTGGCGGCGACAGCGAATTGACCGTGAAGATTTTGATCTGGACAGTGGTGCGGGAAGTCGGCCCGCTATTTGCCGCGATCATCATCATCGCCCGAAGCAGTGCCGCAATTGCCTCCGAGTTGGCATTGATGAAGACGCGTAACGAGATGGTGCATCTGGAGAGGATGGGTATTTCTGCGCTGGATTATCTGGTCGTGCCGCGTATCGCAGGCGTGACGCTGGCCGTAGTGGCACTGACAATCTATTTTCAGGTCGTGGCGGTCGGTGGCGGATTGGCCGTGAGTGCGCTCTACCAGAATGTCTCCTATTTTGACCAGATCGGACGTTTTCTTAATACTGTCAAAATAGGTGAATTCGGACTCGTTGCTTTTAAGGGATGTATGTTTGGGATCGCGATTTCCACTATTTCCTGTTACAACGGCATGAGCGCTCAGGCCACGGTGACCGAAGTGCCTAAAGTCGCAATCCGCGCAGTGTTGCAAAGCCTGCTATTTGTATTCACCCTGGATGCACTGATTGCCTACTTCAGCATGGTGAGTTGAGTTGCGATATACTTCGCGCCGTTCGGCGCATGCTGCGCCTGGAAGACAACTTTTGAAGTGCGGCGATTGCCGCATTTGTTTTTAGAAGAGTGAAAAAATGCCAGTCATTACATTACCCGACGGTTCGCAACGAAGTTTTCCCAATCCAATAACCGTTCTTGAAGTCGCCCAAAGTATCGGGGCGGGGTTGGCGCGTGCGGCTTTGGCTGGAAAGGTGGAAGGAGTGCTGGTGGATACCTCGCACTTGATCTCTGAAGATGCCAAGCTGGCGATCGTTACTGACAAGGATGCAGACGGACTGGATCTGATCCGCCACTCAACGGCTCACTTGTTGGCTTATGCGGTGAAAGAACTGTTCCCTGAGGCGCAAGTGACCATCGGACCGGTTATCGAGAACGGCTTTTTTTATGACTTTGCCTATTCGCGGCCTTTCACGCCGGAAGACTTGGCTGCCATCGAAAAGCGCATGACGGAATTGGCCAAGAAAGATCTGCCCGTGACACGCAAAGTATTGCCGCGTGACGAAGCAGTGACCTATTTCAAATCACTCGGCGAAAACTACAAAGCCGAGATCATCGCGTCCATCCCCGCTGATCAGGATGTGTCGTTGTACAGCGAAGGCGAATTCACCGACTTGTGTCGGGGCCCGCACGTGCCTTCAACAGGCAAGCTCAAAGCATTCAAGTTGATGAAAGTGGCCGGCGCGTATTGGCGCGGCGATTCCAAGAATGAGATGTTGCAACGCATTTACGGTACAGCGTGGACAAAGAAAGAAGATCTTGATGCGTATCTGATTCGCCTGGAAGAGGCAGAGAAACGCGACCACCGCAAACTCGGCAAGCAGCTTGATCTGTTCCATATGCAGGATGAAGCACCGGGTATGGTGTTCTGGCATCCCAAGGGTTGGGCGATGTGGCAGGTGATCGAACAATACATGCGCCGTGTCTATCTGGATAACGGTTATCAGGAGATTCGCTGTCCGCAGATCATCGACCGTGTGTTGTGGGAAAAATCCGGCCATTGGGAGCACTACAAGGCCAACATGTTTACTACCGAGTCGGAAAAACACGACTACGCGATCAAGCCAATGAACTGTCCCGGCCACGTGCAAGTGTTCAACGCCGATCTGCGTTCCTATCGCGAGTTGCCATTGCGGTATGGTGAATTTGGTTCGTGTCACCGCAATGAGCCATCCGGCGGCCTGCATGGGCTGATGCGGGTGCGCGGTTTCGTGCAGGACGATGGCCACATTTTCTGTACCGAAACACAGATTGAATCCGAAGTGACGGCATTCAATGCGCTGGTGTTGAAGGTTTACAAGGACTTCGGTTTTAACGATGTGGTGGTGAAGTTGGCACTACGCCCGGATGGCCGGGTCGGCTCTGATGAAATCTGGGATAAGTCCGAAGAGGCCTTGCGTGCTGCTTTGCGCGCCTCCGGCATGGAGTGGATTGAGTTGCCGGGCGAGGGCGCGTTCTACGGGCCGAAGATCGAATTCCATATCAAGGACGCGATTGGCCGTTCCTGGCAATGCGGAACAATCCAGGTGGACTTCTCCATGCCCGGCCGTTTGGGCGCGGAGTTTGTTGATGAGGACAATACGCGCAAGACTCCGGTTATGTTGCACCGCGCGATACTGGGTTCGCTTGAGCGCTTCATCGGTATTCTGGTGGAGAACCATGCAGGTGCCTTACCGTTGTGGCTGGCGCCTGTGCAGATGGTAGTGATGAACATTTCACAAGCTCAGGAGGCCTATGCCGAAAAAGTGGTGGAAACTTTGCGCGCCTCTGGCATTCGTGTGCAATCGGATTTGCGCAACGAGAAGATTACCTATAAAATCCGCGAACATAGCTTGCAGAAGTTGCCTTACCAGCTGATTCTAGGCGACAAGGAAGTGGCTGCAAGTCTCGTTGCCGTGCGATCCCGAACAGGTGAAGACCTTGGGCAGATGTCGGTGGAGGCGCTGATACAGCGCTTGCGAACCGAGCTGCATGCGGAGAGCGCGGTTTAATTTTTTAATGGAGAAATTGCAATAGCACAAGAAAAGTCGCAGCGTATCAATGAGCAGATAACAGCACCACAAGTGCGGCTCATCGGCGCGGAGGGAGAGCAGGTTGGCATTGTGGCAGTCGCGGAAGCACTGCGCATGGCGGACGAAGCGGAACTGGATTTGGTGGAGATCGCTCCTTTGGCGGAACCACCCGTTTGCCGGATCATGGATATCGGTAAATTCAAATACGCTGAAGCCAAGAAACAACACGAAGCCAAGCTAAAGCAGAAACAAGTCCAAGTCAAAGAGATCAAATTCCGTCCCGGTACGGATGAGGGCGACTACAACATCAAGTTGCGCAACCTGATCAAATTTTTGATTGATGGCGACAAGACCAAGGTGACATTACGTTTCCGTGGTCGTGAGATGGCGCACCAGGAGATCGGTATGCGACTGATTGAACGCATTAAGGCGGATTTGGATGAGCATGGAACTGTCGAACAGTTTCCAAAGATGGAAGGTCGCCAGATGGTGATGGTGATTGGACCCAAGAAAAAATGAAATTGCGTCTTAGCGGAGTAAGGGACTTGCCGTTAGGGTGGTTGTAAATAGAGTCCCAGATAAGTGGTTCCGGGTTTTCAAGCGTTCCTGTCAGGTACCTCCCGGCGTCATCAAATAAATGGAGTTGTTATGCCAAAGATGAAAACCAAGAGTAGCGCGAAGAAACGCTTCGTCATTCGCGCAGGTGGCAGCATCAAGCGCGGTCAAGCGTTCAAGCGCCACATTCTTACCAAGAAGACCACCAAGAACAAGCGTCAACTGCGTGGTTCTACCGGTGTCCATGAAACCAACACGGCGTCCGTTCGCGCCATGATGCCATACGCATAAGGAGTAGAGCATGCCAAGAGTAAAACGTGGTGTAACGGCGCGCGCGCGCCATAAGAAAATTTTAGACAAGGCCAAGGGTTACCGCGGACGCCGCAACAGTGTCTACCGTATCGCCAAAGAAGCGGTGATGAAGGCAGGGCAATATGCTTACCGTGACCGCCGTCAAAGGAAGCGTCAGTTCCGCACGCTGTGGATCGCACGTATCAATGCGGCTTCGCGTGAACAAGGTCTGCCATACAGCGTGTTCATGAACGGATTGAAGAAGGCTGCCATCGAGATCGACCGTAAGGTCTTGGCCGATTTGGCTGTATTCGACAAGCCGGCTTTCTCGCTGATATTCGCACAAGCCAAGGCAAGTCTCGGCGCGTAATACTTACGCAATATGAAAAAGGAGGCGTCAGCCTCCTTTTTTTGTTTGACTACAATCTGCCTTGCCTTGTTATGCGGGAAGTGTTATTCCCCACGTGTCAGGGGATTTGTGGTGTTTAGTGAGTGGCTTGAAAATTTCACATGCAAGAACTACAAAATATTCTCGAAGACGCACTGAAGAGTTTTGCTGCGATCACTGAAGCAGTAGAGCTGGAGAACGCCAAGGCACGTTATCTTGGCAAGGAAGGAAGCCTGACCGTGCAGTTGAAAGGTCTGGGCAAGCTTTCTGCCGAAGACCGCCCGGTAGCCGGCGCACGTATCAATCTGGTAAAACAGCAAATCGAGGCGGCACTACAGGCGCGAAGGGAAGCTATCCAGCAACAATCCCTGCAAGACAAGCTATCTGCAGAATCTCTGGATGTCACATTGCCAGGACGGGGTGCAGGTGTGGGTGGTTTGCATCCGGTCACTCGGACTTTGCAAAGAATTGAAAATCTGTTTCACTCGATTGGATATGCCGTGGCCGAAGGCCCAGAGATCGAAAACGATTTTTACAACTTCACCGCGTTGAATATCCCTGCCGATCATCCGGCCAGAGCGATGCACGACACTTTTTATATCGACGATCAGCATGTGCTGCGCACGCACACATCGCCGATCCAGATACGCTACATGCAAGCTCATGTGGAGAAATACAAACACTTGGAGACGATGCCGGATATTCGCATCATCGCACCCGGGCGTGTATATCGAGTTGATTCGGACGCGACCCACTCTCCCATGTTCCATCAAGTCGAAGGACTGTGGGTAGGCGAACGCGTGAGTTTTTCCGACCTGAAAGGCGTTATCGCCGATTTCTTGCAAAACCATTTCGAGAAGGCAGACTTGCAGGTACGTTTCCGTCCTTCTTTTTTTCCTTTCACCGAACCCTCGGCTGAAATGGACATGAGTTGGAAGGGGGGGTGGCTGGAGATCGGTGGTTGCGGAATGGTACATCCGAATGTGCTCAAACACGTAGGCATCGACAGCGAAAAATATATCGGCTTCGCCTTTGGGATGGGAGTAGAGCGTTTAGCTATGCTTCGCTACGGCGTGAACGACCTTAGATCATTTTTCGAGAACGATCTGCAATTTTTGAAACAATTTAACTGAACATGCAATTCTCAGAATCCTGGCTACGCACCTTTGTGAATCCCACGCTGTCAAGTGAGGAGCTTTCTCACCTGCTGACTATGGCTGGATTGGAAGTCGAAGATCGGATTCCGGTCGCGCCAGTATTTGACAAAGTAGTCGTTGCGCAAGTGTTGACAAAAGACAAGCATCCTGACGCGGACAGGTTGAACATTCTGACCGTGGACGTGGGGCAGCCTGAACCGCTTACCATTGTGTGTGGTGCCCAGAATGTGTCGGTAGGTATGAAAGTGCCTTGTGCTTTAGTTGGTGCAAAGCTGCCTGGAATTGAAATCAAGCAGGCAAAAGTGCGTGGAATAGCCTCCTTTGGCATGATGTGCTCGCAAACAGAGCTGGGTTTGGCCAAGGAAAGTAGCGGTCTACTGGAATTGGCAACTGATGCTGTGGTTGGTCAGAATATTCGCGAACACCTCGATCTTGATGATCAATTGTTCACACTCAAGCTCACACCGAATCGCTGTGATTGCCTGTCATTGTATGGTATTGCCCGCGAAGTATCCGCATTAACTGGTTCGCCTTTGCTTGCCTCCGCTCCGGTTGAATTCAAACAAGCAACTCTGACAAACCGCAAAATCATATTGTCCGCATCCGCCGCATGCCCGCGATATACCGGTCGCGTGATCAGCGGTGTGAATGCAAAAGCTTCAACTCCCGCTTGGATGGTTCGGCGACTGGAGCGTTGTGGCATTCGCAGTATTAGCGCCCTGGTTGATGTGACTAATTATGTGCTTTTGGAGTGCGGTCAACCGCTGCATGCTTTTGATCTGAACAAAGTGAACGGTGACATCGAGATCCGATTCGCTCGGCCCGGTGAACAGATCAAGTTACTGAATGAACAAGTGGTGAATCTTCAGGAAGACATGCTGGTGATCTCTGATGAGAATGCCCCCCTTGCGCTTGCGGGTGTGATGGGCGGCGCAGCCAGCGCGGTGGATGTGTCGACAACAGATATTTTTTTGGAAAGTGCATTCTTCCAACCCGGCGCGATTGTTGGTAAAGCCCGGTATTTGGGATTCAGTTCGGATTCGTCCTATCGCTTTGAGCGAGGTGTGGACTTTGCAGCAACGAAATCTGCATTGGATAGGGCAACGCAACTGATTCTCGAAATATGCGGGGGGCAAGCGGGTGAGGTTACGGAGCAAATGGGTACTTTGCCGGTGCGGCATGTAGTCAAGTTGCGTGCTTCGCGCGTCCTTCGTGTGTTGGGTATTGAAATACAAACGGCCGAGATCGCGAAAATATTGACGCTTCTCGGAATGGACTTTCAGCGCGAGGAAGAAGTCTTTCTGGTAACGCCCCCCAGCTATCGTTTTGATATCCAGATCGAAGAAGATCTGATTGAAGAAGTTGCACGTGTTTACGGGTATGAAAAGATCGTGCCAACACCGACGCTGTCACGAGCCACGGTTTTGCCTCTGGCCGAAGATCAACGACCAATTTCCGGATTGCGTCAGGCGATGGTGTCGCGTGATTATCAGGAAACCATCAACTACGCGTTCGTCGAAGCCGAATGGGAGCGTGACCTGTGCGGCAACAACACAGCTGTAACGTTGAAAAATCCTATTGCGAGTCAGATGAGTGTGATGCGCAGCAGTTTGCTGGGAGGACTGCTCTCAAACTTGCGCACCAACCTTTCCAGAAAGCAACCACGCGTCAGACTATTCGAAATCGGCGGTTGTTTCTCCCGGGAGGAATTGACCTATGTGCAATACGAACGCTTGGCGGGATTGGCTTACGGTGGGGCGGTAGCAGAGCAATGGGGAGTCCCATTTCGTGCTGTGGACTTCTATGATATCAAAAGCGATGTCGAAGCATTGTTTTCTCCGCGCTGTTTGAGTTTTAGTGCTGCTACTCACCCGGCCTCACATCCCGGCCGTTCGGCCCGAATAAATTTGGATGGGAAAAATATCGGTTGGATAGGAGAGTTACATCCAAAATGGCAACAACACTATGAGTTACCGCAGTCTGTACTTTGGTTCGAAGTAGATCTGTCGGCGTTAACTCAAAGCAATGTTCCCAAGGCTTCTGAAATCTCGCGCTTTCCTCCAGTGCGTCGGGACATTGCGATTCAAGTGGATGAGGCAGTGACAGCGGAGTCGTTGTTGATAGCAATGCACACGGCCAAAGACCCGAAAGTGGTCGAGATTACCTTGTTCGACCAATATCGCGGAAAAGGTGTGGATCAAGGCAAAAAAAGCCTTGCATTCCGTGTGTTATTACAAGATACTAAAAAAACACTTACCGATTCTGACATTGAACCGAGTATTGCGATCTTGGTGTCGGCACTTCAAAAAAATGGTGCGCAATTACGTAGTTGAGAGAAAGTGATGATAACAACATTAACAAAAGCAGAGTTGGCTGACTTGCTGTTTGAAAAAGTCGGTTTGAACAAGCGTGAAGCCAAAGATATGGTTGAAGCCTTTTTTGAAGAAATTCGGCTGCAATTGGAACGGGGTGATAGCGTCAAGTTGTCCGGTTTCGGTAATTTTCAATTGCGTGACAAGCCGCAGCGTCCGGGTCGCAACCCAAAAACCGGCGAGGAGATTCCCATCACGGCCAGACGTGTGGTCACTTTTCACCCCAGTCAGAAACTCAAGAGCATGGTAGAAAAGCACTATCATGGAACAGCACGCAACTGACATCGGACTGCCGGCGATCCCGGCAAAGCGGTATTTCACCATCGGCGAGGTGAGTGAGTTATGCGGAGTAAAGGCGCATGTCTTGCGCTACTGGGAGCAGGAATTCAGTCAACTCAAACCGGTAAAGCGCGGAGGTAACCGTCGTTATTACCAACATCATGAAGTGTTGTTGATTAGACGTATCCGCGAGCTGCTATACGAAGAAGGGTTCACCATTAGCGGCGCACGCAGTCGGCTTGAACAACAGCAATTGGACAAACGTAATCCGGAAAAGACAATAGACGTCAATCCGACTCTTGAAGCTTCAAATCTCAGGATGGAATTAACGGAGTTACTAAAGTTTATTCGTTCTTGATACGCACAATTCGGCTGAAAATTCCTTCAAGTAAATTATTGCTCTGCTATAATTCGCGCCCTCGGGGCGTAGCGCAGCCTGGTAGCGTACATGCATGGGGTGCATGTGGTCGGAGGTTCGAATCCTCTCGCCCCGACCAGATAAAAATTTCACTATTGGCCGACGTTAGTCGGCCTTTTTCATACCAGTTGTTTTTTCAGTTCCTCGCGTAAATTCTCTATTTCGTTTGCATGTGCGAGCGATTCGCCTCTGATCCAAAAAGTATCTTCTGCACGCGCACCCAACGTGTTGATCTTGGCGCTGCTCAACTCGATTTTGTGCTGCGCGAGGCAATAAGCGATGCGTGCCAACAGTCCGGGTCGATCACCGGCGATGACAGACAGAATGTACTGGCCTTTCTCGTCTTTGTTGATATCAACTTCGGGCGTGATCGGAAAATGCTTAAGTTGGCGGCTGACTCGCCCGCTGTGCGTGGTGGTGAGAGGCGCATCGCTGGCAACCTGCTGGGCCAGTTCATACTCGATGTAGTTCATGACGTCCCGATAGGCGGCCTTGTCATCTTTCGTATCCATCACCAGAAAACTGTCCAGCGCATAACCATGTTGCGTTGTGTGAATCTTGGCTTCCATGATGTTGTAATTCATACGCGCAAAAAAATTGCAGATTCTGGCAAACAGATAGGCCTTGTCTTGGGTATACACCATTACCTGCAACCCCTCGCCAATTCTGCTCAGTCGAGTCTTGGCGACAGGGATTTCACTGTTCACCCTGTGAGCCAGCAGGCGTGTGTGCCAAGCAATCTCATGCGGTTCATGGCGGATGAAATACTCGGCATCGAGTTGAGCCCAGAGCAGTTTGTAGACATCAGGGTGAATCGCGTACAAGCTGAGCGCCTCAGTTGTAAGTTGTCTGATTTCACCCGCCTTGTCTGCCACTTTTCCGCTGGTCAGGAAGCGTCGGGTCGCCTTGAAGAGGTCTTCCAGTAACTGGGCTTTCCAAGCATTCCATACCTTGGCGCTGGTACCCCGGATATCGGCAACTGTAAGCAGGTAAAGCGCGGCGAGATGGCGCTCATTCTTGATCTTGGTGGAGAAAGCAGCGATGACATCCTGGTCTGACAAATCTTGCTTTTGTGCGGTTGCGGACATCGTAAGGTGGTTTTCAACCAGCCAAACAACCAAATCGGTGTCTTCGCGACTCAATCCATGCTGCTTGCAGAAACGTGCAGCATCGACCCGCCCGAGATGCGCGTGGTCTCCGCCGCGTCCTTTGGCGATGTCATGGAACATGCCGGCTATATACAAGACCTCGGGTCGCGCAAATTCGCTGATGAGTTTGCTGCACAATGGATATTCGTGCGCATAGAGGTCGAGTGTAAATCGGCGCAAATTACGTACCACCATCAGAATGTGTTCGTCCACGGTATACACGTGAAACAGGTCATGTTGCATCTGTCCGACGATGCGGCCAAAGGCCGGGAGGTAACGCCCCAGAATATCCTGTTGGTTCATGCGTCTCAGCGCATGTGTCAACCCCTGTGGCTGGCGAAACAGTTCGATAAAAAGGCTACGGTTGCGCGGGTCTTTGCGGAATGCGGATCCGATAGATTTTCGGGCACGCCAAAGTGCTCTTAAAGTATTGGCAGAAAAACCGGTCAGGCGTGGATGTTGTTCAATCAGCAGGAAACTTTCCAGAATGGCGTTCGGTTCATTCTCGAACAGTGCTTCATCCCGTGCTTCCAGCTTGTCGTTGCGTGCTATGAAACGTTCATTGATCGGATAAGTTTCCAGCGAAGGGAAAATCCGTGCGCGAATGGTTTGCAACAATACGTCGTTGAGTTGGAGCACCGCGCGCTTGGTGCGGTAATAATGCTGCATCAGATGTTCGCTGGAACGGCGTTGGGCGCTGGCGGTGATACCCAGTTGTTGAGCGAGAATGGTCTGATACTCGAACACCAGCCGATCATCGTGCCTGCCGGACAAAAAGTGCAGGCGGATGCGCAGGTCGTAAAGCAATTTTTCGTGGTGAACGATCTGGCGTGCTTCGATAGGGGTGATGAGACCGGCCTGCACCAATAATCTCCAGGTGTGGCCGAAGCCGCAGGCGCGGGATATCCACAACACGGTTTGCAGATCGCGTAAACCGCCGGGACTTTCTTTCAGGTTGGGTTCCAGATTGAAATCGGTATCCACAAACCGCTTATGGCGCTGCTCTTGCTCTTTCACCTTGGCCAAGAAAAATGCGCGCCGACTCAGATGTGCGGCGAGCGTCTCTCTCATTTCGTGGAACAGTGCCCGATCACCCGTGATATGTCGCGACTCAAGAAGGTTGGTTTGAACCGTGACATCCGAGGATTCAGCCATGCAGTCGCCGACGGTGCGCACGCTGTGTCCCACTTCCAGACCGATATCCCATAGTTTTCCGACGAGTTCTTGCAGTCGAATCTGCAACGTCTCATCCGGTTGCTGAGGTAACAAAACCAGCAGGTCGATATCCGACTTGGGAAACAGTTCCGCACGCCCGTAACCACCCACCGCAACCAAAGCCAGCTCGTCAGGAAGCTTGAGCAATCTCCATACTTGACGCAAATGCTCGTCGACGAGTTTGGAGTGGGCACGCAGATAACGTGCAGGTTGGGCATGCGAGGAATACGCATCTTGCAACGCGCGGCGCGCAACGCGCAGACTGTCACGAATGTTGGCGATGGACATTGCGAACGACAGGATCAGGCTGGAATGGGGGGGGAACCCGCGGACAGAGTCAAGACCTCAAAACCGCTCTCGGTAACCAGGATCGTGTGCTCCCACTGGGCCGACAAGCTGTGGTCTTTGGTCACGATCGTCCAGCCGTCGCCCAATTGCTTGATGGCGGATTTTCCCGCGTTGATCATCGGCTCGATGGTGAAGATCATTCCCGCTTCCAGCCGGATGCCGGTGCCCGCTTTGCCGTAGTGCAAAACCTGCGGTTCTTCGTGGAAGCGTTTGCCGATGCCGTGGCCGCAGAATTCACGTACCACGCTATATCCCAGGTCTTCAGCGAAAGATTGGATCGCGTGACCGATGTCGCCCAATTGCGCGCCATGACGCACGGTACGGATGCCTCTCCACATCGCCTCATAGGTTGCTTCGCACAACCTCTTGGCCTGAATGGAAGGTTCGCCGACATAGTACATACGGCTTGAGTCACCGTGATAGCCTTCCTTGATGGTGGTGATATCCAGATTGACGATGTCGCCATTCTTCAGTCTTTTGTCACTCGGTATGCCATGACACACTTGGTGATTGATCGAAGTGCAAATCGATTTTGGATAAGGCTTATGACCTCCTGGCGCGTAGTTAAGCGGGGCAGGTATGCAACCCTGAATATCGACCATGTAGTCATGACACAGTTTATCAAGTTCGTCCGTGGTGATGCCGGCTTTGACAAATTGGCCGATGTAATCCAAGACTTCTCCGGCGAGTCTGCCGGCGATGCGCATCTTTTCGATATCCTGCGGGCTTTTAATGCTGATGGTCATTATGATTTTTCAAATTGTGAACTGATGCGAGGATAGTAGATAGAAAGCTCGAATACAACATGCAACGCACTGTGATTGTTCGTTTTAAATCGGGGAGAAATCGCGGTGACGAACCTGGCAGCGTGCGCATAACTGATCTTACGACTGTGGAACGTTTCGGGTTTGTTGTGTCCCGACAAATGAAAATGGGCACTTGTAGCAAGTGCCCATCGATGTTTGGCGTCCCCTACGAGATTCGAACTCGTGTTATCGCCGTGAAAGGGCGGTGTCCTAGGCCTCTAGA
>CAYROQ010000008.1:0-18497 GCA_964425955.1 uncultured Sideroxydans sp.
GGTAGCCTCATGTTCAGAGAGATCGAAAGCCCGTTCGGGGTCGAAGAGACCGTCGCACGTATCCAGCAGAACATTCAGGGAGTAGGCAATGGTTGGGCGTTGTCCGGTTTGCGTAACCCGGGCAAGGCGGTGCAAAACGACGGTGGCAACGTGTTGCCGGTGATGATGGTGGAAGCGTGCAGCACCAAGTATTCGGCACCTATCCTCAAAGATGACTCGGTGCGCTTTCTGTCTATCTTGATGCCATGCAAGGTCTCCGTGTACAAGAAGAACGACGGCAAAACCTACATCGGTATGATGAATGCGGGATTGATGGGCAAGATGTTCGGCCCGATGGTGGGTGAGGTGATGGGGCATGTCGCGGAAGACCAGGAGAAGTTCGTCAAATTCGACCCAAGCAAACCTGCTCCCGAGATGATCAAGGCGATGCCTGGGGCGGCGACGGGTGCAGCGGGTGGCGGTGCAGCCGGCGGTTGTTAAGCGGAATCGTTGCGTAATTTTCCGAGATCATTCAAGGGGACATCATGTCAGCCAGACCCAAAATCATCTTGTCGGTAGCGGCCATCGCGGCCCTGCTGACAGCGCTGGTCGCGTTCGCGATGCCAGCGAAACCCGAGGCAACGCCCGCACCTCAAGCGGCGGCCACTCCGACAAAGCAAAGTGACTCCACCGCAGATCACAGCAAGTTCAAAGAGCTTCAAAAGAATTTCAAGACCGGGCCAGAAGTGACCGAAGCCTGTTTGATCTGCCATACCGAGGCCGCCAAACAGGTGCAGCACACCAAGCACTGGACATGGGAATCGAAAGACCCCAAGACCGGACAGGTGCGCGGCAAGAAGAACATCATCAACAACTATTGCACGGCGGTTCTCTCCAACGAGAAAGACTGCATGGCCTGTCACGCGGGTTATGGCTGGAAGGACAGCAGCTTCGACTTCACCGTGCAGAAAAACGTGGACTGCCTGGTGTGTCACGACAACACCGGCACCTATCGCAAACTGCCGGGTGATGCAGGACATCCTGTGTACAAGCGCCGCGAGTTCCCCCCCAAGTCCGGCAAGTTCGTCGAGGCGGTCGATCTGAAGAAAGTCGCGCAGAGCATCGGGATGCCGACACGCACCAACTGTGGTGCATGTCACTTTTTCGGTGGCGGTGCGAACGGCGCCAAGCATGGTGATATGGACAGTTCATTGCAACATCCCGGAAAGTATCTGGATGTGCACATGAACGAAAAGGGCTTGAACTTCGCATGCACAGAATGTCATGCGACCAAGAGTCACGAGGTGTCGGGGAGCCGTTACAACACTTCGGCGGCGATGACAGGCCCGGCACATATTCGCGGCAAGGCAGATGCCTCGCCAGCAGCCTGTCAGTCTTGCCACGGCGACAAGCCTCATCCGAAAAAGGATGCGCTGCTCAATCAACACACCGACAAACTCGCATGCCAGACCTGTCACATCCCAGAATTTGCGCGTAACGACATCGGCACCGAGCTGAGTTGGGATTGGTCCAAGGCCACCATCATGGGGCCGGACGGCAAGCGTTTGGTGCGCAAGGACAGTGCAGGGCGTCGCGCTTTCGATTCTCAAAAAGGTGCATGGAAATGGGAGTCGCATGTGATCCCTGAGTATCGCTGGTTCAACGGTACTTCCACCTACAAAGTCATCGGTGACAAGATCGATCCGACCCAGACTGTGCAGTTGAGTCTGGTTGGTGGCGGACCGAACGATTCAGAATCACGCATCTGGCCGACCAAGGTGCATCGCGGTAAACAGCCTTACGACGTAGAGAACAACTACCTTACCGTGCAACACACCGGCGGCGAGGATGCGACCGCGTTGTGGCACAACTATGATTGGCAGAAAGCCATAGTCACCGGCATGAAGGCGGCGAACCTGCCCTACAGCGGCAAATTCGCTTTCGTGGAAACCGAGCTGACATGGCCCATCACCCACATGGTCGCACCGAAGGAAGATGCACTCACTTGCGCGCAATGCCACAGCAAGAACGGGCGACTGAAAGACATCCGGGGTGTGTATTTGCCCGCACGTGATGGCAAACACTGGCTCGATGTCATCGGATGGTCGTTGGCTCTGCTTACCTTGATTGGCGTATTGGTTCATGGCGCTATCCGCATCTATTCCAGCAAGAAGGAGGGCTAACATCATGGCCGCTGAAAAAATATACGTGTTCAAACGTTTCGAGCGTTTCTGGCATTGGTCGCAGGCCTTGCTCATTATTTCCATGCTCGTCACCGGGTTCGAGGTGCACGGCAGCTACACCTTGATCGGCTTTGAAGACGCGGTGAGTTACCACACCGTGTTCGCCTGGTCGCTGGTCACGTTGTGGGTGTTCGCCATCTTCTGGCATCTCACCACGGGTGAATGGAAGCAATACATCCCGACCACCGACAAAGTCGTGGCGATGATGCGCTTCTATTCGGTGGGCATCTTCAGAGGCGAGCCGCATCCTTATCGCCCCACCAAGCTGAAGAAGCACAACCCGCTGCAACGCATCGCCTATCTTTGCGTGTTGTTGTTCATCGGCCCGTTGCTGTGGCTGTCGGGTTGGTTCTATCTGTTCTACGGGGATTGGGCTGCATGGGGTGTGAGCGGTTTCTTGTCGCTGGAATGGGTGGCGTTTTTCCACACCGTGGGCGCGTTTTTGATGCTGACCTTCCTCATCGCGCACCTCTACCTCACCACGACCGGACACACGCCGACGGCACACATCAAAGCGATGGTCACGGGTTGGGAAGAAGTGGATTGAGTCGCTTGTAACAAGAAAGAGGCCGCTGCGAAGCGGCCTTTTCAATTTCTGCGGGTCACTTTCCGGATTTTGAGGCCGCGTCTCGCAAGAAGGGAAGATACTCTAACCAATCGCTCACAGGGCCGGTGTGCGAGAACAGTACGATGCCCTGTTTATCCAGGATATACGTGGTGGGGAATACGGCAGCTACATCGCGGTCATGCAGCGTTCTTCCGTCCGAAAGTCTCAAGGTATCGTCTGTTGTGTTCTTTGAACCGGAGTCGTGAAGAATCAAATTCAACTGTTGGTGTGCAATGGCTTTTCGAGAGGTTGAGAAATCCTCCCGTACTTGTAGCAACACCATCTTGATGTCAGGTGACTTGCGCAGTGATTGCTGGAGTTTTTGGAGCTCGGGTAATTCGCGCTGACAGGGTGGGCACCACGAACCCCAGAAATGTAGCAACACCACCTTTCCGCGTAATTCGGAAATCCGCTTGGTTTTTCCAGCGGCATCCTTGAAAGCCAGATCGTAAAAGCGCGCTCCCCGCTCTGTACCCACAGGCGAGTGTTTTGCTGAGACTTGATTGAGATAAGGCCCCCATAAGGTCGCCCACACTTTATTGTCGAATACCAAGTTGTCATTGGATGCGTACAACACACACTTTTGCTCGGTCTCTAACTGGCAGGCTAATAACGCTTCTTCAGCGGCCGCTTCAGGAGAGGACTCGCCACCTTTCCATCCCCAGGTGCCGCCGGGTGAAATGGCAAAGGCGCGGTGTTTGTTGGACATCAGGAATTCCTGGTAGCTGTTTTTTCCACTCTTGTCCAAGTGAGGTACGGCCTCGATGTCGTTCAGGGAGGCAGACAAAGCAACAGAACTTGGCAGGAAGCAAAGGAGAGCCGTCAGTAGGTATCGTAGTGTTTGACTCGAAGTTGGCAAGTGTTCTCCTTGTTCAGTTAGTAATTCACGGTTTGTCTTCGGCAAATAATTCACCTGCAAGAATCCCGCCGGGTGTCTGTTGAATTCTGTAAAGCGTACGGCATCACGGTTCAAATTGTAAACCCGATGTACTTCTGGTTTTCCAAAACTGCATTGTGCGTTTCTCGGAGAGTCGAACGTTGGATAGTGCTTGGAATGGTGCTGATAGGGTGAACCGATATTTCGAGTGTCGCACCTGCAATTACTGCCCGTTTAATTTGGCAAAAAACTTATTCGCCGGTTCCGGTTTGCCGAACAAATATCCCTGGTGGATCACCGTGGCGCGCTGGTTGAGGAAAGCCGCCTGTTCGGCGGTCTCCACGCCTTCCGCCACCACGTTCAGGTGCATGAGTTTGGCCACCGCGAGTATGGCTTCGACCAGTGCGGCGTCTTCCGTATCGCTGGTGACGTCTTGAATGAAACTCTTGTCGATCTTGAGTTCGTTGATGGGCAGGCGTTTCAGATAGGACAGCGACGAATAGCCGGTACCGAAATCGTCCATCGAAAAATGTATCCCCATTGCGGAAAGTTCACTCATCTTGGCAATCACATTGTCGATATTGTTGATCACTACACCTTCGGTGATCTCCAGAGTGAGGCGTGACGGGTCGGCGCCGCTACGCGTAAGTCCGCGTTTGACCCAGGATACAAAATCAGGCTGGCGGAAATGGCTCGGACTGATGTTGACGGCGATACGCAACGGGCGTTTGCCAACGTTCTCAACCAGCAAACCGCAGACTTCGGCAAACACCCATTTGTCTATTTCCACGATCAGATTGGTTTCTTCCGCGATGGTGATGAAAGTCGCCGGCGGTAAGAGTCCGCGTAGGGGATGTTGCCAGCGCACCAGCGCTTCCGCCCCCACGATCTTGCCTGCAGCATCCACCTGGGGCTGCAAATGCAGACGCAGCTCGCCGTTTTCGATCCCCTGGCGCAATTCGCGTTCGATGTTGAAACGCTGTTTGGAAACCGTGTCCAGTTCACCCTCGAAGAAGGCGATTTGTCCTGTGCCGTTTTCTTTTGCGTGATGCAGGGCGGTGTTGCTGCGGCGCAGAATATCCAGCGGTGTGTCTTTTTCATTTTCCGGAAACATCGCGATGCCGAAGCAGGCGCTGATGGTCAAGTTTTCTTCGCCCAGACTGAAAGGCAAACGCAGGCTGGCCAGAATCTTTTCAACGACGCGCATGCATTGATAAGCTGCATTGTTTTGTAACGGCAACAAGTCCGGCAACAGAATGGCGAATTCGTCGCCCGCCACTCTGGCCAACACATCACCCTCGCGCAGCAATCCGTACACCCGCTCTCCCAGTGCGATGAGTAACGAGTCCCCGAGAAGCTGCCCGCCCGCATCGTTGATATTCTTGAAGCGATCGATGTTGAACAAGATCAGCGCGCTGTGATGTTTATCACGCCGGGTCAGCGCCAGTGTCTGTCCCATACGTTCCAGCAGCAGGGCACGATTGGGCAGGTTGGTGAGGCTGTCATAAAAGGCCAGGTGATGAATCAAGGCCTCGGCGCGTTTCTTTTTGGTGATGTCTTCTTTGATGGCGACATAGTGGGTGATGCGACCATCGGGTTGGCGCAGCGGGCTGATGATGGCGTGCTCGATATACTCGCTGCCATCCTTGCGTTTGTTGTAGAACTCGCCCTGCCACGTTTGGCCTTCAGTCAAATGTTTCCACAATGAAACGTAAGTACTTTTTGGCGTTTTGTCAGTGTGCAGGATTCTCGAATTTTGGCCGATGGCTTCTTCGCGGCTGTAACCGGAATTTTTCACAAAAGCCTCGTTTACATATTCGATCTTGGCATCAATGTCGGTGATGGCGATACTTTCCGGACTTTGTTCCACGACCAGCGAGAGTTGACGCAAATGATCTTCTGCTTTTTGCCGGGCCTGGCGTTGTTTGTTGTCTTCCAATGCACGCAAAATGGCCGTGGGCAGACGGCCCAGATTTTCCTTGAGGATGAAGTCTGACAAGCCCAGCTTCAGCAGTTCGACGGCTCGTTCTTCACCCACACTGCTGGACACCAGAATCACCGGCAGATCGGCCCGGTACTTTTGCAGTCTTTTCAAGATAACCAGGAAATCCATTCCGGGCACGTTGTAATCCGCGAGAGCCACATCCCATGCGGACAACAGGGCGTCTTCCAACTGCGCGTCGCTGCCGACACGAAGACACTCGGCAACCAACCCGTGTTGCTGCAGGTTACGTTGCAACAGCAAATAGTCGGATTCCAGATCTTCGACGACCAGGATCTTCAGCGGACTGTTCATGGTTCAATCATTTCAAATGCGTGGGCTCGTTGGTGGCCAACCAGTAGATGCCCAGACGCGCGACGGTTTCGGCAAATTCAGCGAAATCCACCGGCTTGTGCACGAAACTGTTGCAGCCATTCTCGTAACTCTTCAGACGGTCGCGCTCATCATCCGAGGAGGTGAGGATGACCACCGGCAGTAGAATCGTGCGCGCATCGGCGCGCAACTTCGCCAGCACTTCCAAGCCGGACAGGCGCGGCAGACCAATGTCGAGCATCACGATTGCGGGCAGGTCGGGGCCTTCCCTGTTCGCGTAGTCGCCTTCACGGAACAAATAGTCCAAGGCTTGCTGGCCATCGCGTACCACGTCAATGCGGTTAGCCAGATTGGCGCGGCGCAGGGCACGCAGGGTCAACATTTCGTCTTGTGGATTATCTTCCACCAGTAATATGGATTTGACTGTCTTCATTGTGTGTCCCTTTTGATGGGTAGTTGAATACTGGGCGTGCCTGCCAAGGTGAAACAGAATACCGCACCCTTGCCCGGCTCGCCTCTTGCTTCAATGATGCCGCCGTGACGGTGCACGATGCGTTGCACCGTGGCCAAGCCGATGCCGATGCCCGGAAACTCTTCCTGACGATGCAAGCGTTGAAAAGGCTGGAACAAGCGGTTGGCATGCGCCATATCAAAACCGGCACCATTGTCCGCGACACAGAAACGATTCACACCATTACGCATTTCCGAATACACGCGGATAGTGGCTGATTGTTTGCGGCCGGTATATTTCCAGGCGTTGCTCAACAAATTGCGCAGCACCAACTCGATCATGCGCGTGTCGCCCTGTGCCCGCAGTCCGGCCTCCACCTGCACAGACACTGACCGCTCGGGATCGAGTTGCCGCATTTCTGCCAGCAAATTTTCAGCCAGAACGGAGATGTTCACCGTGTCATGTTGCAATTCGCCGCGCGTGCTGCGCGACAGCACCAGCAGGCCGTCGATCAGGTCGCTCATCTTGTGGCTGGCGAGGTCGATCTGCTCCAGATAGACCTTGGCTTCACCCTGCAACTGGTTGCCGAAATCCTCCGCCAATGCCTGGCTGAAACCGCTCATGGCACGCAACGGCGCGCGCAGATCATGCGAGACGGCGTAGGCAAAACTGTCCAGTTCACGGTTGGCGGTAATGAGTTCGGCGGTGCGTTCGTCCACATGCCGCTCCAGATCGGCATTGAGCTGGAGAATCTCTTTCTCGGCCTGTTTACGCTGGGTAATGTCTTGCACCGTGCCGTGCAGTTTGATGATGTTTCCGGATTTGTCCTTGGTGGCTGCGCCACGGGCGGTAATCCAGCGGTGAGTCCCATCCGGACGTACCACTTCGGCATCGCATTCATAGGACGTTCCTGTGGCCAGCGCTTTTTCCTCCAAGGCAGAGAGATTTGTCCAGCTTTCCGGCGTGAAATACTGTTGCACTTCCGGGTAAACCGCTGGAGGCAGAGAGGGATCGCGCCCGTAGATGAGATAAATTTCGTCCGACCAGATATGCACATCATTCTTCACATCCCAGCGCCAGTTGCCGATACCGGCCAGTCGCTGAGCTTCTTTCAGGGTGGCGGCAGTTTCCAGTAATTCCGCTTCGGACTGTTTGCGTTTGTGGATGTTCTCGACCACCGAGATGAAATAGTCCGGCGTCGTATCGGGATTTCGTACCAGTGCAACGGAGAGGTTGGTCCAGACGGGGGAACCCTCTTTGCGGAGGTAACGTTTTTCTATCGCGTAGGAATTGATTTCGCCAGCAAGCATCTGTTGCGCTAAGGTGAAGTCGGAATCAAGATCGTCCGGGTACGTGATGTCCTGAAAGGTCTTGCTCATTAGTTCGTCGTTGGTGTAACCGAAGATATCACACAGCTTGTGATTGACCCGCAACCAGTGCCCGTCCGGTGCGACCAGGGCGATGCCCACTGCAGCCTGCTCGAAGGTGGCTTCGAATTTGGACTCGCTGACCTGGAGATTCTTGTCTGCCTGCCGCATCAAAGCCCGCATGCGTTCGAAAATGAAAACGTAAAGTACGCCCATGAGAATGAACGCCACGATGGAAAAAGCGGATGCTGGATTTTCCAAATTGAAAGAAAAAATCGTCGGGATAAAGACGTACCAGGCCAGCAGTGCGCTGATGAACGTGGCGGCCAGCCCGGCAAAAATACCGCCTAGCCAGGCACTGAAAAACGCGGAGGGAAAGAACAGGAACCAGACAGAGGGAGCCATGTAGTCCCACAAAAGCCACTGGATGTAGCAAGTGAGGAAGGGCAACAGTACGGCCAAGGCGGAACGTGTTTTCATGGAGACTCCGCGCCTTTTGGAGGTGGCCTCGGCACATAATTCAGCCTGGCTTCAGGGGTGTCAGTGTGTATCGAGTGGGTGACACAGAGAACGCGCATCTCAAATCTCACTGTTCTTTCAGTTCTTCGGCTGGTTAATAGCCCAATATTAAACAGAGTAACCATGTAACACAATATGGTTATTGATTTGTCCAAAAGAGCTTGGAATTGTTTCGTCACCGCACTGAAAAACTTGAGGTTGGGCCCAACTTTATGTTGGTTAGCAAGCTTGACGCTGACAAGTCGTGGAAGAGGCAGAATAACTTTGGTGTGCTCAACCTGAAGGAGCTGGGCACTGGCAGGTACGAAGTGCGCTGCTGTGAAAGGAAGCATATTGCAGGAAGATTTTGAGGTGACAACGCATAGTCTGAAACTCTGCAAGTCTTTCGGGAATTGGTTAGATTGGGTGTTATACGCTTGACTAATACTGTGGTGCGTATAACAATACGATGCCACTTTAAAATCAGCGAACAATGATCAAACGCCTGCCGGAAAGTGCGCAAGCGCTCTATGCCGAATTGCTGCAAAAATCCGCCATTCCTATTGAAGGCGGCGGGTCTTATGTCAGCAAGAAAATCCGCGAGCGCGTTTATTGGTATCACCAGACCATTACGCCTGAGGGAACAAAGAAGCAACAATATATCGGCGCAGATACGCCTGAGTTGCGCCAGCAGATTGAAGCATTGAAGAGTGGGGCGGATGTTTCTGCAATTATCGATGCCAGAAAAAAACTGGTTTCCATGCTGGGTGTCGCCGGTGCGTCGCTGGAAAAAGGACGCTCTGCGCGCATCATCGAAAAAATGTCGCGTATTGGACTGTTTGAGTCCGGTGGTGCAATGGTGGGTTCTTATGCATTCGCTTGCTACGGAAACATGCTGGGCGTCGAATCCTCCGCCTCGCTCAGGAGGACTGAAGACATCGATTTCTCACTGGCACGGACGATTGATATTGCGATTCAGCGCGATATACCCGCTGCGCTACAGGATGTTGATGCTTCGCTCAAGGCACCGAAACAGAAGAAGCCGGGCGAGCGTCCATTTGAGATAGTGTCCGACGACGGATTCAAGGTTGAGTTTCTGACAACCAGAGAGTCCCCAACAGATCGAGTTCCGGTCAGCATTGCTCAATTCGGAGTACATGCACAGCCGCTTGAGTTCATGGACTACTTGCTTAGCGATTTGCAGGATGCGGTTGTATTGAATGGCGTCGGCATCCCGGTCAGGGTTCCGAACCCGGCAAGATTCGCCGTACATAAACTGTGCATCTCGCAAATGCGTCCGGTAGGCATGCAGACGAAGATCAACAAGGATATTGCGCAAGCTGCATTCGTGATTGAGGTCTTGGCACAAGACAATCCCGGTTCCTTATCCATCGCGGTCAGTGATGCCGTGAATCGTGGCGACGGGCTTTGGTATTTTGCTCAAACAGGTGTTAATAGACTTCCGTCGGATGTCATTTCAATGCTGACAGAAAGTGCCGGAGGAACATTGCCGCAGGTATCGATTGATACACGCAGCGGAAACTTTGTGCCCGATAGCGATGCGCATAGGCTGAAGTAAGATTCTGAACGACGAACTGTCCGATGATTTTGAAGGCTTGGATAAACCATGGAAACGATCAGTTTTCTGAAATAGACAATTCGATGCCTGATCCATCTATCCTAATAAATCTCCAAGCTGAAAATGCACGCCTGATCACACTGCTCGAAGCTCATGGCATTGAGTGGCGCATCCCTTCGAAGCCAGAAGCCATAACGCCGCCATCTCCCTTGGAGATGGCCCCATCGAACCTGAGCACCGATGAGAAGGTACTCTTGTTTCGTCGCCTGTTTCGTGGAAGAGACGATGTTTACCCCATACGTTGGGAAAGTCAGAAAACCGGGAAATCCGGATACGCTCCGGCTTGTGCCAATGAATGGCGTACCGGCGTATGCAATAGGCCTCGCATCAAGTGTTCCGATTGCAGCAACCGCTTGTTGAAGCCATTTTCAGATGTAGTCATTTACGACCACCTCGCGGGCGAACACACGGTTGGCGTTTACCCCTTGCTGTCCGACGACACATGCTATTTTCTCGCAGTCGATTTCGACGAGGCTGAATGGAAAATGGATGCACAAGCCTTTGTTCAGTCTTGTCATGAACTGGGCGTACCGGTTGCGCTTGAAATATCACGCTCTGGTAATGGTGCACATGCGTGGGTGTTCTTTGCCAGAAGGGTTTCAGCCCGGGATGCACGCCGCCTCGGCACAGCTATCATCAGCACCACGTGCGCTCGCACCCGTCAACTGAAGCTAACGTCATACGACCGGTTGTTTCCCAACCAGGACACGATGCCAAAAGGTGGATTTGGCAACCTGATAGCGCTTCCCTTGCAGAAGAGGCCGCGCGAGAACGGTCGCAGTGTGTTCGTCGATGATTCGTTGCACCCATATCCAGATCAGTGGGCATTTTTATCTGGCATCCAACCGATGCCGTTCGAGGATGTTGAATCAACCATACTGCGCGCTACCGGTGGCACACATCCGCTGGACGTAACGTTTATCGACGAAGAAGATCACAAGGAACCTTGGAAGCGGTCTGCGCTAGTGTCCAACAAACTGGCTGGCAGCATGCGCTAGCCAATATGATCTATTTCGAGAAGGCGCAGCTACCTCAATCTTTGGCTAATCGCCTGATTCGGCTGGCCGCTTTTCAGAATCCGGAGTTCTACAAGGCACAGGCTATGCGCTTTGCTGTATGGGATAAACCCCGTGTGATTGGCTGCGCCGAAAACTATCCCAACCACATTGCACTACCGCGCGGCTGCCTGGATGCTGCTCAGGAATTGCTTCGGGAAAACGGTATCCGTTGCGAAGTGCGTGATGAACGTTTTGGAGGACAACCAATTGACGTTGCCTTTGCCGGAACACTGAGAATAGATCAGGAAGCAGCGATAGCCGGAATGTTGCATCACGATGCAGGCGTATTTTGCGCACCGACAGCATTTGGCAAAACAGTAGTTGCAGCTGCAATGATCGCCAAGCGAGGCTTCAATACACTCGTTCTTGTCCATCGGACTGAATTGCTGAAGCAGTGGCAGGAACGGTTGCAGTCCTTCCTTGGTGTTGGCAAAGGTGTGGTCGGAACCATAGGTGGTGGCAAAGCCAAACCAACCGGCATTATCGACATTGCAGTCATGCAGTCGCTGTCACGCCAAGGTGAGATCAATCCGCTCGTTGAAAACTACGGTCATGTCATTGTGGACGAATGCCACCATATCGGAGCGGTATCGTTCGATGCCATCTTGAAACGTGTTAAAGCGAAATACGTGCTTGGGCTGACTGCAACGCCTTTCCGCCGTGATGGTCAGCAACCGATTATTTTCATGCAATGCGGACCGATCCGCTATACAGCGGCAAAGCCTGACAGTGCGCCGCATGATTTAGAAGTTGTGCCATATCTCATCAATAATCAAATCGACCTTGCCCAAGAAGCTGGCATTCAGGACGTTTTCCGCTACCTAGCCAACGACGCAGGCCGTACCGCCATGATTGCTGCTGAAATCAAAACTGCCTTTGACCAAGGGAGAAAGGTGCTCGTGTTAACTGAACGTACAGAACACTTGGATGCTATCAAGGTGGCATTGGGTGAAAGCCCTCCATCGCTTTTTGTTCTGCATGGACGGATGTCAAAGAAACAACGCATTTTGTTGATTGACGAGCTCAATCGATTGCACCCCGACGTACCTCGTATCCTGCTTGCCACTGGCAAGCTTGTCGGTGAGGGTTTTGACCACCCACCGCTTGATACTCTTGTGCTGGCAATGCCGATCTCATGGAAGGGTACATTGCAGCAGTACGCAGGGCGTTTGCATCGTGAACACGCAAGCAAGACCGAAGTGCGCATTATCGATTTCGTAGACACGGGGCATCCAGCTTTGTTCCGCATGTGGGAGAAACGACAACGTGGTTATCGTGCAATGGGATACGGAATCAAATAAACCGCGAGGTTAAAACAGTAAAAGTGCCCAGTTCCTTCCGGTTGAACACCAAGTGAAAATGAAAAACTCCCTTATGGAATAAGGGAGTTTTGAAGGTGGCGTCCTCGACAGGAATCGAACCTGTAATTGCCCCTTAGGAGGGGGCGGTTATATCCATTTAACTACGAGGACCGGGTGATACGCGCTGGGCGGCGCGCATTCTAACGTAAAATCCCGTCCCGTCTTAATTGGCGCAAGGAGTGCAAACATGAAATGGATGATCTTGTTGGGCTTGTTGGCTTCGCTGACATTGCTGGTCAGCCAGCTGGCGCGTGCGGGCGAAACGCCGAAGGTGGGCGAGGTCGCTCCCGATTTCAAGCTGTTGGATCAGGACGGCAAGACGCATCAGTTGCAGGATTTTGCGGGCAAGTGGCTGGTGTTGTATTTCTATCCCAAGGATGACACGCCGGGTTGCACGCAGGAGGCCTGTGCTTTTCGCGATGACTTGCACAAATTGACGGCGCTGGGCGCGCAGGTGGTGGGAATCAGCGTGGATGACGGGGCGAGCCATGCCGAGTTTGCCAAGAAATATCACCTGCCTTTCCCGCTGCTGGCGGACAAGGATGCCGGGGTGGCAGAACGTTATGGGGCGTTGATGAATCTGGGCTTGCTCAAATATGCCAAACGTTACACATTTTTGATCGACCCGCAGGGCAAGGCCGCCAAGGTGTATTTGAAGGTGGAGACGTCGCGCCATTCGACCGAGATCATCGAAGATCTGAAACAGTTATCAAACAAGGGGCAGTGATGAAGTATGCAAAGGTAAACATATTCGCAGCGTGGTACTTCATGGTGCACACCATCTTTATGGGGTGGGTGGCGGCAACGGGTGAAATAGTGTTAAAGATTTTTGGTGTACCCGCCGTGGAAGGCGATGTGCCCAGCCGCATAGTTGGTGCACTTTTATTGTTCGCGGCGGTGTTTGCGGTGCTTTATTTCCGCAAGAGCTTGCCACCCGAAGGGGCGCCGGGAGAAAAGGACTTTCACTTCGGTCATCGACTGGTGCTGATCGGCAACGTGCTGGCGCTGTGCTTGTTCGTTTTCCAATTGGTCGCGACCACGATCTCGGACTACAACACCCATCTCGTCCTGAACAAATTCACGACGGCGTTCGGGTACCTGTGCCTGGGATTCTTCGCGGTCGGTTTCTCGTTCATCTATCAATCCTCGATGCGTCTGCAAGAAAAGAAGAACTAGCAAATTCAAAATAGCCCGTCATTCCCGCCCTTCGACAGGCTCAGGATTAACTGCCCTGCGGGCAGGCGGGAATCCAGCGGTTTATTTTCAAATGCTTTGGGTTGTGAACCTTGCCGTGCAAGTATGTTTTTTTATAACTGGATTCCCGCTTTCGCGGGAATGACGAATTTTTATAGTTAGATGAAATTTTGAAGAGATTCCTGAATGCCCTACATCACATTAGATAAAGCTGCTTTAGCCTTTGGACACGTCGCGCTATTGCATGACGTGGATTTTCAACTGGACGAGGGCGAACGTGTTGGCCTGATCGGGCGCAACGGCGGCGGCAAATCCAGCCTGCTCAAAGTATTGGCCGGACAAGCCCTGCTGGATGACGGGCGGTTGTGGCGGCAACCTTCAACGCGTATCTGTTATGTAAGCCAGGAGCCGGTGTTGAATGCCGGTTCGACAGTGTTCGATGCCGTGGCGGAAGGGCTGGGTGAACTGCACCAGATCATCACCGACTACCATCATCTGTCGCACCAATTGGCCGAGCCGGATGCCGATTACGAAAAGTTGCTGGAAGCGATGCATCCCTTGCAGACGGCATTGGAAGCGCAGAACGGTTGGGCGGTGCAGGCGCGCATTGAGACCGCCATCCAGCGTTTGGAACTTGACCCCGACGCGCTGGTGGGTTCGCTTTCCGGCGGTGTGCGCAAACGTGTGGCGCTGGCACAGGCGCTGGTGGCCGAGCCGGAAGTGTTGATTCTGGACGAGCCGACCAATCACCTGGATTTTTCTTCGATCGAATGGCTGGAGGGTTTGCTCAAGGATTTTCGCGGCAGCGTGTTGTTCGTCACGCATGACCGGCGTTTTCTGGATAACGTCGCCACGCGTATCGTCGAACTGGATCGCGGAAATTTGGCCAGCTTCCCCGGCAACTTTGCGGCTTACCAAAAGATTAAGGAACGCATGCTGGCGGACGAAGCGGTCGTCAACGCCAAATTCGACAAAGTGCTGGCGCAGGAAGAAGTGTGGATCCGCCAGGGCGTAAAAGCACGCCGCACGCGCAACGAGGGCCGCGTATTGCGTCTGGAATCGTTGCGGCTGGAACGCGCGGCGCGACGTGAAAAACTGGGCAAGGTCGAGATGAACCTCGACGCGGGCGACCGTTCCGGCAAGCTGGTGGCGGAACTGGAAAATGTCAGCAAGACATTCGGCACGCGCAAAGTCGTCAATGATTTTTCCTGCCGCATTCAGCGCGGCGACAAGATCGGTTTGCTTGGCCCCAACGGCGCGGGCAAGAGCACGTTGCTCAAGATCATTCTGGGTGAGTTGGCGCCCGACAGCGGCACAGTGAAACTGGGCACGAAAATCAGCGTGGCTTATTTCGACCAGTTGCGCGCGCAACTCGACGATAACGCCACGCTGGCGGACACCATCAGCCAAGGCTCGGATTTCATCGAAATCGGCGGTGCGAGGAAACACGTCATCAGCTACCTCGGGGATTTTTTGTTCGCACCGGAACGCGCGCGTTCCCCGGTGAAGTCGTTGAGCGGCGGCGAGCGCAACCGCTTGCTGCTGGCACGCCTGTTCACGCGTCCTTCCAATGTGCTGGTGCTGGACGAGCCGACCAACGATCTCGACATCGAGACGCTGGAACTGCTGGAAGAATTGCTCGCGCAATACGACGGCACGCTGTTCCTGGTCAGCCATGACCGCGCCTTTCTCGACAACGTGGTGACGCAAGTCATCGCATTCGAGGGTGACGGCAAGCTGATGGAATACGTCGGCGGTTATGAGGATTGGGTGCGCATGAAGAAATTCGAGAGCAACCAGAAATCGCCTGCCATCGCGCCAGCCAAAACTGCCGCGAAAGTCGAGCCGAGCAAACCCAAGGCTTCGAACAAACTCAGTTTCAAAGAGCAGAAAGAACTGGACGAGATGCCGCGACGCATCGAAGTGCTGGAACGCGAGCAGGAAGACATCGTGGCAGCACTCGGTTCAGGCGCGTTGTTTCGCGACAATCCGGCACATGCCAAACAGTTGCAACAACGCGCGAGTCAGATCGAGGATGAATTGCTGACACTGATGGCGCGCTGGGAGGCACTGGAAAGTCGTTGAGCAGCTGAAAGTAATTGCACCGTGTTTTGTTGCTCGACATGCTTGTCGTGAGCCTGTCGAATCGGTCGGGATAGCCAAAGGGTACAAGAACCTCTTCGAGGTAAATACCGACCTGCGGGCTACAAGGCTCATTCAATCACGCTTGCATCACTAGACGGGATATTAAAGATTGCTTTAATATCCCGTCATTCCATTAAAGAAAACTTTCATACCATGCGCGTTACGGGTGCTTATGTAACTTCCACAACCCCGGGCGAGGCGGTGCAGGCATTTGTGCCGCATAACTTGCCGCCGCGCGCTCCTGCTTTGGCTGCCACGAGTTATGCGGCACTTAACCATACGGCGGAATTGGCGTTGGCGCGTTTGTCGGGTGTGTCCGGGTTGGTGCCGTCGGTGGATTGGTTGCTTTACAGCGCAGTACGTAAGGAGGCGTTGCTGACTTCGCAGATTGAAGGGACGCAGGCGACGCTGACCGATTTGTTCGACGAGGAGGCGGGCTTTGCCATTGCCAACATCGACGATGTGGAAGAGGTGACGAACTATCTGCGCGCCTTCCGTTTGGTGCAGGACAATTTGCGCGCTGCCGAGGGTTTGCCGATCAGTGTGCGTTTGTTGTGCGAGGCGCATCGCTTGCTATTAAATGGGGCGAGGGGCAGCGGCAAGCAGCCGGGTGAGTTGCGCCGTTCGCAAAACTGGATTGGCGGTACGCGGCCCGGCAATGCGGCGTTTGTGCCGCCGCCTGCGGAAAAGATCGCGGCGTTGCTGGCGGAGTTGGAGCAGTTCATTCACGCGAAGGCAGCGGAGGGTTTGCCTCCCTTGGTGAAGATTGCGCTGGTGCATGCGCAATTTGAAACCATCCACCCGTTTCTGGATGGCAATGGCCGTATCGGACGTTTGCTGATTGCAGCGTTGATGGAGCATTGGGAATTGTTGCCCGAGCCGTTGCTGTATTTGAGCGGCTATTTGAAGCAGCACCAGTCGGAGTATTACCGTCGTTTGTCGGCGATTCGCACGGAGGGCGATTGGGAGGGCTGGGTAGCGTTCTTCCTGGAGGGCGTTGCGGTGGCGGCCCAGGATGCGGAGCGCAACATTGTGGCAGTGGCCAATTTAATTGCGGCAGATCGGCGGCGTTTGCTGGTGGCGGAAAAAGGCGGGCTGGCCAGTTATCGCTTGTTTGAGTTGTTGCCGATGATGCCGCGCTTTAACATTGAGCAGGTACGCCAAAAACTCAACACGACTTTTCCAACCGCGAATGCCGCCGTTAAGGTGCTGGAAGATTTGGGTATCGTGGTGGAATTTACCGGACAGAAGAAAAACCGCAGTTTCAGTTATCAGCAGTACATTGAATTGCTGACGCGCTGAATCGCGTTCTGTCGCGAAGTATGGAATTCTCAAGAGGTTGAAGCGAAGTCAATAGATCCATCACCCTATATTGGAAGATTGGGACACGTTGATTTTGCGTAGCGTGAAGATATGTTGGGTGTGCGCGTTTTTGCCTCGAAGAGGTTCTTGCACCCTTTGGGTGTGCCCACGCGTTTAGCAAAGGTGATTTCCGCGTGGGCAAAAAACTTGCCCACCCTACGTGAGGGCATTTGGGAGCGGGGCGAATGACTAAAAAAATTCTGCTGTTGACACTCACCACCGGCTTGCTCTGCCTACCCGCCTGCACCACCCAACAGGTCATGCAAGTGGCATTGGCAAAGAATCCCGAGCAGGCGATCAAGGGCATCGCCGAGCGCCGTGTGAATGCCTACAAATACAATCCCGTGCTGCTCTTGTCCGACCTCAAAAAAGCCAAAGCCGACTTTGACCGGCTGATGGGTAATGTGCAAAAGGAGAGCGGTGCGAAGTGGGGCAAACGCGAATCCAAAACCTTGCCGAGTCGCACGCGCTACGTGAAATACACCGAGAACTACAAGAGCCGCGTGGTGGTGGATTACGACGCGGGCACCATTCTTATCGAGCATCTGGACGAGGACAAAGCCAAAGACAAATTACGCAACGCGTCGGTGATCGCCTTGCTCACGCCGGATGATCCGGGTGCGGTCGATCTGTTCTCCGATAAAGAGATTGTATTGACCGGCAAGCCCTATCTGCAAGAGTTGGTGGTGGATCAAGATAACGCCGTGCTCAGGTCGCGCGAGGATGTCGAGCGATACGCCGATTATCTGGTGAGCAGCAAATTGCAGCGGCGCACCATCGACGCCGACGGTACCAGCAAGAACGTGCTCTATGTGCAAATGAACATGGTGAATGCGCACCTCGACAAACGCGCGCTGCAATATGCCGCGACCGTGCGCAAACATTCCGACACCACACAGGTCAGCCGCAGCCTGATCTACGCCATCATCAAGATCGAAAGTTCGTTCAATCCCTACGCGGTCTCCAGCGCACCCGCCTACGGCATGATGCAACTGGTGCCCAGCAGCGGCGGGCGCGAAGCGTATCGCAAAGCCAAAGGTGAAGATGTGGCACCGAGCAAGGAATATCTGTTCGATGCAGGCAACAACATCGAGCTGGGTTCGACCTATCTGGGTGTCTTGCTCAACGACAGTCCGCTGCGCCAGATCCGTAATCCGGTGGCGCGTGAATATTGTGCCATCGCCGCTTACAACACCGGCCCGAGCAATGTGTTCCGCGCCTTCAGCACGCTGACAGGCAGGGCGCGCCAGCCGGATGCGCTGGACAAGATCAACTCTATGCGGGCGGATGAAGTGTTCGAGGCGCTGCGCACCAAGCTACCGTATGAAGAGACGCGCGGCTATATCGTGAAGGCGGTTGAGGCAAAAAAGAAATACGCGATGATGTGATTTTGTTCCCTCTC
>CAYROQ010000008.1:18507-89551 GCA_964425955.1 uncultured Sideroxydans sp.
CCCGCAGGCGGGAGAGGGGTAGGGTGAGGGGCGTTGAGTCGCCATCAATTTTGTAGCAGCGCACAAACCCTCATCCCCAGCCCTTCTCCCGCCTGCGGGAGAAGGGAGCAAATGCTTGGCGAGAGAGCAGACCGAATTGTTCAGTGTTTCGCCAAAAACTTATCCAACTGATTCGCAAACGTCTGCTGGTCACGCTGGTTGAACACCGGCGGTCCGCCCGTCTCCACACCGCTCCCGCGCAAGTTCTCCATGAAATTCCGCATCGTCAGCCGCTCCTGGATGGTGTCCCTGGTATAAAACTCCCCGCGCGGATTCAACACATGCCCACCTTTCGCGATGACCTCCGCTGCCAGAGGAATATCGGCGCTGATGACCAAATCGCCCTCCTGCGTCATCTCTACGATCTTGTTATCCGCCACATCAAAACCGGCAGGCACTTGCAGTGCACGGATGTAAGGCGAAGGAGGGCAGTGCAACAACTTGTTCGCCACCAGCGTGGTTTGAATCTGCCGCCTGTCTGCCACACGAAAAAGAATCTCTTTGATGACCTTGGGGCAGGCGTCGGCGTCGATGAGGATTTGCATTGCGTTGTTCGTAGTGCGAGGAGTTAAATCGTTAGCCTGCTAATAACCCATAAGAGTCACATCTGCTTCACAGCAAAGGACTCTCGACAAGAATTCGAGCTCGGCTCCTTTAGCTACGCAACATGCTATTTATAGCAACAGATCACTCTGGAACACGCACCAAGCCCTGGTTCCAATAGTACAGATTGCCAGCGAAATAATGTAAGGTGCTTACTCGCAAGTAATCTACGATGCCTGGCCCAGACCCCCACACTATTTCCTGCTTTGTGCTGACATGGTTCCAGTCAATCCAAGCTTGGCGCGCAACTTCGCGCATAGGCGTACCGTTACCATTTACAGCTTCCCCAGACCAATACAGCCACTTGTTCGAAAAATCGAGGTAAAGGGTCGTGTATGGGAGTTGGCTGGCCATGTATGACCAAGACCAAGTATTCATGTCGAGTGCGATGATGGAGCTTTGCCATCCATCACTCGCCGTCAAATACGCATGCCCATTGAATTGATATAAGCGAGGGTTTACACCGCCAACGATGGCTTCCGTTTGTTGTCCCGTGCCGATTAGCGTTGTTGATGCAATAACCCATCCGGGAGCACCACAACTGTCTTGGCACAAGAAGTAAACACGCCCGTTGAAAATTGTTGGGTCGCGCAATTCACCAGAAGTCTGCACAAGGACTGAAAAATTTGAGCCATTAGGCATTGCTCTTGCGAGAGCATACGTCCAACCTGTCATTGAGGAATTCGCCCCAACCCAGTATAAATAGCCTCCAGCAGAGGTTCCACCTTGGGTCCACGAACTATTTACGGCGGAACTGGGCTGAAGCGCGATTGGGTTATTGATTGGCATGTTCAGTTGCAGCTTCATGATGCCCTCATTGCCAGGATAATCTGAATAGAATAGTGTATCTCCCGCGCCTTGCAGATAATTTGCTCTGACCACGGGATTGATTTGATCAGTAACTGTGCTGCTGTAGTTATATCGATAGATTTGTGAGTATGTTGTGCCTACGGGCACGGCCACTATCGCCAATGCATTTGTACCAGCATACATACCAGACACACCGTAGGCAGGTAAATTACACAACTGAATCACGCTGTTTGAGCCCGTGATTTCGGACACGCTGACACTGATACCGACACCTTTCGCTAGGAAGATGCGTCCTGTTTCTGTACCGCCAATTTGAGCGTATAAACCTGTCTGCCTGACCATTTCCGTCTGAGTCAAAGTTGTGGGGTCAAAGCGTGTGACAACAATTTCTGAAATTGCCGTAACTTCCCAATGAAGGGAATAGAGATAGGGGCCAGCTACGGTCAGTTGGCTGACGGTTCCTGCCACACTTCCTACTTGTATTGCAACGTTGCTGTTGTTGCCAAGAAAGTAGATGATGCCTCCTTCCCCCCAGTAGACGCCGTTTGAAGCTGCGGCCAGCGTCAGGTTGCCTGATGTGGGCGCACGTGCTTGTTGGATAGCTGAAAGATTCCCTGTGGAAATTTGATACCGATAAATCATTCTAGTCGGCGTATACGTCATGTCGGTATACAAATACAGAAAATCGCCTGAGGTTGCCATGCTGCCTACGTCTGCCGCTACCGAAGCAATTCGTTGATTGGTGGCGGCTTGCCCAAAAGCTTGGGAATAGACGTTCATGGTGGTGCGACCATCAAAATCCATCCAGAATGCTCGAGTGGCATTTGCGGTCATGCCCATAAAATTCATTACGTGCATTGCCCTATGAGGAATGACGATTTCAGGTGCCGTAAATGATGGCGATAGTGTTACGCCTGCCATTTTTCCATCTATGTATGGATTTAACGGAACAAATGCGGTGGATGAGGTTGCATCAAAAAGACCTCTGGGGATAGGACCGACCTGTGTCGCCCCACTTTCGTTCATGAATAACTGATTACCTGCGACAGTCCGCTTAGCACCAGTCATCGGATCTATTTCGATAAGGCCATACTGGCTACCCACATATAAGTTGGAGCCATGCGAGCTTATGGTAAAGGGGGGTTCCAGCACCTTGTCCGATACGAATATCTCCTTGGTTGGCTGGACTTGTGTTGTATCAGCAACACTTCCATTCCCACCGACACTCCCACCACATCCTCCGAGAGAGCCCAGTACAAAAGCCAAAAACAGCGCAGAAATCGCTCTGGAACGCTTCATTTCAAACATCACTTCCCTTTTGTACCTTCCTAGTACTTTCACCAACAGCCGCGAAAGAACTGTTTATTTTCGCCCAGATAATCTAGCACCATGCCCCAACTAAGTCCTACATTCATTATGTCGTTTGGCACGCATGCTCGATGCTTCCCAATGTCAAACCGCATCAGCACAAATTTCCTGACGCAAAGCGGACGCTCCGCAGTAACTGCTTGTGGCCGATTCAGGACGCTCGCAATTACTCATCTATACAGCACTCTATTTGGATTCATAGTTTGTGCAGGTGAATCTGTCACATTTCGATGACTACGAGAAATTTGTAACTTATCTCAAGCCATCCCGTAGAATCTCTGCCGAACTATAACGCTGTCCAGCACGATTAACCAAATGCTATTGAGCCTATGAATCTCTCTATCCCTTTTACTCAAATTTCCAAAGTCGAACGTTGTTTTTCCGAGCAAAGCCCGCTTATCACCGAAGTCGCACCTTACCGTCCGCATCCGCAGCAACGCGTCATGTCTGTCGTGTACAAGCTCGTATTGTTGGTTGTTGCGCTGACAATTTTTTCAGCAAATACCAAAGCCGAGGGAATGGCGGTCTCCGCGCAGATCAGCGCGTTGGGTCAAGGGGTGGAGGTGACCCAGAAATACTCCGATGAATTCAATGCCAAGATTGGTTATCACCAATACCGTTATCAGGGAACAGAGCCGCTGTCATTTTTCAGTCAACTGAACACTTTTTGGACTGATATTTTGGGGCTGACGAAATCGGGAAACAGCTACGACCACGATGGTAAGCAGCAAATCGTGCAGCTCATCGGCGACTGGTATCCCAATGCTGAAAGCCAGTTTCGTTACAGTTTGGGACTGATCTATAACCAACACGAGGATCGATTCAGCGGCAGGGAGTTGATCGTGGGTGGGTATAACTTGGGCGCGAACCACTATTCGGCATCGCAGGTAGGCAATCTGCAGGGGGTGGCGCGGTACAACAAATTTGCGCCCTATTTCGGATTGGGATGGGGCAATCCCGTATCAAAAAACAAGAAATGGGGTGTCTTGTTTGATGCCGGGTTGTTAAGACAGGGAAGGCCCGATGTGACCCTGACAGCATCCGGTACGGTGTCGCCGGGTGATCTGGCCGCCGAGCAAGCTCGGCTGGTCAATGACAGTTGGACTTGGTCGCCACTGGTTTCGGTGGGGGTGTCGTATCAGTGGTAAAGGCTGGTTTGCACATTCTGCACCTATAACAGGACACGGTTAGGCAGTCAGCAGAGGTGTATTTGATGCCCCTCCTCACTTCGGCTATAATGCGCGCCGATCAAAAGGCGGGTTGAACGCAATGTTCTACCCGCTTATTTATGTCCAGCTCGAGGAGGTTCCGGTGTCGAAAACAAGTCCTGCCATTTTAGTTTTAGCCGATGGGACAGTGTTTCGCGGAATATCTATCGGAGCCTCGGGCAGCAGCGCGGGCGAGGTGGTGTTCAACACGTCCATCACCGGTTATCAGGAGATTCTCACCGACCCGTCATATTGCAGGCAGATTGTTACGCTGACGTATCCGCACATCGGCAATGTCGGCTGTAATCCGGAAGATGTGGAGTCGCGCCAGGTGTTTGCCAGCGGCCTCATCATCCGCGACCTGTCCATGACGGTGAGCAATTTCCGCAGTACGCAGTCCCTTCCCGAATATCTTAAAGCTAACAATGTGGTGGCTATTGCCGGGATCGACACGCGCAAATTGACACGTATCCTGCGCAGCAAAGGCGCGCAGAACGGCTGCATCGCCACCGGTGACGATGTGGAAGCGGCTTTGGCGGCGGCGCGCGGTTTTGCCGGTCTGGCGGGTATGGACTTGGCGCAAGTGGTGACGTGCGACAAACCGTATCAATGGACGCAGCGCGAGTGGGAGTTGGGTGTCGGGTACGGCGAAATGACCGAACCGAAGTTCCATGTGGTGGCCTACGATTTTGGTGTGAAGCGCAATATCCTGCGCATGCTGGCCGAGCGCGGTTGCCGTATCACAGTCGTCCCGGCCAAAACAAATGCTGCTGAGGTGTTGGCGCTGAAACCGGACGGCGTGTTTCTGTCCAACGGCCCCGGTGATCCCGAGCCGTGTGATTACGCGATTACCGCGACGCAGAAATTCCTTGAGGCGGGTCTGCCGCTGTTTGGTATTTGTCTGGGTCATCAGATCTTGGGGCTGGCTTCCGGCGCGAAGACGGTGAAGATGAAGTTCGGCCATCGTGGTGCCAACCATCCGGTGCAGGATACGTTGACCAAGCGCGTGATGATCACCAGCCAGAATCACGGGTTCGCGGTGGATGCGGCGACGTTGCCGGCGAATGCGCGTGTCACGCATATCTCGCTGTTCGACGGCACGTTGCAAGGTTTCGAGTTGACGGATAAACCGGCGTTCTGTTTCCAGGGCCACCCCGAGGCGAGTCCCGGCCCGCATGACGTGGATACATTGTTTGATCGCTTCGTTGCGATGATGGGTGGTAAGTAAATGGCCAAGCGTACTGACATAAAAAGCATCCTGATTATCGGCGCCGGCCCTATCGTCATCGGCCAAGCCTGCGAGTTCGATTATTCAGGCGCGCAGGCATGCAAGGCGCTCAAGGAAGAGGGCTACCGCGTCATTCTGGTGAACTCGAATCCGGCCACCATCATGACCGACCCAAATATGGCGGATGCCACGTACATCGAGCCGATCACCTGGCAGATTGTGGAGAAGATCATCGCCAAGGAGCGGCCCGATGCGATCCTGCCCACGATGGGCGGACAGACCGCGCTGAATTGCGCGCTCGATCTGGCCAAACACGGCGTGCTGGAAAAATACAAAGTCGAGATGATCGGTGCCTCGCGCGATGCCATCGACATGGCGGAAGACCGCGAAAAATTCAAACAGGCGATGACGCGTATCGGGCTGGCTTCGGCCAAATCCATGATCGCGCACAGCATGGAAGAAGCGTTGCAAGTGCAGCAAGTGATGGGTTTTCCCACCATCATCCGTCCGTCTTTCACCATGGGCGGCAGCGGCGGCGGTATCGCCTACAACCGCGAAGAATTCGTGGAGATCTGCGAGCGCGGTCTGGAAGCTTCGCCCACACGCGAGTTGCTGATCGAGGAATCGCTGCTCGGCTGGAAAGAATACGAGATGGAAGTGGTGCGTGACCGCAATGACAATTGCATCATCATCTGCTCCATCGAAAACCTGGACCCGATGGGCGTGCACACCGGCGACTCCATCACCGTAGCCCCGGCACAGACGCTCACCGACAAGGAATACCAGATCCTGCGCGACGCCAGTTTGGCCGTGCTGCGCGAGATCGGCGTGGAGACCGGCGGTTCCAATGTGCAGTTCTCCATCAATCCGGATGACGGGCGCATGGTGGTGATCGAGATGAATCCGCGCGTGTCGCGCTCTTCCGCACTGGCTTCCAAGGCTACCGGTTTCCCCATTGCGAAAGTCGCGGCCAAGCTGGCGGTGGGTTACACGCTGGACGAGTTGAAGAACGACATCACCGGCGGTGCGACGCCCGCTTCGTTCGAGCCGACCATCGACTATGTGGTGACCAAGATCCCGCGTTTCGCATTCGAAAAATTCCCGCAAGCCAACGACCGCCTGACCACGCAGATGAAATCGGTGGGCGAGGTGATGGCCATCGGCCGCACCTTCCAGGAATCGTTCCAGAAAGCCCTGCGCGGTTTGGAAGTCGGCGTGAATGGTTTGGACAGCAAATACAGCGACCGTGAAGCGATCTGCTCGGAGTTGGGCAATCCCGGACCGGACCGCATCTGGGCAGTGAGCGATGCGTTCCGACTCGGCATGAGCGTGAGTGAAGTGTTTGCGATCAGCAAGATCGACCCGTGGTTCTTGGTGCAGATCGAGGACTTGATCCTTCAGGAACAGTCACTTGCACAGCGTACCTTGGAAAGCCTGAGTGCGGATGATTTGCGCGGATTGAAGCGCAGTGGTTTTGCCGATGCCCGCCTGGCGGCTTTGCTGGATACCGATGCGGCTGCGGTGCGGGCGTATCGCCACGCGCTGGGCGTGAAGCCGGTGTTCAAACGGGTGGACACGTGTGCCGCCGAGTTTTCCACCAACACCGCCTACATGTATTCCACTTACGAAGAAGAGTGCGAATCACACCCCACTAACAATAAAAAGATCATGGTGCTGGGCGGTGGACCGAACCGCATCGGGCAGGGCATCGAATTCGATTATTGCTGTGTGCATGCCGCGTTGGCGATGCGTGAGGACGGCTACGAGACCATCATGGTCAACTGCAATCCGGAGACCGTCTCGACGGATTACGACACCTCGGATCGCTTGTATTTCGAACCGTTGACGCTGGAAGACGTGCTGGAAGTGGTGGCCGTGGAAAAGCCCATCGGTGTGATCGTTCAATACGGCGGGCAGACTCCGCTCAAATTGGCGCAAGGTCTGGCCAAGAACGGCGTGCCTATCATCGGTACCACGCCGGACATGATCGACTGCGCCGAAGACCGCGCACGTTTTCAGCACATGCTGCGTGATCTTGGCCTGAAGCAACCGCCCAACCGTATCGCCAGCAATGTGGCCGATGCGGTCGCGGGTGCGGCCGAGATCGGTTATCCGCTGGTGATGCGTCCTTCCAATGTGCTGGGCGGCCGTGCGATGGAAATCATCCACGCGCAAGTCGACCTCGAACGCTACATGCGCGATGCCGAGGAAATGTCCAAGACGTATCCGGAACGTATGCCCATTCTGCTTGACCGCTTCCTCAATGATGCCATCGAGGTCGATGTGGATGCCGTGTCCGATGGAGTGCAAGTGATCATCGGCGGCATCATGGAGCACATCGAGCAGGCCGGCGTTCACTCCGGCGACTCGGCGTGTTCATTGCCGCCGTATTCGCTGTCGGTCAAGTTGCAGGACGAGCTGCGCCGGCAGACGGTCGCCATGGCCAAGTCGCTGAATGTGGTTGGTTTGATGAACGTGCAATTCGCCATCCAGGGCGAGATCGTTTACGTGCTGGAAGTGAATCCGCGCGCTTCACGTACCGTGCCGTTCGTGTCGAAAGCGACCGGCGTGCCCTTGGCCAAGATCGCCGCGCGTTGTATGGCAGGACAATCTCTGGAACAGCAAGGCTTCACCAAAGAGGTGATTCCGCCGTATTTTTCGGTGAAGGAAGCCGTGTTCCCCTTCATCAAGTTCCCCGGCGTGGATGTGATCCTCGGCCCCGAGATGAAATCCACCGGCGAGGTGATGGGCGTGGGCAATACCTTTGCCGAAGCGTTCGTCAAGTCGCAACTGGCCGCCAGTGTGAAGATGCCAAAGAGTGGCAAGGTATTCATCAGTGTGCGCGAGGAAGACAAAATCGGCGCGGTCGAAGTCGCACGCACGTTGAAAAATCTCGGCTTCACCATCCTGGCCACGCGCGGGACAGGTTCTGTCATCACCGCCTCCGGTGTGGAAGTGACCGTGGTGAACAAGGTAGCGGAAGGTCGCCCGCACATCGTTGACATGATCAAAAACGGCGAGGTCAGCTTGATCGTCAATACCGTGGATAGCCGGCCTTCCGTGATGAAGGATTCTTATTCGATCCGTCATGCCGCGTTGCAGGGGCGCGTGACGTATTACACCACCCTGGCCGGAGCACGCGCGGCGTGTCTGGGTATGCAACATTTGACCGAACTCCAGGTGTATGACGTGCAGTCATTACATCGCCGTATCAATTAAGGAAACAATCCCATGAGCAAGATCCCTTTGACTGTCAACGGTGCCGAGCTATTGCGCCAAGAGTTGCACCGATTGAAAACGGTGGATAGACCGTGGGTCATCAACGCGATTTCGGAAGCGCGTGCGCAGGGTGATTTGTCCGAGAACGCCGAATACGAAGCCGCCAAGGAAAGGCAGTCATTCGTCGAGGGACGTATCGTCGAATTGGAATTCAAGCTGGGCAGTGCGCAGATTATCAATCCCAAGACGCTCGCAACCGACGGACGTTGCGTGTTCGGTTCAACTGTAATTTTGGAAGATACGAACAACGGCGATGTGGTGACGTACCAGATCGTGGGCGAGGACGAGGCAGACATCAAGCATCGCAAGATCTCGATCAAATCACCGATCGCGCGTGCATTGATCGGCAAGTCCAGCGGTGATATCGCCGAAGTTCAGGCCCCGGGCGGGGTGCGGGAATACGAAGTGGTCGAGGTGCAGTACATCTGAGAGCCGGGAAGGGAGAAGGGTAAAGAGTAAAGCGAGAAGGGTAAAACCCTCTGCTTTGATTCGACCCTTGAGCACCGAAGGTGCGTTCCCTTCTCCCTTCTCACTTCCCCGAAGTTAGGTTTTGCTGCCCAGTTGTTTCTTGGTGAGGGTCTTGCCCTTGTGGCGCTTGGGTGCTTTGGCGATAGGTACGGCGAGCGGACGATAAACCACCAGAATCTTGCCGATGTGCTGGACTGCACCCGCTTTGAGGAGTTCACAAATCTCAACGTGCATGGCATCCCGCGCTTCACGATCATCGTTCATCACACGGATCTTCAACAAATCGTGGCTTTTCAGACTGCGTTCGATCTCGTCCAAGACGGCGGGGGTCAGGCCGGCATTGCCGATAATGACGATGGGACGGAGCGCATGGGCGCGTGACTTGAGTTCGAGGCGCTGTGTAACAGAAAGATTCAACATATTTGTCCTTGATATAAGGCGCGGATTCTAAACGATGAAGGCTTCTAAAACTAGCAAACAATGGATGCACGAGCATGTGAACGATCCCTTTGTGCAACGCGCACAAAAAGAGGGCTACCGTTCCCGTGCCGCGTACAAGCTGTTGGAGATCGACGAACGCGACCATGTCATCAAACCCGGCATGGTGGTGGTGGATCTTGGAGCGACCCCGGGCGGATGGTGTCAGGTGGTGGCCGGCAAGTTGGGGCAGCAGGGACGCATCATCGCGCTCGACCTGCTACCGCTGCAGCCTTTGCCGCGTGTGGAATTTATCCAGGGAGACTTTCGGGATGACGCCGTGCTGGCGCAATTGGAAAATAAATTGGATGGCCGGCAGATCGGACTTGTAATCTCGGATATGGCGCCCAACATCAGCGGCGTGAACTCGGCGGATCAGGCGCGTGCCATGTATCTTGCGGAACTTGCGCTGGAGTTCGCCTCTAACCACCTGACGCCGGGTGGTTCGTTTGTGGTGAAAGTGTTTCAGGGCGTGGGCTTTGAGGATTATTTGAAATTGATGCGCAGCCACTTCGTAAAAGTGGTTTCACGCAAACCCAAAGCCTCCCGCGACCGTAGCAGCGAACAGTATCTGGTGGGGCTTGGCAAGCTTTAGGTTACCTCGAATAATTCAAAGTACTAAGCAAGACAAGGCGCGAACGAAAAATTGCGACGCAGCATAGGTTGAATATGTAAGGAGTAATTTTTCGTGAGCAACGCCGTCTTGCGACGGAATTTGGATTATCAGTGGTGACCTTGAGAAATAGCCCCGGACGTAGTTAAATGCACCCTTGTTTTTCGCTCACTAAGGAGCATGTGTGAACAATCTATTCAAGAGTATCGGTATTTGGCTGGTCGTCGCGTTGGTGTTGATGACAGTGTTCAATCAATTCAATGCGCGCCAGCAATCCACTTCGCAAGTGCAGCTGGATTATTCACAATTCCTTGAAGAGGTTCGCCAGGGGCATGTCGACAAGGTGACCATCGAAGGCCGCACCCTGAAGGCGACCACCACCGACGGCAAGCGCATCTCCACCTTTGCCCCCAGTGACATTTGGCTGGTCTCCGATTTGCTCAAAAACGGCGTCAAGGTAGAAGCCAAGCCGGAGGAAGAGCAGAGCTTCCTGTCGCAGATTTTCATTTCCTGGTTCCCCATGCTGTTGCTGATCGGGGTCTGGATATTCTTCATGCGCCAGATGCAGGGCGGTGGCAAGGGCGGCGCTTTCTCGTTCGGCAAAAGCAAGGCGCGATTGCTGGATGAAGCCAAAGAGCGGTTCACGTTTGCCGACGTGGCGGGGTGTGATGAGGCCAAAGAGGAAGTTTCCGAGCTGGTGGATTTCCTGCGCGACCCTTCCAAATTCCAAAATCTGGGCGGGCGCATTCCGCGCGGTGTGTTGATGGTGGGCAGCCCTGGAACGGGCAAGACGCTGTTGGCCAAGGCCATCGCCGGTGAAGCCAAAGTGCCTTTTTTCTCCATCTCCGGTTCTGATTTCGTCGAGATGTTCGTTGGTGTTGGCGCGGCCCGTGTACGCGACATGTTCGAGCAGGCCAAGAAAAATGCGCCTTGCATCATTTTCATCGACGAGATCGATGCGGTAGGTCGCCAGCGTGGTGCCGGTTTGGGCGGGGGCAATGACGAGCGTGAGCAAACACTGAACGCCCTGTTGGTTGAGATGGATGGCTTTGAAGGCGCGAGCGGCGTGATCGTGATTGCGGCGACCAACCGTCCCGATGTGCTGGATTCTGCGTTGCTGCGCCCCGGACGTTTTGACCGCCAAGTGGTGGTGCCGTTGCCGGACATTCGCGGTCGTGAACAGATTCTGATGGTGCACATGCGCAAAGTGCCCTGTGCACCAGACGTGAATGCCAACGTGTTGGCGCGCGGAACACCCGGTATGTCGGGTGCCGATCTCGCCAATCTGGTGAACGAGGCAGCACTTTTTGCGGCGCGCCGTGGCAAACGTTTCGTCGAGATGGATGATTTCGAGGCGGCTAAGGACAAGATATTCATGGGTGCCGAACGCCGCTCGATGGTCATGCCGGAGGAGGAACGCCGCAACACCGCCTACCATGAATCCGGCCATGCGGTGATTGCCAAGCTGATGCCAAAGACCGATCCGGTGCATAAGGTCACGATCATTCCGCGAGGACGCGCGTTGGGACTGACCATGCAACTGCCTTCCGAGGATCGCTACAGCATGGACAAGATCCGTATCCTTTCCACGATCGCGGTTTTGTTCGGCGGGCGTATCGCGGAAGAGATCTTCATGAATCAAATGACCACGGGAGCCTCCAACGACTTCGAACGTGCGACCGATATGGCACGCAAGATGGTTACGCAATGGGGCATGTCCGAGGCACTGGGTACCATGGTGTACGGCGAGAACGAAGGTGAGGTTTTCCTGGGACGCTCCGTCACCACACACAAGAATATTTCCGAAGCTTCCATGCAGAAGGTCGATGCCGAGATTCGCAGGATCCTGGACGAGCAATATGCACTGGCACGCAAGCTGATCGAAGCTAATCGTGACAAGATCGAGGCGATGACCCATGCCCTGCTGGAATGGGAGACCATCGACGCCGAGCAGATCGACGACATCATGGCGGGCAATCCACCGCGTCCACCCAGGCCCAGTCAGAGCACCAAAGCACCCGAGCCACCCAAAGATACGACGCCCACCGCACCGGCAACGACTCCGACTCAGCCGGCACAAGAAACCTGAAAGGCGGGGAAGAGTTAAGGGGGAAGAGGAAAGGCTAAGTCCGCCTCTTCCTCCTTCCTCCTTCCCTCTTCTTCGTAATGCCTCTCCACTGCGGAAAATTCCAACTCGACCTGTCGCACCCGCTTGTGATGGGTATTGTTAATGTCACTCCGGATTCCTTCTCGGATGGCGGGCATCACTCAACAACCCAATCCGTGATCGCACACGCGCTACAGCTGGTCGAAGACGGAGCAGACATTCTCGACATTGGCGGTGAATCGACACGGCCCGGTGCAGCACCGGTGAGCGAGCAGGAAGAGTTGGATCGCGTGTTGCCGGTAATTGAAGGTCTGCGCGGCCTCGCGGTTCCGATATCCATCGATTCGTACAAACCCAGTGTGATGCGTGCCGCGATTCTGGCCGGTGCCAGCATGGTCAACGATGTGAGCGCATTGCAAGAAGCAGGTGCGTTGCAGGAGGTGGCGCAGAGCGATGTGGCAGTGTGCCTGATGCACAAGCAGGGAACGCCGGTAAACATGCAGTGCCGTCCGGCTTACCAGGATGTACTGGGCGAAGTGGCGGCCTTCCTGCGCGAGCGCATCGCGGCTTGCGGATCGGCTGGAATCAACCGTGAGCGCATCGTGATCGATCCCGGTTTTGGATTTGGCAAGACGGTCGAGCATAATCTCGACTTGTTGCGCCACTTGGATCAATTGCAAGAGTTGGGCGTGCCAATACTGGCCGGGTTGTCGCGCAAATCCATGTTGGGCACGATTACCGGACGCGGGGTGGGCGAAAGGAAAGCGGCGAGTTTGGCCGTTGCCTTGCTGGCCATGCAACGCGGTGCGGCCATCGTGCGTGTGCATGATGTGCGTGAGACGGTGGATGTCTTGAAAATCTGGAACGCAGTAAACGGGGAGATCACATGAGCAGAAAATATTTTGGAACAGACGGCGTGCGCGGACGTGTGGGCGAACATCCCATCACCCCGCAGTTCGTCATGCACTTGGGTTATGCGGCGGGCAAGGTGTTGGCAAGCACCGTAAAGGGCCAAAGCGAACGGCCGGCCGTGTTGATCGGCAAAGACACCCGGATCTCGGGCTACATGCTGGAGTCGGCATTGGAGGCGGGGCTCATCGCAGCGGGCATTGATGTGTATCTGGCCGGACCGGTACCGACCCCTGCGGTTGCCTACCTGACGCGGGCGCTGCGGTTGCAGGCGGGCGTAGTCATCTCGGCCTCGCACAATCCGTTCGAGGATAACGGCATCAAATTCTTCTCCGGCAATGGCACAAAGCTCCCCGATGAAGTCGAGCTCGCCATTGAAGCCGAGTTGGACAACCCGATGCAGACCAACGCGTCGGAGGGATTGGGCAAAGCCAAACGCATCGATGATGCGGTAGGGCGCTACATCGAATTCTGCAAGAGTACATTCCCGCCGGATATGAACCTGCGCGGGCTCAAGATCGTCGTGGATAGCGCGCATGGTGCGACGTACCACATCGCGCGCAATGTTTTTCATGAACTCGGTGCGGACGTCATCGCGATCGGTGCACAACCCGATGGCAAGAATATCAATGACGGTTATGGCGCAACCGCGCCGGCCAATCTGCGCAAGGCAGTGGTGGAACACAAAGCTGACATCGGTCTGGCATTGGATGGTGACGGTGATCGCCTGGTCATGGTGGACGCGGAAGGCCAGCTGTATGACGGCGACCAGTTGCTGTACGTGATTGCGAAACATCGCCAGGCACAAGGCACGTTGCACGGCGGTGTCGTCGGGACTTTGATGACCAATCTCGCCTTCGAACATGCCTTGCAAAAACTCGGCATTCCGTTTGCCCGCGCCAAAGTGGGCGACCGCTACGTGATGGAATTGCTGCAACAAAAAGGCTGGCAACTTGGCGGTGAAAATTCCGGCCATATCATTTGCCTGGATAAACACAGCACCGGCGACGGCATCGTCTCCGCGTTGCAAGTTTTGCATGCGCTTAGGGCAAGCAAACAAACGCTCGGCCAAGCGGTGCAACATCTGGTGATGTACCCGCAAATCTTGATCAATGTCCGGGTCAGCCGAAAAGCGTCCGAGCTTTTGGAGCGTCCGCCGATCAAAGCGGTGGTGACAGAAGCCGAACTTGCGCTGCATGGGAAAGGGCGCGTCCTTTTGCGTCCTTCCGGTACCGAACCTTTGTTGCGCGTGATGGTGGAAGGTGAAGACGGGGTGCAGGTCAAACAGTGGGCAGAGCGAATTGCCGGTGTGGTGAGGGATGTGGCCGCTTAGTCACACCTGCCGGGCAACATTCGCCGGGCGGGTGTACTGCGAAATGGTGTGATGCTTAACCAAAACGGCCCGTGATGTAATCCTCGGTCTCTTTGCGCTTCGGATTGGTGAACACCGTGCTGGTATCGCCGAATTCGATCAGGTCGCCCAGATACATATAGGCGGTGAAGTCGGAGATACGGGCCGCCTGTTGCATGTTGTGCGTGACGATGATGATCGTGAAGTCTTTTTTCAGCTCGTCGATAAGCTTCTCGATGTGCGCGGTAGAAATCGGGTCGAGCGCGGAAGTCGGTTCATCCAGCAGTAATACTTGGGGTTTGACGGCGATGGCACGGGCGATGCACAGACGCTGTTGTTGTCCGCCTGACAAGCCGGTACCGCTTTGCTTCAATTTGTCCTTTACTTCATTCCACAGTGCCGCCTTTTTCAGCGCCCATTCCACCCGCTCATCCATTTCGTTGCGGTTTAGACGCTCATAGAGTTTCACGCCGAACGCGATGTTGTCGTAGATCGACATCGGAAACGGGGTGGGCTTCTGGAAAACCATGCCGATCTTGGCGCGCAAGGTGTTGAGATCCTGCTTTTTATCCAGCAGATTCTGTCCGTCGAGCAGCACCTCTCCCGTCGCACTTTGTTTGGGATACAGCTGGTACATGCGGTTGAAGGTGCGCAGCAACGTGGATTTGCCACAGCCGGAAGGACCGATGAATGCCGTTACCATTTTTTCAGGCATGCTCAGATTGATATCTTTCAGCGCACGGTATTCGCCATAATAAAAATTAAGGTCGCGAACGATGAGTTTGGGTGGTGTGTTAATGGATTCGACGGTCATACCTGTTTGTCCTTAGTGACTGCTTGAATGTTGGCGGAATATGACACGCGCCACGATATTGAGTGCCAATACACTCATGGTGATGAGCAAGGCACCTGCCCATGCGAGACTGTGCCAATCCGCGTAGGGACTCATAGCGAACTGGAAGATGACTACCGGCAGGTTAGCCATCGGTTGGTTCATGTTGCTGTTCCAGAACTGGTTGTTAAGCGCGGTGAACAACAACGGTGCTGTCTCGCCGCTGATACGCGCCACGGCAAGCAGGATGCCCGTCAGGATTCCGGCACGTGCAGCCCGCAGGGTGACTAAGGTAATGATCTTCCATTGTGGGGTGCCTAGCGCGGCGGCGGCTTCGCGCAGGCTATTGGGGATGAGTCTCAGCATGTTCTCGGTGGTGCGAATGACTACCGGGATCACCAAAATGGACAGTGCGAAGGTGCCGCCCCAACCGGAGAAATGTCCCACCTTGATCACGTAGATCTCGTACACAAAAAGCCCGATCACAATGGAGGGCGCGGATAACAACACATCGTTGATGAAACGGGTGAGCGGGGCAACCCAGCCGCGTTGGCCGAATTCGGCCAGATAAGTGCCCGCGAGGATGCCGATGGGGGTGCCGATAAAGGTGGCGATGACGACCATCATCAAACTGCCGAAGATGGCGTTGATCAGCCCCCCGCTACTGCCGGGCGGAGGCGTGGTTTGGGTGAAGACAGGCATGCCCAACAAGCCTGGCAGGCCGTTCTCCAGCAAGGTCCACAATATCCAACCCAGCCAAAACAGGCCGAACAACATGGCGAGTACAGAAATCCCCAAGCTGAGAATGTTGATGAAACGACGACGCGCGTAGAGGTCGAACATATCAGGCACCATGCCCTTCACGTTTGGCCAGATTGTGCAGCATGAGGCGGGCGAGCGAGAGGACGACGAAAGTAATGAAGAACAGGATCAGACCAAGCTCGATCAGTGAAGAGGTGTACAACTCACCGACAGCTTCAGCGAATTCGTTGGCCAAGGCAGACGAGATACTGTTACCCGGCATAAGCAGGGACTTGCTTAGTTCGTGGGCATTACCAATTACGAAAGTGACCGCCATGGTTTCTCCCAGGGCTCGGCCCAAGCCGAGCATGATGCCGCCGACCACACCGATCTTGGTATAGGGAAGCACCACGTTCCACACCACTTCCCACGTGGTCGCGCCCAAGCCGTAGGCTGATTCCTTGAGCAAGGCGGGCACGACATCGAACACATCGCGCATCACTGAGGCGATGAACGGGATGACCATAATGGCCAAGATGATTCCGGCGGTCAGCATGCCGATACCCATCGGCGGCCCGGAGAAAAACGGCCCCAGTAGCGGCAATGTACCGATATGGTCATTCAGCCAAGGCTCGACATAATCCGCAAACAACGGCGCGAAAATAAACAGTCCCCACATGCCGTAAATGATGCTGGGAATGCCGGCCAATAATTCGACCGCGATGCCAAGCGGGCGGCGCAACCAATGGGGTGACAACTCTGTCAGGAAGATGGCAATTCCGAAACTGACCGGGATCGCGATCAGCAATGCGATACCTGAAGTAATGAGGGTGCCGACGATAGGGATCAACGCCCCGTATTGGTCGTTGACGGGATCCCATTCCGGGCTGGTGATAAAGCCAAAACCGAAGGCGTGAATGGCCGGCATACTACCGACGACCAAAGAACCGATGATCGCCACGAGCAAGGCTAATACCGAAAACGCAGCCAGCAGTGTCACATTTCGGAACAGCAGGTCAAGCACGGTTTGCCGCTTATGGCGTGCTTCTTGTAATAATGTCGACATAATTATATTGGGTGATAGGTCAAAATTCAGAGGCAATGCCACTTTGGGATTATAGCTAAAATACACACTTTGCCGCCACAGTGGCTTGCCTGAACTGCTCCAAACTACTTCAATGCAATGTATCGCGACGCTTTGCATTTAGGTTGCCGAACTCCGGATCCTAAACATGAGCGGGGACGAAAGTTACTTCAGAATTGCAATATTGTTATTTTGGCAGCTTTGTATTCAGCTCGAATAATAGGCGATTATCGTTACAAAAATATTACTAAATAGTGTGAGCTCAACGTGTGATGCGGAGTGATTTCTTCCGACCGGATTGCTGCTTAGGGGGCCGCATTGTGTTAAGCGACTGCTTGTTTGATTGACCGTTTTACAATTCATCGGTACTATCGCCGGCCTCAAAACGTCTAAAGCGAATCCAAATGCGTCGCAAGTTGGTAGTTGGGAATTGGAAGATGTACGGAAATCTGGCGCGCAATAAGGTGTTGCTGGAGGGTGTGCTGACCGGAGTGAGCGATCTGCGTTCGGCCGATTACGGCGTTTGCGTCCCTTATCCCTATTTGGCCCAAGCGCAATCCATGCTGTCAGGAACCAACGTTGCCTGGGGTGCGCAAAACGTAAGTCAGAACGAGCAGGGTGCCTTTACCGGTGCGGTCGCTGCCGGCATGTTGGTCGATTTTGGGTGCCGCTACGTGATCATCGGGCATTCAGAGCGCCGTGCTTTGTTCCACGAAAGCAATGAAATTGCCGCGACCAAGTTTGATACCGCGATCAAAGCGGGTTTGACCCCGATCTTTTGTGTGGGTGAGACTCTGGCGGAGCGTGAGGCCGGTGTGACGGAACAAATAGTCGCGCGGCAATTGGAAGTGATCCTGAATCACGTGGGCGCGCAAGCGATAGCCAAGTCGGTTATTGCTTACGAGCCGGTGTGGGCGATTGGTACCGGCAAGACGGCGACACCGGCACAGGCGCAAGCGGTTCATGCGTTTATCCGCCAGCGCGTGGCGCAATTGGACGGGGAAGTGGCGCAGGGATTGCGCATTCTGTATGGCGGCAGCATGAAGCCGGGGAATGCTGCCGAGTTACTTGGGCAGCCGGATATTGATGGCGGTTTGATTGGCGGCGCCTCCTTGGTGGCCGAAGAGTTCGTGGCAATTTGTCGCGCAGCGCAACAATAATTTTTGTGGTTGGAGTCGAGTGTGGAAACGATAGTCTGGGTTGTGCATGTGGTTACTGCGGTGGTTCTGGTGGGTCTGGTTCTTATTCAACATGGCAAAGGCGCTGATATGGGTGCCGCCTTCGGTTCCGGTTCGGCTGGGAGTTTGTTCGGCTCCAGTGGTTCCGCGAATTTTCTCAGCCGCAGCACTGCTGTGGCCGCGTCGATCTTTTTTATCACCAGCCTGACGTTGACTTACCTCTATTCAAAACCAACGCTTGAGACGGGTGTGATGGATAGAGTGGATGTCAATACACTGCAAAAGGAAATTCCTGCACCGGTTGTTGACACATCCGATTCGAAGGCAAAGGATATACCGAAATAAAAAGTAACACGCGGAGTTGGCGGAATTGGTAGACGCGCAGCCTTGAGGTGGCTGTGTCCGTAAGGACGTGAGGGTTCGAGTCCCTTGCCCCGCACCAAAACAATAAGAACCAAGGGCATATAGCCGAAGGTCAAAAAATGACTAGAGTATCGCTTTGCGCTCCGCTATATTGCGAGCCTACAGAGGGAGGGGGAGCTCAATAATGTTGGAAAATTATTTTCCGGTTCTGTTGTTCATCGGCATCGCGCTAGTGATGGGCATACTGCCATTGGTATTGGGCATGCTGGTCGGCCCCAATCGTCCAGACGATAAAAAACTCTCTCCCTACGAATGCGGATTCGAAGCTTTTGAAGACGCGCGCATGAAGTTCGATGTGCGTTTCTACCTGGTGGCCATCCTGTTCATCCTGTTCGATCTTGAAATCGCGTTCCTGTTTCCTTGGGCGATCGTACTGAAAGAGATCGGCACCTTCGGTTTTGTTTCCATGATGGTGTTCTTGGCCATCCTTGTGGTTGGTTTTGTCTACGAGTGGATGAAAGGGGCTTTGGAATGGGAATAGAGGGAATTCTGGAGAAGGGGGTCGTTACCACGACCGCCGACACCATCATCAACTATGCACGTACAGGGTCACTGTGGCCGATGACTTTCGGCTTGGCCTGTTGTGCGGTGGAGATGATGCATGCGGCGCTGGCGCGTTACGACCTTGACCGGTTTGGTGCGGGAGCTTTTCGACCCAGTCCAAGGCAATCCGATGTGATGATCGTGGCGGGAACCTTGTGCAACAAGATGGCTCCGGCCTTGCGCAAGGTGTATGACCAGATGGCCGAACCGCGCTGGGTGATCTCGATGGGTTCCTGTGCCAACGGCGGCGGTTATTACCATTATTCTTATTCGGTGGTGCGCGGCTGTGACCGTATTGTTCCGGTGGATATCTATGTCCCGGGTTGCCCGCCGACAGCCGAAGCATTGCTTTTTGGGGTGATCCAATTGCAGAACAAGATCAAACGCACCAATACCATCGCGCGCTGAATCGAACATGGCTACTGATCTGAACATTCTGAAAACCAATCTGATCGAAACATTTGCCGACAAAATTGTCAGCCTGGAAGAGCAATTTGGCGAATTGACACTGATCGTGAAAGCGGCTGACCTGTTGGGCGTATTCACGCGTTTGCGTGACGATGCGGACTTCAGATTCGAAGAGTTGATCGACGTGTGCGGTATCGATTACTCGACCTACGGTAGCGAGACTTGCGAGGGTGGCAGTTATGTCGCTGACGTGGTCCATGCCGGTCCGCGTTTTGCGGCTGTGTACCACTTGCTTTCGATCACCCACAACCAGCGTTTGCGCGTGCGCATCTTTGCCGAAGACGATGTTATGCCGCTGCTCGATTCGGCGATCCAGGTATGGCCTGCGGCGAACTGGTACGAACGTGAAGCGTTCGACCTGTACGGCATCATTTTTGTCGGGCATCCCGACCTGCGTCGCATCCTGACCGACTACGGCTTCGTCGGCAATCCGTTCCGCAAGGATTTCCCCCTGTCGGGTCATGTCGAGATGCGTTACGACGCAACCCAACAGCGTGTCATCTACGAACCGGTAAACATCGAGCCGCGCGAGATCACCCCGCGCTCGCTGCGTGAAGAAAATTTCGGACGTCATTAATCGCGGATAGAAAGCTACCTCATGGCGGAGATAAAAAATTACACGATGAACTTCGGGCCGCAGCATCCTGCTGCGCACGGTGTTTTGCGTTTGGTGCTGGAGCTGGATGGCGAGGTGATCGAACGCGCCGATCCCCACATCGGTCTGCTGCACCGCGCCACCGAGAAGTTGGCCGAACACAAGACCTATCTGCAATCGGTTCCCTACATGGATCGTCTGGATTACGTATCCATGATGGTCAACGAACATGCCTATGTCATGGCGATCGAAAAGTTGGCCGGAATCGAAGTACCGCTGCGCGCCCAATACATCCGCGTCATGTACGACGAGATCACGCGCATCCTGAATCACCTGTTGTGGCTGGGAGCTTCCGGCATCGACCTGGGCGCGATGACCATGTTCTTCTACACCTTCCGCGAACGCGAGGATTTGTTCGATGCCTATGAGGCGGTATCTGGCGCGCGTATGCACGCGGCCTATTACCGTCCGGGCGGTGTCTATCGCGACCTGCCGGATTCCATGCCGCAATATAAGGCGAGCAAGATCCATAACGCGGCAGCCGTCAAAAAACTCAACGAGAACCGCCAAGGTTCCCTGCTCGATTTTCTGGACGACTTCACCCGACGTTTCCCCGGTTATGTCGATGAATACGAGACGCTGCTGACCGATAACCGTATCTGGAAACAACGTACTGTGGGTATCGGTGTCGTCACTCCGGAACGTGCCATGGCCATGGGTTTCACCGGTCCGATGTTGCGCGGTTCAGGTGTGGTGTGGGATTTGCGCAAGAAGCAACCGTACGAGGTTTACGACCGCATCGATTTCGATATCCCGGTGGGAGTGGAGGGCGACTGTTACGACCGCTATCTGGTGCGTATCGAGGAGATGCGTCAATCCAACCGCATCATCAAACAATGTATCGACTGGTTGCGTGTGAATCCCGGGCCGGTCATCGCCGACGATACCAAATTCGTTCCGCCCAAGCGCGAATCCATGAAGCAGAACATGGAGGAGTTGATCCACCACTTCAAGCTCTTTACCGAAGGGTTCAAAGTGCCGGCAGGGGAAGTCTATTCGGCCGTTGAGCATCCCAAAGGCGAGTTTGGTATCTACCTGGTTTCGGATGGAGCCAACAAGCCTTACCGTATGAAGATACGTGCTCCGGGCTTCCCGCACCTGGCCGGTCTGAACGAGATGGTACGCGGACACATGATTGCCGATGTGGTGGCGATCATCGGGACACAAGATATTGTTTTCGGGGAGATAGACCGCTGATGTTATCCCAACAAGTTTGTACGCTCATCGAAAAAGAGTTGAAGAAATATCCCGCCGATCAGCGTCAGTCCGCCGTGATGGCAGCATTGCGTTTTGTGCAGGATGAAAAAGGCTGGATCGCTCCCGAAGATATGGCGGATATCGCCGCCTATATCGGCATGCCGCAGATGGCGGTGTACGAGGTGGCGACCTTCTATCACATGTACAAGCTGAAGCCGTTTGGCAAGCACACCCTGACCGTGTGTACCAACCTTTCTTGCACACTGTGTGGCGCGGGAGATACGGTCGGTTACCTGGAAAACAAGCTGGGCATCAAAATGGGCGAGGTGACAGCCGACGGCAAGTTCGGTTTGCGCGAAGGGGAATGTATGGGGGCCTGTATCGATGCGCCGATGTTCACCATCAACAATCGCAAACTGTGCGGACGCCTCACGACAGCAAAAATCGACCAGATCCTGGCAGAACTGGATAAACAATGAGCGCCCCGATCATTTTTAATACCCTGCAGTTCGACCAACCGTGGACGTTGGACAACTATCTCAAGGTCGGCGGTTACCAGGCGCTGCGTAAAATATTGACTGAAAAGATGTCGCCCGAGGCGATCATTGCCGAAGTCAAGGCATCGGGATTGCGCGGTCGTGGTGGTGCAGGCTTCCCCACCGGATTGAAGTGGAGCTTCATGCCGCGCAACTATCAGGGCGAAAAATATGTGGTGTGCAACTCGGACGAAGGCGAGCCGGGAACCTGCAAGGATTGGGATATTTTGCGTTACAACCCGCACATGTTGATAGAAGGCATGGCGATCGCCGCTTACACCATGGGCGTCAAGACCGGTTACAACTACATCCACGGCGAGATCTTCGAGGCGTATGAAGTGATGGAGGCCGCCTGCGAAGCGGCACGCGTCGCAGGTTATCTGGGCAAGAATATTCTCGGTTCCGATTTTGAATTCGATTTGCATAATCACCTGGGTTACGGTGCTTACGTGTGCGGCGAAGAGACGGCTCTGCTGGAATCCATCGAAGGAAAAAAAGGCCAACCGCGTTTCAAGCCGCCCTTCCCCGCGAGTTTCGGCCTGTACGGTAAACCGACCACCATCAACAATACCGAAACGTTTGCCAGCATCCCTTACATCATCAATAACGGCGGGCAGAAATTCGCCGATCTGGGCGTGCCCAACAGCGGCGGCATCAAGTTATTTTCGGTATCGGGTCACGTCAACAATCCGGGCAACTTCGAAGTTCCGATGGGGACGCCGTTCAAGACCTTGCTGGAAATGGCCGGTGGAGTACGCAACGGCAACAAATTGAAAGCGGTGATCCCTGGCGGGTCGTCGATGCCGGTGTTGCCGGCCGAGATCATGATGGATCTCAATATGGATTTTGACTCCATCCAGAAAGCGGGTTCCTATCTGGGCACCGGCGCCATTATCGTGATGGACGAGACCACGTGTATGGTGCGTGCGCTGGAGCGTTTGTCCTATTTCTATTTCGAAGAGTCGTGTGGTCAGTGCACGCCGTGCCGTGAAGGCACCGGTTGGCTGTACCGCATCATTCATCGTATCGAAAAAGGCGAAGGCCGGCCGGAGGACTTGGATCTGTTGCTGGAACTGTGCGGCAACATCGCCGGACGCACCATCTGTGCGTTGGGGGATGCGGCGGCGTGGCCGGTGCAGGGCTTCCTCAAGCACTATCGCAAAGAATTTGAATATCACATCGAGCACAAACGCTGCTTGGTATAAGTCTGACGGACGGGTGAGCAATGATCAACATCGAGATTGACGGCAAGCACATCAAAACGCAAAACGGTTCTACCGTGATCGAAGCCGCGCACGAGGCAGGCATCGCCATCCCGCATTTCTGTTACCACAAGAAACTGTCCATTTCCGCCAACTGCCGCATGTGTCTGGTACAGGTGGAAAAAGCGCCCAAGCCTTTGCCGGCCTGCGCCACTCCGGTGACCGAGGGAATGAAGGTGTTCACCCATTCCGATCAGGCGGTGAAAGCGCAAAAAGGCGTGATGGAATTCCTGCTCATCAATCATCCGCTGGATTGCCCGATCTGCGACCAAGGCGGTGAATGCCAGTTGCAGGATATGTCGGTCGGTTACGGTGGTGGACATTCGCGTTATCACGAAGAAAAGCGTGTGGTGTTGAGCAAAGATATTGGCCCGCTGGTGTCGGCAGAAGAAATGAGCCGCTGCATCAGCTGTACGCGCTGTGTGCGTTTTGGCCAGGAGATCGGCGGCCAGATGGAGCTGGGTCAGGCTTTCCGTGGCGAGCATGCCGAGATCATGTCCTTCGTTTCCGGCACGGTGAATTCAGAACTTTCCGGCAACATGATCGACCTGTGTCCGGTCGGTGCACTCACCAGCAAGCCGTTCCGCTACAAAGCGCGTTCCTGGGAATTGTCGCGTCGCCGCTCCATCAGCGCGCACGACAGCTTGGGTTCCAATCTGGCGGTTCAAACAAAAGACAACCGCGTAATGCGCGTGTTGCCCGTCGAGAATGAAAGCATCAACGAATGCTGGTTGTCGGACAAAGACAGATTCAGTTATGAAGGATTGAATGCGCCCGACCGCCTGACCAAGCCGATGATCAAACAGGATGGCAAGTGGCTGGAAGTGGAATGGCAAGTCGCGCTTGAATACGCCGCAAACGGTTTGCGTCATATTGCCAACGGTGCCGGAGCGGAACATGTGGGCGCGTTGGCGACGGCCGGCTCCACGCTGGAGGAGCTCTACCTGTTGCAAAAACTGGTGCGCGGTATGGGTAGCGAGAACGTGGATTTCCGCCTGCGCCAAACCGACTTCAGTGCCGATGCCAAGTTTCAGGGTGCGCCCTGGTTGGGCATCCCTGTTGCCGACATCAACCGCGCCGATCATTTCCTCATTGTGGGCAGTTTCTTGCGCAAGGATCATCCGCTGCTGGCGGCACGTATCCGTCAGGCGGTGAAGAAGGGCGCACAAGCCAACATCATCCATTCGGTCGACGACGATCTGCTGATGAAAGTGGCGAACAAAGCCATCGTGGCACCGGATGCACTGGTTGATTTATTGACGCAAGTCGCGCAAGCCTTGGCGGCAGAAAAACAAACGACATTGAGCGGTTTGCCGCATGTCACGGTCAGTGCCGAGGCAGCGGCAATCGCCAAGAGTATGTCCAGCGGTGATCGTATCGCTGTATTGCTGGGCAACTTCGCGCAGCAACATCCGCAGGCCGCGCAATTGCAAGTGCTAGCACAACACATCGCTGCCCTGAGCAAAGGGAAATTCGGTTTCCTCGGCGAATCGGCGAACAGTGTGGGCGGTTATCTGGCCCGCGCGGTGCCGGGCGAAAAAGGATTGAATGCCGCGACCATGTTGGCGAATCCGCGCAAGGCTTATGTGCTGTTGAATGTGGAAGCGGAACTGGATTGTGCCGATCCGCATCAGGCCATTTCCGCGCTGCAATCGGCCGACACGGTGATCGTGCTTTCGGCTTACAAACACAAAGCGCTGGACTATGCCGACGTGTTGTTACCGATTGCGCCATTCACCGAAACTTCCGGTACGTTTGTCAGCACCGAAGGGCGTGTGCAGAGTTTCAAGGGTGCGGTCAAACCCTTGGGAGAAGCCCGTCCTGCTTGGAAAGTGCTGCGTGTCCTGGGGAATTTGCTGAAGGTGGACGGCTTTGATTTCGACACCTCCGAAGCGGTACGCGATGAGGCACTGAGCGGGGTTGATGTCGCCAGTAAACTGAACAACGGGATTACCGGAGTCGAGGTGCAGTCTGCGCGCGCAAGCGGCGGGTTGCAGCGGGTGAGCGAAGTGTCCATCTATGCAACAGACGCGGTGGTGCGACGTTCTGCGCCATTGCAGGCGACCCGTGATGCGGCCACACCCAAAGCCTGGATGCACAGCCATGAGTTGAAACATATTGGTGTGGCAGCCGGCGATCAGGTGAAAGTCAGCCAGGGAAATGGCAGTGTGAATTTGCAGTCGGCAGTAGACGATAGGTTGCCCAAAGGAGTGGTACGTGTGGCGGCAGGACATGCCGTGACCGCCACCTTGGGCGCGATGTTTGGAACGATCAAGGTGGAGCGAGCATGATGGAGCTGCTGCAATCTTTGCAACTGGCGGGTCAGGACCTGCTTGGGCCGGCCTGGTTGCCGCTGTGGACGGCGGTCAAGATTATGGTCATCGTGTTGCCCATCATGGGCGGGGTGGCGTATCTGACGCTGGCCGAACGCAAGGTGTTGGGTTTCATGCAGATCCGTCCCGGTCCCAATCGTGTGGGTTATTGGGGGCTGCTGCAACCGGTCGCCGATGGCATCAAATTGCTGACCAAGGAATTCATTATTCCGAACGGCTCCAACAAATTCCTGTTTGTTGCGGCACCCGTTCTGGCTTTGACTCCGGCACTGGCCGCCTGGGCGGTGGTGCCCTTCGACGATGGCATGATCCTGGCGGATGTGAACGCCGGATTGTTGTATTTGCTGGCGATGACCTCGCTCGGCGTGTACGGCATCATCATCGCCGGTTGGGCATCCAATTCGAAATACGCCTTCCTCGGAGCGTTGCGTTCCGCAGCGCAGATCGTCTCCTACGAATTGGCCATGGGCTTTGCGCTGGTGTGTGTGTTGCTGGCAGCGCAGAGCATGAATCTGGGCGATATCGTGCGCGGCCAATCACACGGCGCGGGAATGTTGGGCTGGTACTGGGTTCCCCTGTTCCCCATGTTCGTGGTGTATTTCATCGCCGGTGTGGCCGAGACCAACCGTGCACCGTTCGACTTGGCGGAAGGCGAGTCCGAGATCGTGGCGGGATTCCATGTGGAATATTCCGGCATGGGTTTCGCGATCTTCTTCCTGGCGGAATACGCCAACATGATCCTGATCGCGGCGATGACCTCCGTGATGTTCCTCGGCGGCTGGTTGCCCCCGCTGGACATCGCGCCATTCAATCAGATCCCGGGATTGTTCTGGATGTTGGCCAAGATGTCCGCCATGTTGTTCATCTTCCTGTGGTTCCGCGCGACGTTCCCGCGTTATCGCTACGACCAACTGATGCGCCTGGGTTGGAAGATCTTCATTCCGCTCACTCTGCTGTGGGTGGTGGTGGTCGCCGCATGGATGCAGACTCCCTATTGGCTGTGGTAAGCGGTCGAGGATAGAAAATGAACAAACTCGTAAATTTCTTCAAGAGTTTCCTGTTGCTGGAATTGCTCAAGGGCATGTCCGTGACGGGTCGCTACTTCTTTGCGCGCCATATCACCGTCGAATATCCCGAAGAGAAAACGCCGCAGAGTTTTCGCTTCCGTGGCTTGCACGCACAGCGCCGGTATCCAAACGGCGAAGAGCGTTGCATCGGTTGCAAACTGTGTGAGGCCGTGTGTCCGGCACTGGCGATCAAGATCGAAGTGGCCGAACGTGCGGATGGTTCGCGCCGCACTACCCAATACGATATCGATCTGACCAAATGTATCTTCTGCGGTTTCTGCGAAGAATCCTGCCCGGTGGATGCCATCGTCGAGACGCGCATCTTCGAATACCACGGCGAGAATCGCGGCGACCTGTATTACACCAAAGACATGTTGCTGGCGGTGGGTGAAAAACATGAAGAGCAGATTGCCAAAGATAGAGCGGCCGATGCCAAGTATCGGTAAATTAAGGATGTCACATGAATTTTGAAACCGTCTTGTTCTACCTGTTCTCCGCCGTGACCGTGTTCGCGGCATTGCGCGTGATCACGGCACGCAACCCGCTGCATGCGGTTCTGTTCCTGGTGCTGGCTTTTGTCAGCAGCGCGGGCATCTGGTTGCTGCTGGAAGCCGAGTTCCTCGCTATCACACTGGTGCTGGTCTACGTCGGCGCGGTGATGGTGTTGTTCCTGTTCGTGGTGATGATGCTGGACATCAACCTCGAACAATTGCGCAAAGGATTCTGGCAGTGGTTGCCGGTCGGCGCGTTGTTGGCGACATTGATCGTGGTACAGATGGTGTGGGTGCTGGGCGACAAGGCGACATCGACAGGCATGACCGCCGTCAAACACGCCGCCGATTACAGCAACACCAAGGAATTGGGCAGGCTGATCTACACCGATTATGTGTTCCCGTTCGAGTTGGCCGCAGTATTGCTGTTGGTCGCCATGGTGGCCGCCATCGCGCTGACCTTCCGTCGCCGCCGCGATACCAAGACACAGGATATCAATAAACAAGTGAACGTGAAGCGAGCTGACCGCATCCGTATCGTTTCCATACCGGCAGTGAAAAAATCGGAAACACAGCCTGCGGCGACGGGCAGTGGCGACGCGGGCAAATAAAACGAAGGGGATGAAATGTTGGAACTGAGTCTGTCGCATTTTCTGGTGTTGGGTGCCGTGCTGTTCGCGATTAGCGTGGTTGGCATCTTCCTCAATCGAAAGAACCTCATCGTGTTGTTGATGGCGATCGAGCTGATGCTGTTGGCGGTGAACACCAACTTCGTCGCGTTCTCACATTATCTGAATGATGCTTCCGGACAAGTGTTCGTGTTCTTCATCTTGACGGTCGCAGCCGCTGAAGCCGCGATCGGCTTGGCGATTCTGGTCGTGTTGTTCCGCAATCTGCGCACGATAAACGTGGATGATTTGGGTACCTTGAAAGGTTGATGATGGATACCCCGAAAAATCCAAACTTCGTCGCAATACTGCGTTACTCGCAAAAAATTGTTCCTTACATATTTGATATATGCCGCGTCGCAATTTTTCGCTCGCGCCTTGTCTTGCTTAGAACTTTGAATTTTTCGAGGTATCCATGATGGATATGCATAGCCTGTATTTGATCGTCCCCTTGGCCCCGTTGGTGGGAGCGATCGCAGCCGGTCTGTTCGGCAAGCAGTTGGGCCGGACTTGGTCGCACCGTATTACCATCCTTTTGGTCGCCGTCTCATTCTTTGCTTCGGTGGCGATATTCTTCGACGTGCAAGCGGGTAACAACTTCAACGGCCCGCTCTACACCTGGCTCACGGCGGGCGATACCAGCTTTCAGGTGGGATTCCTTATCGACAAGCTGAGTGTCACGATGATGCTGGTGGTTACTTTTGTGTCGCTCATGGTGCATATCTACACCATCGGCTACATGCAGGAAGACCCGGGTTACCAGCGCTTCTTCAGCTACATCTCGCTGTTCACTTTTTCCATGCTGATGTTGGTCATGGCCAACAACTTCATGCAACTGTTCTTCGGATGGGAGGCGGTCGGCCTGGTCTCGTATCTGCTGATCGGATTCTGGTACACACGGCCCACGGCGATCTACGCCAACCTGAAAGCATTCCTGGTCAACCGGGTTGGTGACTTCGGTTTCCTGTTGGGCATCGCGCTGATCCTGATGGTGTTCGGCACCCTGGATTACCAGTCTGTATTCACCAATGCACCCAAATATGCGCAGGATTTTGCGCCCATCGCCGGTGTCTCCTGGAATCTGATCACCGCGATCTGCATCCTGTTGTTCATCGGCGCCATGGGCAAAAGCGCGCAATTCCCGTTGCATGTGTGGCTGCCCGATTCGATGGAAGGTCCGACACCGATCTCCGCATTGATCCATGCGGCGACCATGGTGACGGCGGGTATCTTTATGGTGGCGCGTATGTCGCCGCTGTTTGAGATGTCCGATACGGCGCTGTCATTTGTGCTGGTCATCGGTGCCATCACCGCACTGTTCATGGGTTTCCTCGGCATCATCCAGAACGACATCAAGCGGGTGGTGGCGTATTCGACCCTGTCGCAACTGGGCTACATGACAGTGGCGCTGGGTGCCTCGGCTTACACCGGCGCCATCTTCCACCTGATGACGCATGCCTTCTTCAAGGCACTGTTATTCCTTGCCGCAGGCTCCGTCATCATCGCCATGCACCATGATCAGGACATCCGCAACATGGGCGGTCTGCGCAAATATATGCCGATCACCTGGATCACTTCCCTGATCGGCTCTCTGGCGTTGATCGGTACGCCGTTCTTCTCCGGCTTCTATTCCAAGGACAGCATCATCGAAGCGGTGGAACTGACCCATATTCCCGGCGCAGGATTTGCCTACTTTGCCGTGGTGGCCGGTGTGTTTGTTACCGCCTTCTATTCATTCCGCATGTACTTCCTGGTGTTCCACGGTGAGGAGCGTTTCGGCAAAGCACAGGGCGGTCATCATGCCGCGCATAAAGACGCGAAACACGACGATCATGCACAGGATGCGCACGGCCATGGTGCGACCAGCTCGACACAAGTTGAAGAACATCACGGCCTGGCTCCCGGACAGAAACCGCATGAGACTTCTTGGGTGATCACGCTGCCGCTGATTCTGCTGGCGATCCCCTCGGTGGTAATCGGTTTCCTGACGATTGGCACGTTCCTGCATACCGACTATTTTGGCGATGCGATCTTCATTTCGGACGAACATCCCGCCATGCACGAGATGTATGAACATTACGAAGGTGCCGTGGCGATGGCGTTGCACGGCATGACCACGCTGCCGTTCTGGCTGGCCGTGGCCGGGGTGGCGTCGGCCTGGTTCCTGTATCTGAAGCGTCCCGAGTATCCGGCGATCATCCGTAAAAAATTCTCGGTCATCTACACCCTGCTGGACGAGAAATATTATTTCGACCGTTTTAATGACTGGTTCTTTGCCGGGGGTGCGCGCGGTGCCAGCCGTTTCCTGTGGAAGTTCGGCGATGTGAAACTGATCGACGGATTCTTCGTGAACGGTTCGGCAAAAGTGGTTGGCATGTTCTCCGGAGTCATGCGTGGCCTCCAGACCGGTTATGTCTATCACTACGCGTTTTGGATGATCGTGGGTGTGTCGGCGTTGTTGACGATGCGCACCTGGTTCGAATAAGACAGCAATAAAGCTGAAGGAATAAGCATGATTTTCGGATACCCCTTGTTAAGCATTGCCATCTGGCTTCCCATCATTTTCGGTTTGCTGGTATTGGCCACCGGGAATGACCGCAATGCACCGTTGGCAAGGATGATCGCGCTGGTTGGCGCCGTGCTGGGACTGCTGGTGACGATCCCGCTGTACACCGACTTTGATCGTATGACCAGCGCCATGCAGTTCGTTGAAATGAAGGATTGGATCCGGCAATTCAACATCCACTACCACCTGGGTGTGGATGGCATTTCCGTCCTGTTCATTCTGCTCAACAGCTTCTTCACGATGATCGCGGTGATCGCGGGATGGCAGGTGATCGAAAAACGTGTGGCGCAATACATGGCTTCGTTCCTCATCATGTCCGGTCTGATCAACGGGGTGTTCGCCGCGCTCGACGCGATGTTGTTTTACGTATTCTGGGAAGCGATGCTGATCCCGATGTTCCTCATCATCGGCGTTTGGGGCGGCCCCAACCGTGTGTACGCGGCGGTCAAGTTCTTCCTCTACACCTTGCTGGGTTCACTGTTGATGCTGGTTGCGTTGCTTTATCTGTATCTGCATTCGGGGGGCAGCTTCGAGATATTGGACTACCATCAATTGGCCATTCCGATGAATGCGCAGATCCTCATCTTCATCGCGTTCTTCTTTGCGTTTGCCGTGAAAGTACCGATGTTTCCGGTGCATACCTGGTTGCCCGATGCACACGTGGAAGCGCCCACCGGCGGCTCGGTGATACTGGCCGCGATCATGCTGAAAGTGGGCGCCTACGGATTTATCCGTTTCTCCATGCCTATCGCGCCCGACGCCAGCCATGAGTTGGCCGGGGTGATGATCGCGCTGTCGCTGATCGCCGTGGTGTACATCGGACTGGTGGCATTGACCCAATCGGACATGAAAAAACTGGTGGCGTATTCATCCATCTCGCACATGGGCTTCGTCACCCTGGGTTTCTTTATCTTCAATGCGTACGGTATGGAAGGTGCGCTGCTGCAAATGATCTCGCACGGTTTCGTGGCGGGCGCGTTGTTCCTGTGTATCGGCGTGATGTATGACCGCGTGCATTCGCGCCAGATCGTGGATTACGGCGGTGTGGCCAATACCATGCCGGTGTTTGCCGCCTTCTTCATGCTGTTCGCCATGGCCAACAGCGGCTTGCCGGGAACCAGCGGTTTCGTCGGCGAATTCATGGTGCTCATGGGCGCGGTCAAGGTCAACTTCTGGTACGCCTTTGCCGCCGGCACGACACTGGTGTTTGGCGCGGCCTACACCTTGTGGATGTACAAACGGGTGATCTTCGGCGCCGTCGCCAATGATCATGTCAAACATCTGCACGATATCGGCGGACGCGAGAAATTGGTCATGCTGATGTTGGCCATCTCGGTGCTCGCCATGGGGGTGTATCCGCTGCCGTTGAGCGAGATCATGCACGCCTCGGTCAACGATCTGCTGGTGCATTTGGCGCGCTCCAAACTCTAAGAGGAAGTCATGAATTACTTTTCCACACTTTCCCCCGCCTACGCAGAGATCTTCCTGTTGTTCATGGTGTGTACGATCCTGATCGTCGATCTGTTCACGCCCGGCAAGACGCGCACCATCACCTATCTGCTGGTGCAACTGACCCTGATGGGGTGTTCGCTGATCACGGTCGCCACCCATGTCAGCGGCGTGGCCCATCTGTTCAACAACATGTTCGTCGATGACCTGATGTCCGACGTGCTCAAGTTACTGACCTTCTTGTCCGTGTCCATGATGCTGGTGTATTCGCGCAGCTATCTGCTGACACGCGGCCTGTTCACCGGCGAGTTCCTGTCGCTGGCACTGTTCGCCACGCTGGGGATGTCGGTGATGATCTCGGCCAGCAATTTCGTCACGCTCTATCTCGGTTTGGAAGTGCTTGCGCTGAGCCTGTACGCGATGGTGGCTTTGCAACGCGATTCCGCCGTGGCCACCGAATCCGCCATGAAATATTTCATCCTGGGTGCCATGGCTTCCGGCTTCCTGCTGTACGGCATGTCGATGATCTACGGTGCGACCGGTTCACTCGACGTGCAGACGATCTCCAACGTCATCCACCATGGCACGCCCAATGTTGAATTGCTGGTGTTCGGCTTGGCTTTCCTGGTGGCAGGTCTGGCCTTCAAACTGGGCGTAGTGCCTTTCCACATGTGGGTGCCGGACGTCTATCACGGCGCGCCCACCGCGATGACCATGTTCATCGGATCCGCCCCCAAGCTGGCCGCGTTCGCTTTCGTCATGCGCATCCTGATTGAAACCATGCAACCGCTGCTTATCCACTGGTCGGGCATGCTGATGGTGCTGGCGGTCATGTCGATGGCAGTCGGTAACATCACCGCCATCGCGCAGACCAACCTCAAACGCATGCTCGCGTATTCGACCATCGCACACATGGGCTTCTTGTTGATCGGAGTTTTGAGCGGAACGTTGCAGGGTTACGGCGCTGCCATGTTCTACGCGGTGATCTATGTGCTGATGAGTCTGGGTGCGTTCGGCATGATTATGCTGCTGTCGCGCGAGGGTTTTGAGGCGGACACGCTGAATGATTTCAAGGGGCTCAACCAGCGCAGCCCGTGGCTGGCGTTCATGATGTTGTTGCTGATGTTCTCGATGGCCGGTGTGCCGCCGACCGTGGGTTTCTATGCCAAGTTCTCGGTGCTGAATGCGGCGGTGCAAGCCGGCCACATCCCGCTGGTGGTGATCGCGGTGTTGTTCTCGCTGATCGGTGCGTTCTACTATCTGCGCATCGTCAAGCTGATGTATTTCGATGCGCCGGAAAGCCATGAAAAGATCTACATGCAACCCGACAGCAGTCTGTTGATTTCGATCAACGGCTTGGCTGTTCTGGCGCTGGGCATCCTTCCCGGAACACTGATGTCGGTGTGCTCGGTCGCGATCCAGCAATCGTTGTTGCTGCAATGATGAATCGAAATACTTGACACCACTCCCGCTGCGGCGGGAGTTTTTATTTAGGGAATTGAATCGTGATGGAACTCAAAGAGACGCAGATCGACAGCAACACGATGTACCAGGGTGATTTCATCACGGTGCGCAAAGACAGCGTGCGTTTGCCGGATGGCTCCACCAGCAGCCGTGAATACATCACCCATCCGGGCGCGGTCGCCGTACTGGCTTTGCTCGACAACGGCAAATTGGTGATGGAACGCCAATACCGCTATCCGACGCAGCGTGAATTCATCGAACTACCCGCCGGCAAAATCGACCACGGCGAAGACATTCTGGTCACCGCCCAACGCGAGTTGCTGGAAGAGACCGGTTATGTGGCAAGTGAATGGACACATCTTTCCACCACCTGGCCCTGCATCGGTTATGCCAACGAGCGCATGGAATATTTCCTCGCACGCGGGTTGACACATCAGGGCAGCGATCTGGACGAAGGCGAATTTCTGGAAGTGTTCGAATTGTCACTGCTGGAGGCCGTTGCCTGGATACGCGAAGGAAAAATCAATGACAGCAAAACCATCATCGGGCTGTTTTTGCTGGAAAAGCATCTCACCGATTGGCGTTAGTTGAATGCACAGTGATGGTGCGCTTGCATGGTGCATTGGGTATAAAACGCACTGTTTCGGTTCGTGATTGATCTGTATAAGTTTGTGATGTAAATAGCTTCCCTGAAATTTCAAGGGGTTATGAAACAGGAACGGTTCTTGCATACACGCAACAATTTGCACATTCGGAGAGCGGCATGGAAGAGTTGAAATTCAGTAGTGATGTTTTGTTCGTCTTGCTCGGCGCCATCATGGTGCTGGCGATGCACGCCGGTTTTGCTTTTCTGGAATTGGGCACCGTGCGCAAGAAGAATCAGGTCAATGCACTGGTCAAGATCATCACCGACCTTGCTGTCTCCACCCTTGCGTATTTCTTCATCGGATATTCCATTGCTTACGGGGTGAATTTCTTCACCGGCGCAGAACAACTTGCGCAGAAAAACGGCTATGACCTGGTCAAGTTCTTTTTCCTGATGACCTTCGCCGCCGCCATACCCGCTATCGTTTCGGGTGGCATCGCCGAACGCGCCAAATTCAATCCGCAACTCGCCGCCACGTTTCTATTGGTCGGATTCGTCTATCCGTTTTTTGAAGGCATCGCCTGGAACAACCATTACGGTGTGCAGGATTGGTTGAAGACCTCCTTTGGATTCGGTTTCCATGACTTTGCGGGATCGGTGGTGGTGCATGCGGTGGGCGGCTGGATCGGGCTGGTAGCCGTGATGTTGCTGGGGGCCAGACGCGGACGTTACAACAAAGAAGGGCGCATCTCCGCGCATCCGCCGTCCAGCATCCCGTTCCTCGCTTTGGGTGCGTGGATACTCACGGTCGGTTGGTTCGGCTTCAACGTGATGTCGGCACAGACCATCACCGGCATCAGCGGCCTTGTCGCGGTGAACTCACTGATGGCCATGGTCGGCGGCACACTCACCGCCTTGTGGTTGGGCAAGAACGACCCCGGTTTCGTGCATAACGGCCCGTTGGCCGGACTGGTCGCCGTGTGCGCCGGCTCCGACCTGATGCATCCCATCGGTGCGCTGATCGTGGGCGGTGTGGCCGGCGCGCTGTTCGTCGTCATGTTCACCCTCACCCAGAACCGCTGGAAGATCGACGACGTGTTGGGCGTGTGGCCGCTGCACGGATTGTGCGGCGCCTGGGGCGGCATCGCGGCGGGTATCTTCGGTGCAAAAGCACTGGGCGGTATCGGTGGCGTCAGCTTCCTGTCGCAACTCATCGGCACGTTGATGGGCGTAGGCATTGCGCTGGCCGGTGGCTTCATCGTGTACGGCCTGCTGAAGAAATTCGTCGGTATCCGCCTCGACGCGGAAGAAGAATTCAACGGTGCCGACTTGAGCATACACAAGATCACGGCTACACCGGAGCGCGAGTCGGGCTGGTAAGGCGGCGTGTTGCAAATGCTGCGCAACAATTACGGTGACTCTCCGCTGTGATTGTTGCTTAGGCATTGCATTACACGCAAAATGCGCGGGTTCAGTTATTTGGCTCGACGCACATGAATCAGCAAGCGCTTTCATCCTTCATCTGGTCGGTTGCCGATCTTCTCCGTGGTGATTACAAACAGTCCGAATATGGCAAGGTCATCTTGCCGTTCACGGTGTTGCGTCGTCTGGACTGTGTGCTTGATGCAACCAAGGTTGCGGTACTGGCCGAATTCGACAAGCAACAAAAAGCCGGGCTGAACCCCGAGCCCTTCCTGTTGCGCAAAGCAGGGCAGAGTTTCTACAACACCTCACCGTTGGACATGAAGAAGCTGATGGGCGATCAGGATCACATTCGTGAAAACCTGTTCAGCTACATCCAATCTTTCTCGCCCGCCGTGCGCGACATCTTCGAGCGTTTTGATTTCCACACCCAAGTAGATCGCCTCGCCAAAGCCGGCTTGCTGTATCAGGTCTGTGAAAAGTTTTCCCAGATCGAACTCCATCCCAACAAGGTGAGCAACGGTCAGATGGGATTGGTGTTTGAAGAGCTCATCCGCAAGTTCGCTGAAATCTCCAACGAGACAGCCGGCGAACACTTCACCCCGCGCGAAGTCATTCGCCTCATGGTCAATCTGATGTTCATCGAAGATGACGAAGTGCTGTCCAAGCCCGGTGTGGTGCGCACCATTTATGACCCAACGGCAGGCACGGGCGGCATGCTCTCCATCGCAGGGGAATATCTGGAAGAACACAACCCGCAAGCGCGCCTCACCATGTTCGGGCAAGAACTCAACGACGAGTCCTACGCCATTTGCAAGGCCGACATGCTCATCAAGGGGCAAGACGTCGCCAACATTGCACCGGGCAACACCCTCTCTGAAGATGGCCACCTGCACAAGAAATTCGACTACATGCTGTCCAATCCGCCGTTTGGCGTGGAGTGGAAAAAGGTCGAAAAAGAGATTCGCAAAGAACACGAACAGCAAGGTTTCAATGGTCGCTTCGGCCCCGGCTTGCCGCGCGTGTCCGATGGCTCGCTGTTGTTCCTGCTGCATCTCGTCAACAAGATGCGTCCCGCTGCCGATGGAGGAAGTCGCTTCGGCATCGTTCTCAATGGTTCGCCTTTGTTCACGGGTGGTGCAGGTTCAGGCGAAAGCGAGATCCGTCGCTACGTCCTGGAGAACGATCTGGTCGAAGCCATCATCGGCCTGCCCACCGACATGTTCTACAACACCGGCATCAGCACCTACGTGTGGATACTCTCCAACCGCAAACCCGAACACCGCAAAGGCAAAGTACAACTCATTGATGCCAGCGCCTTCTGGCAAAAGATGCGCAAGAGTCTGGGCAGTAAGCGTAAAGAACTTTCGGACGAACACATCAACGAAGTGACTCGCCTGTTTGGGGATTTTGTAGAAGCCGAGCAGGATGGCAAACCCATCAGCCGCATCTTCAACAACGCAGACTTTGGTTATCGCACCATCACCGTTGAGCGCCCCTTGAAAGATGAAGCCGGCAAAGTCGTCCTCAACGAAAAAGGCAAACTCAAAGGCAAGCCACAAACCGATGCCAGCCTGCGCGATACCGAAAACGTCCCTCTGTCAGAAGACATCGAAACCTACTTCAAGCGCGAAGTGCTACCCCATGCTCCGGATGCGTGGATAGATCACGACAAAACCAAAGTCGGCTACGAAATTCCGTTCAACCGTCACTTCTACGTGTTCCAACCCCCACGCGAACTGGTGGTAATTGATACCGAGTTGAAGCAATGCACGGACAAGATTTTGACGATGATCGCGGGACTGACAAAGTGACCTCTTCCGAGATGCCCTCAACATCGAGCCTGATCTTCTACCAAACAGAAGACGGACAGACACGTGTGCAGTGTCGCTTTGAGGATGAAACTATTTGGCTCACACAGGCGCAGATTGCCGAGCTATTCCAGACCACACCGCAGAACATCACCCTGCACCTGAAAGCTGTCTTTGCGGAGGGTGAACTGAGCGAGATGGCAACTTGTAAGGATTACTTACAAGTTCGAAAAGAAGGCGGGCGCGAAGTGTCGCGCAGTCTGCGCCACTACAACTTGTCGGCCATCTTGGCTGTCGGCTTTCGCGTGCGTAGCCACCGTGGCACCCAGTTCCGCCAATGGGCGACAGCGCGCTTGTCCGAGTATCTGGTCAAGGGCTTCACCATGGACGACGAGCGACTCAAAAACCCGCCCGGCAAAGGGCAAAAAGATTATTTCGACGAACTGCTCGAACGCATCCGTGACATTCGCTCATCGGAACGGCGCTTCTACCAAAAGGTACTGGATATTTACGCCACCAGTGTGGACTACACCCCCGATGCCGAAGCATCGCAGCAATTTTTTGCCACCGTGCAAAACAAAATGCACTGGGCCACGCATGGTCACACCGCAGCCGAAATCATTCATCAGCGGGCAGATGCCGCCAAGCCACACATGGGGCTGCTGACGACACGGGCGAGTGGCTTGGTGCGCAAGGACGACGTCGCCATCGCCAAAAACTACCTCACCGAAGACGAGTTGCAAGTACTTAACCGCATCGTCAACTTCTATATCGAATTTGCGGAATTGCAGGCGCTGGAACGCAAACCCATGACCATGAAAAACTGGATCATCAAGCTCGATGAGTTCTTAAAAATATCTGGCCGCGAACTGCTGGGTCATGCAGGCAAAATCTCAGCCGAAACAGCCAAGGCAAAAGCAGAAAATGAATACGCCCGCTATCGCAGTTTGCAAGATGCACAGCCGAGGCTGGTGGATGCGCATTTTGAGCAGGCCACCAAGCAGATTCAGGATGCAGCCAAGAAACTTCCGAAACGCAAGCAAACACGATCACGCAAAGAGGGCGACGCATGAGCTTGCCGCGTTATCCAGAATACAAAGCCAGCGGCGTGGAGTGGCTGGGCGAGGTGCCGGGGCATTGGGATGTTGTGCCGTTCTACAGTGTGGCGAAAGAACGCGAAGAGTCGAACATTGGCATGCTGGAAGACAATCTGCTGTCACTAAGTTATGGTCGCATCGTTCAAAAGGACATCACATCAAACGACGGACTACTACCCGAATCATTCGAAACTTACCAAATAGTTCGTCCTGGGGACATGGTGTTTCGGCTAACCGACCTACAGAACGACAAGCGCAGTCTTCGTACTGCAATTGTTGAAGAGACGGGCATCATCACTTCGGCCTACGTTGCTGCAAAGCCAATCAGCGTCGAACCGCTATACCTTAACCATTTGTTGCGTTCCTACGATACCCAAAAAGTTTTCTATTCGATGGGTGGTGGTTTGAGGCAATCCATGAAGTTTTCTGATCTCAAGAGACTGCCCACATTAGTACCCCCACCCGAAGAACAACAAACCATCGCAGCCTTCCTCGATCGCGAGACGGGGAAGATCGATGCGTTGATTGCCGAGCAGCGGCGGTTGGTAGAGTTGCTGGCGGAAAAGCGGCAAGCGGTGATTTCGCACGCCGTCACCAAGGGCTTAAATCCCAACGCCAAGATGAAAGATTCCGGCATCGAATGGTTGGGCGAAGTGCCAGTGCATTGGTATCGGGCGCAAGTTGGTCGAGTCTGCAATCAAATTTCTGACGGCCCACACTTTTCTCCAAATTACGTTGATGACGGTGTGATGTTTCTTTCCGCTCGGAATATAGGTGTTGATTCTTGGCACCTTGATGATGCGAAGTTTATTTCGGAAGCTGATTATTCGGAGTTTTGCAGGCGAGTGATTCCTGAGAAAGGGGACGTTCTATATACCAAGGGGGGGACAACAGGAATCGCACGAGTTGTCGATATTGAAGATCGATTTCAGGTGTGGGTTCACGTCGCTGTCCTTAAACTAGATCAGGGTTTGATTGACCCATATTACTTAGCGTATGCGCTGAATAGTGTGGGTTGTTATGAACAATCGCAGTTGCATACCCGTGGTGCCACCAATCAAGATCTTGGACTTACGCGAATGACCAAGATATGGTTTGCTCTACCTCCGCTAGAGGAACAATTCGAAATCAGTGAATTTCTTGACCGCGAAACTGCGGAGTTCGACACCCTCACCGCCGAAGCCAACCGCGCCATCACCTTGCTGCAAGAGCGCCGCAGCGCGCTGATTTCCGCCGCCGTGACTGGCAAGATTGATGTGCGTTCCGTGCAAGTAATGGAGCTAGCATGAGCTGGGAAGAAATGTCTATTGATAAGCATCCTTGCCCATGCGGCAAGAGTACATTTTCAGTTACTCATCGTATGGATGACTGGAACAGGACTGATGCTTCTATGAATATGGATTGTGAACATTGCCGGAAAGATTATGTACTTTTCTCGGAGAACCATTGTCGATCCGGCTTGCCATCCGTGGCGCAATTTTGGATCAGCAAGCAAACTAAAGGTGAATACGATCACTCATGTAACGAAGCATGTTCTGCCCGGTTGCAAGCGCAAACACTGAGAACACAACGTTACCATTCACAATGGAATACTTTGTTTGAAGGGAAGAACAAAAAACAGGCATGGGAGATTCTGACCAACAAGGGGGCGAGATACCCTGCACTTGGCACGTTTTATCAACATACGAAAGCTGAAGGAATAGCGGCCTATCTTGAGCGGCATTTTGAGAGCGCCGATGATCGCGCCTTCAAAGAGATATTGAAGATTCTGAATATTGAGGATGGCGAAGTAATAGGTTTAATGGATCGAGCACTAGCGCTTGAACAGGAAGCGCGCAATCTGGTTTGGCGAGAGAGGTTCCCGCAATGAGCGCACTGCACTAAGAAATCGAATTCGAAAATGACATCTGCGCACAGCTTGCTTCAGCCTGCTTGATTGTTATAACATAGTTGAAACAATTTTAAGGAGGTCAAGATGCGTACCAGTTTAAGAAAAGTCGGTAATTCGCGCGGGGTGATTATCCCCGCAGCGCTGTTGGCGGCGTGCGAAATGGCGGATGAGGTCGATATTCGTTTGGAGGGTAAAAGTCTGGTGATTGAGCCTGTGCATGCGCCGCGTGCGGGGTGGTTTGCAGGCTATCAGGCGGAGGTCGATGTTGAGCCCTTGGAGGGGTTGCCCTTGGATGAGGGCAGCGAGGAATGGGTGTGGTAGCGCGCGGCGAGGTGTATTGGGTGAATCTTGACCCGACCATCGGCACGGAAATTAACAAGATGCGTCCTGCGTTGGTGGTGTCGCCCGACGATCTAAATAGTGCGCTGCCGCGTGTGATTATTGCGCCGCTCACCAGTAAAGGGCAGCCGCTCGGTTGCCGTCCTGAAGTTAAATTTGCGGGAAAGAAAGCGCGCATTTTGCTCGATCAAATTCGCTCGGTGGATAAGCGTCGCTTGGCGGGCAAAATGGGGACGATTGAGTTGCCGGCATGGCATCCGTTGTTGCTGGAAATGTTGGCCTAGGGGAACAGCATGAGCCTGCACAAAGAAATCGAATTCGAAAACGACATCTGCGCACATCTTGCTGCCAATGGCTGGCTGTACAGCGAAGGCGATTTCGCCCAATACGACCGCGCCCGTGCGATGTTTCCAGCCGATATCTCTGCTTGGGTGCAGGCCACTCAACCGCAAGCATGGGAGTCGTTAAGCAAGAACCACGGTGCAGCCGCCGAGTCGGTAATGCTGGAGCGCATCCGCAAGCAGATGGATGACCGTGGCACCTTGGATGTGTTGCGACATGGCGTGGAGTTGCTGGGTTTGCGCCACCCTTTGCAGTTGGCGCAGTTCAAACCCGCGCTGGCGATGAATCCCGAATTGCAGACAAAGTACGCCGCTAATCGGTTGCGTGTGGTGCGGCAGGTGCGTTACTCACTGCACAATGAGAATGCGATTGATTTGGTGTTGTTTCTCAACGGCCTCCCCGTTGCCACGGTGGAGCTGAAATCGAATTTCACGCAGTCGGTGGGCGATGCAGTTGATCAGTATCGCTTCGACCGCCACCCCAAACCCAAAGGACAAAACTCCGCCGAGCCGTTGCTAGATTTTCCGCGCGGGGCGTTGGTACATTTCGCGGTGAGCAACAGCGCGGTGATGATGGCCACGCGCTTGCTGGGTGCGGCGACTACATTCTTGCCGTTCAACTTGGGCGACCACGGTGCGGCAGGTAATCCGGTGAATGAGAACGGACATCGCACGGCGTATTTGTGGGAACAGGTGTGGGGGCGCGATAGTTGGCTGGAGATTATCGGGCGTTATCTGGTGAGCAAGCGTAATGACAAGAAGCAGATCACCTCGATTGTTTTCCCGCGCTATCACCAGTTGGACGCGACTCGAAAGTTGCTGGCGACCGTGTTGGCCGAAGGCGCAGGGCAGAAGTATCTGATCCAGCATTCCGCAGGTTCGGGTAAGACCAATTCCATCGCGTGGACGGCGCACTTTTTGGCAGACCTGCACGATGCCCAGCATAAGAAGCTGTTTGATTCAGTGCTAGTGGTGTCGGATCGCAATGTGCTGGATGCGCAGTTGCAGGAGGCGATATTCGATTTCGAACGCACGGCGGGTGTGGTCGCCACCATCAAGGGTGAAAGCCAAAGCAAGAGCGGCGAGTTGGCGCAGGCGTTGTCTGGCGGCAAGAAGATTGTGGTGTGTACCATCCAGACTTTTCCGTTTGCGTTGAAGGCGGTGCAAGAGCTGGCGGCGACACAAGGCAAACGCTTTGCCGTGATCGCCGATGAGGCGCACAGCTCGCAGACGGGTTCTGCCGCAGCGAATTTGAAGGCGGTGTTGTCTGCCGAGGAATTGCTTGAACTGCAAGACGGTGGCGAAGTGAGCACAGAGGATTTGCTCGCCGCACAGATGGCCGCACGCGCCAATGATGTAGGTGTCACCTATGTGGCCTTCACCGCTACGCCCAAGGCGAAGACGCTGGAGTTGTTCGGTCGTCGTCCGAATCCAAACCTGCCCGCCAGTGCAGACAATCTGCCGCAAGCCTTCCATGTGTACTCGATGCGTCAGGCTATCGAGGAGGGCTTCATTCTCGATGTGCTGAAGAACTACACGCCGTACAAGTTGGCATTCAAGCTTGCCTGCGGCCAAGGCCGCTCCCCCACCCCAACCCTCCCCCGCGCTGCGGGAGAGGGGACAAACGCATCGCTGCGCGAATTTTCAATCCCCGATGGCCGTGAGTGGGATGAGAAGGAAGTGGAACGCAGCGAGGCGCTGAAGGGAATCATGCGTTGGGTGCGATTACATCCCTACAACATCAGCCAGAAGGTGCAGGTGGTGGTGGAGCACTTCCGCGAGAACGTGCAGCCCTTGTTGGACGGTAAAGCCAAGGCGATGGTGGTGGTGGGAAGCCGCGTGGAGGCGGTGCGCTGGCAGTTGGCGATGGACAAGTACATCAAGTCACAAGACTACCGAATCGGTACGCTGGTGGCGTTCTCGGGTGAGGTGAACGACAAAGAATCCGGCATTGATGCGTTCACCGAGAACAGCAAGACCCTGAACCCGAACCTCGGCGGGCGCGACATGCGCGAGGCGTTCAAAACCGACGAGTATCAAATCTTGCTGGTGGCCAACAAATTTCAGACAGGCTTCGACCAGCCTTTGTTGTGCGGCATGTATGTGGACAAGCGACTGGCAGGCATTCAAGCGGTGCAGACGTTGTCACGTTTGAACCGTGCGCATCCGGGTAAAGACACGACTTACATTTTGGATTTTGTGAACGACCCCGAAGAGGTGTTAGCAGCCTTCAAGACGTACTACGAAGTGGCGGAACTGGAGGGCGTGACTGATCCTCATCTGGTGTATGACCTGCGCGCCAAGCTGGATGCCGAAGGCCATTACGATGACAACGAGGTTGACCGCGTGGTGAATGTCGAGATGAATCCCAAGGCAACACAGGCAGAGCTTTCTGCTGCGATTGAGCCGGTGGCGGATAGATTGCTAAAGCGCTACAAGGCAGCGATGGATGCGTCCAGGGTGGCGATTGACCTCAAAGATGCCAGCGGGCATGCCCGCTTCCCCCACCCCAACCCTCCCCCGAAGGGAGAGGGAGCGAACGAATCGCTGCGCGACTTTTACGTTACTGCTGAACAGGCTGCGCACGATGCAATCAACGCGCTGGGTTTGTTCAAACGCAATCTGGGAGCGTTCCGGCGTGTGTATTCCTTCCTCTCGCAAATTTTCGATTACGGCAATACCGACATCGAGAAGCGCGCGATCTTCTTCAAGCGGCTGCTGCCGTTGCTGGAGTTTGGTCGTGAGCGCGAGGGCGTTGATTTGTCCAAGGTGGTGTTGACCCACCATAAGCTGAAGGAGCAGGGGAAGCGCAATCTACCGCTGGTGAATGGCGAGTACCCCAAGCTCGCTCCTCTTACTGAACCTGGCAGCGGCGAGGTACGCGAGAAGGAGAAGATTTACCTTGGTGAAATCATCGCCAAGGTGAACGATTTGTTCGAAGGGGAACTCTCCGACGACGACAAGCTGATCTATGTGAACCACGTACTCAAAGGCAAGCTGCTTGAATCGCAGATTCTTGTGCAACAGGCCAACAGCAACACCAAAGAACAGTTCGCCAATTCCCCCGACCTAGCCAATGAGCTGATGAACGCCATCATGGATGCGCTGACTGCGCATGGCACGATGAGTAAGCAAGCGTTGGATTCAGACAGGGTGCGCGGTGGACTGAAAGATATTCTGCTGGGGCCGGCGCAGCTTTATGAGTCGCTGCGGCAGCAGGCGACGACCGCAAGGTTTTAGAGACGTCCTACATGAAATAAAGTGAAGACTTCGATTGAGACATAAACTGATACCGCTATTTCTTTTCGGCCTCGGCTTCACTGTTGCCTGCGCTGCCTATGCGGATTCCTCCGGCACCCATACCCGCACCGGCCACGAATACGCGCTGACTTTTTCTTCCTATTCCTATGCGGAGCCTTCCATCGATGTTTCCGATACGGGCGATAAATTCGGGGTCAGTCATGCGGGTACGTGGGTGTTGAAGAATGACTGGTTCGTCAAAGAGGATTTGCGTTTCGCGTATGGCAAAACCGACTATGTCGGATCGGGTGTTCAGTTGGGTGCGCCGGATTGGTATTACGAAGTAAGGGGGGTGATTGGCCGGGATTTTCAGCTGAAGAATTCGGTGATCTCGCCGTATGCCGGATTCGGCTATCGTTATCTGATGAACGATGTGCGCGGCTATAGCAGTAGCGGAGCGGCCGGTTACCGGCGTGAGAGTAATTATTATTATGTGCCTCTGGGCGGGACGCATCATTTTGCGTTGCAGGATGGCGCAGTGCTGGTGACGACGGTCGAGTACGATCATTTGCTGTGGGGGGAGCAAATAACCAGACTTTCAGATCTGATCGGCCAAAATGGCTATACCAGCGCCTTTGATACCACCAACCGGCAAAACAATGGTTACGGTTATCGGTTGGGAATGATGTACGAAAAAAGCGATTGGTCGTATGGGCCGTTTTTTCAGGTATGGAACATCGAACGCTCGGAATTTACGACCCAAATTATGACGGGTGCTAAAGGTGCAGAGTTCGTTCTGTTACACGAGCCACAAAATCAAACCGTCGAATACGGAATTCGGGCGAGTTTCAGATTTTGACCGTGTGATTTTGTTGCTGTTGATTAGAGGAAGGTCTGAACAAGTAGCCGCACATGCGCGCGACTCACTCACATCCAGTGTTGAAAATTCGAATTGGGCGGAAATCACGAGTGTGTAGGAAGTTTTGTGTAAACGGTCATTTGGCAGGAAACGCCGCGCGTCGCTTCGTCTTGCTGTAACTGTCAAAACTGCCCGCAGAAAGTGTAGTTTGTTTCATCGTTCTAATCCGTTTGTTCAACCTTCGACTGAGGGCAATATGAAACAAAATGGTTCAGAACTTAATCAGAGATTCCTTAGCCATTGCTTGTTGAAAATGGCAAAGTGACGTATCAGAAATTAGTGTGTGGGATGGTGACTAGATGCCAGATAAGTGTTTGTATTTCATTGACGACTATGTATCGAAGTTATTGGCGGTGGCGATAATCTGTTGTGTCCATGCCAGCGCCTCAATCATAAGTTCAGAGACAATTGATGCATCAAGGCCGCACTGTGCAGCCGCAACAGCAATTTCCTCTGGATTAGTTGATTCGATGGCGACCGAAAGTGATAGGGCATCATACAAATTCCCAGGCCCACTTTTTAATGCAGCTACTACAGCTTGCGGAAGCGAAACTTGTTGAAGCACTTCAGTGAGCGGCTGCCCCATGAGTGAATCAAGTAACGAAAAAAGCCCGGTTATAAAAAGTTGATCAGCAAAAGCCGAAATATGTCCATGCCCGGCAAGTAATTCCATAAAACGTGCCCGCATAAGCGACTGCTCAATCAGAACGCGTGCTTGATAGCCTGGCTGATTGAAATCAAACAGTAATAGTGAGAGCCATCGGTAAATTTTATCTTTGCCCAGAATCAGAAGAGCTTGCGAAATATCGTTAAAATTTTGGTGAAAGCCGAAGGCGGGTGAATTGATATAGCGCAACAACTTGAAGGTCAGAATGGGTTCTTTTCGCAGACAACTGGCGATTGTGTTGAATTCCGCTCCATCCCGGATCAAATTCAAGACTTCAAAAACAAGTAGTCGATTGATCTCACTTTTGGCTGGCCGCCATTTTTCACGGCTGGTTACAAAGGGTCCCATAAAGTAATCGAAGCCGCAGTGATAACAAAGATTGAAGTCATCCGATGACTGCAATTCGCTGGCCATAATTTTTAGTTTCTCATTAGACTTGCGAAAATCACGGTACATCATCTTCAATTGAATGCCGTCGAGAGCGGTAGTATCAATTTCAATGAGGTTGGATTTGTGAAGCAATTCTGAGAGTTCGGGGTGTGGCCGGTCAATTGTCCATCCATGTTTCAAACCTAACTCTGCAAGGTTTTGTAATTCATGATCCATCGCTACGAGGTCTCTCCCCGTTATCGAGCTTGGTGAGATCATAATGAAAGTGTTCGAGTGTGCGAAGGTTTTTAGGAGTGGATTGCTCAACGAATCTGACGATAGCCGAATGAAGATAAATCGGTCACCCAGCAAAGATGGCATTCCAAGTGAAGCAAGATTCAGAAGCATGGCGTCATCGTAGGCACGACGGATCAACACGCTTTTCTCAAGCATTCTGGACTTTAATTTGCGGCCTAAAGCAAAGTTATATCCACCAATGCGTTCATTGCGATCAAGTATCGCCTCGCGACAAATGAAGGGGGATGTAACGTGAAGGTTGCCTGCTGAAGCTTCAATTACCTCAGGTTTCAGAGGGGCGACTGTTTTGAGTCGTATGAATGCGGCTTCCTGAACATGCTTGGTCGGTGAAATTCGAAACCAACTTCGGATAATTTTGAGCACAGAGACCATACCTTGGTAAGTTTCAGTCCGATATTTCGTTAAGGTAAAGTGTACCATCTGGAACAAGATTCCGACTTCGGCACCGCCCGCATCCACCAAATCAGCAAAGAACTACGGTTGCGCCCGCATCATCCTGATTTGGAGAAAGTAGATGCGCAGCATGCGCTCAAAGCCAACCGGCGGACGCCCGATTCCCGCTCTGGGATAGGCCGGTTCGATTAATGCGCAAAGAGCCGAACAAGGCACAACGCGATCCATCTCGGCCAGAAACGCCGCGCGTAGCGTCGTCTTGCCGTAACTGTCAAAATTACCCGCAGAAAGTGTCATTTGTTTCATCGCTCTAATCCGTTTGCTCGACCCGCGCTCAGACAACATGAAATGAAAGGGTTCAGGACTTGATCAGAGATTTCGTAGCAGCTTTTCTGTGCCACACTGCGTCAGGCTTCTTCTGTTCACTTTGGGTTGCCTGAATTATTATCTTCGCGTTCTCAAAATCTGCAAGGGATAACGTATCGTGTTCAAATTGTTCGGCGCTAAACCTGATCACCCCATGTTCGATTTGGCCGAGGCCAAACGTTTGCTTGCGGAATTGGAACCCGGCGAAGCCAGAAAATCTTTGGAAGAGATCAGCTTCTGGTTGGAGTCGATCAAAGACGCGGCAGGTTTCAATCCGGAATTGCGACTCACCATTATCATGTTGCTGGACGAGGCTGGCCAGCCGCTTCAATCCGAGTTGCTGCAACGTTATCTGAGCGTGCCGCATCTGCGTGATTTTCAGGGGCAACACCTTTGGCAATCCATCCGCACCTTTGCCAAGGAGCTGGCCCTGGCTTACGACGCGGCTATCAAGGACATTCAGGGAACGGAGAAACACTCGCGCGAATTGAATGAGCAAATTCCCCTGCTCTGTGCGCGCCAGATGCGTGCCGTGTCCGAGTGGATAAAATTGGACTTGTTGCGTTACCTCGAAGTGGAGTCCGCTGTTTGGCATTTGTTGTATTCAAGCTACCGTTTCTCAGAGGCCGAAAAATGTAGCGAGAACATGTTGCTCGTCTATCCCGGCCACGTTATCCATACCAGCGCCCAACGCGAGTTATTGCGTATCCTGATTCTGTACATTTCTTCACCGGGCACGTTGGCAGCCGACCAGATCGAGGTGGCCTTTCGCATCGCGGGGCGTTTGAGCAGTTTCTTTGATCTCAAGCCGACAGCGGATCGCGATTGTCCTTACGTGTTTGACCTGTCGCAGGATGCGCCACCGCACAAGGTTGAGAGTGGCCACGGCGTGATATCCGGAATGCGTTATTTCGGTGCGGTGCGGGCCTTGCCGGCGTTGCAGAAAATCTATGATCAGAACGTGAACGATCCGGTGTGGCAGGAGCGCCGCTTCAGCAGCGAGTTCACGCCGGCGGGCAAGCTCACCGTACTTAAACATCTGCTCGACTATTGGATAGCCGAGCCGCCGCTGCGGCACATGCAACGCAGAGATATCAACGCCATGATCGAGGTGACACATAGCTTCCGGGTGGTCAGCCAGTTGGTCGAACATATCGATCCGGGGCGACTTGAAGATACGGCCGGCAACACGGTGCAGTTGACGGCAAAGTTCGTGCTTGCAGCCACCGATATTGATTACGCCACCGAGTCATGGAATATCTCAGACATGACAGCGCAGGGATTGGGAGCGATACTTTCGGGGAACTTGGGCGCATGGATCAAGATCGGTGACTTGTGCGCGATCAAACCCAAGAACGGACAGTTGTGGTGGGTTGGCACGATTCGCCGCTTGCACACGGATGATGAGAATAAAGTGCATGTCGGCATCGAACTGCTGGCCAAAAAACCGGCTTCGGTTTGGCTGCGCGTGCTGGGCAAAGGCAGTGAGCGTGTCTCGCATTGGGAGACCAGTTCCGGCACGTTTGCCTACGACTACTTGCCGGTCATCCTGCTGCCCGACGAACACAACGCCTATTTGAATTCCACCATGCTGATGGAATCCGGCCATTTTGTGCTGGATGCGATCTACCAGGTGATGATGGGTGAGCACAGCCGCGATATCAGGTTGACCAAATTGCTCGACGAGGGCGAGGACTATGAGCAGGTTGGTTTTGAGTGGTTGGGCTCGATGGTTGGCCAGTGATTCTCGTGTGACTTAAAGGGCAGGTCGAATGACTCGCCCTTTTTTCATTCCAAGATATTCAAGCTTTTCTTCTGAGAAAAGGCAGCATGCGCGACAGGATGTCGTCGTGTTCGAGAAAATGATGTTTGAGAGCGGCTCCGACATGCGCGGCAAAGATTCCGACCAGGGCAATATTCAGGAATTGGTGGACCTCCTGTAACAAGTCACCCAAGAATTTGTCTTTCCCGATCAGGTCCGGCAACGGCAGGACACCGAACCACACGGTCTGGAATCCTTTGGCGGAACTCATCAGCCAACCGCTGAGCGGGATGAGGATGAGCAGGATATACAGCAGGTAATGCACGATCTCCGAGGCAACGATTGCCCATTTTGGCGTACCTTCCGGCAAGGGAGGAGGGCGATGCGTGATGCGCCAGTAAAGTCTGAAGACGGCCAGCATGAAGATCGTCACCCCGATCCATTTGTGGTAGCTGTATAACTGGAGTTTGTACGGGGAAAGCGGCAAGTCATGCATATAAATTCCCAGAGGAATCGCAATGAACAGCAACAGGGCGATCAACCAATGCAGTGTGATTGCGGTGTGTGTATAGCGGTCATTCATAGACTTCATTCCCGATAAATTCTGTCGGATAATGCTATTACCGCGCGGGATAATTGGCAAGCGAACTTATACGTTTGGATCGAATCAGAAGGCGAGCTTGAAAAAATATCCAAGTGCCCCATGTAGCGTGCCGCGTGGGAAATGTTTCATTTGCTGAACTGCGTACCTCGAATTTTTTAATGGAGAGTGTTGTATGAAACGTATCTTTTTATTTATTTTGACCAACATCGCCGTGTTGGCCGTTATCAATATCACCCTGCGCCTGCTGGGTGTGGATCGGGTGCTGGACGAGAGCGGTGCGATCAATTTCAGCGCGTTGATGATTCTGTCGGCGGTGATCGGTTTTTCCGGCTCTATCGTCTCTTTGCTGATGTCGAAGTGGATGGCCAAGAAATCGGTGGGCGCACACGTCATCGAAAACCCGCAAGATCCCACCGAACGCTGGCTGGTTGAAACCGTGAAACGTCAGGCACAGGCTGCGGGGATCGGTATGCCGGAAGTGGCGATTTATGATGCGCCCGATGTGAACGCCTTTGCCACCGGCTGGAACCGCAACAACGCGCTGGTCGCGGTGAGCACCGGGCTGTTGCATGCCATGAGCCGTGACGAGGCGGAAGCGGTGCTGGCACACGAAGTAAGCCATGTGGCAAACGGTGACATGGTGACACTCGCGTTGATCCAGGGGGTGGTGAATACCTTCGTGGTGTTCTTCGCCAAACTTTTCGGCATCCTGGTGGATCGTGTCCTGCTCAAGAATGACGGCCGCAACGGCCCCGGCATCGGTGCCTTCGTGGCCGAGATGGTGGCGCAGGTGGTGTTGGGCATCCTGGCGAGTATCGTTGTCATGTGGTTCTCGCGTCAACGTGAGTTCCGTGCCGATGCCGGTGGGGCGAGTTTGGCGGGACGGCAAAAGATGATCGCCGCGCTGGAACGTCTGAAAGCAAACCATGAGCAAGCCGCGATGCCGCAGAATATGGCGGCGATGGCGATCTCCAGTCAGGGTGGTTTCTCCAGATTATTCATGACCCACCCGCCGCTGGATGAGCGTATTGCGGCGTTGCGTGCCGGCCTGTAAAAAACGGACTTCAAAATGAAAACGGCGGGAAGCACCCGCCGTTTTTTTATTCCTCATCCGCGTCGTATTTCCTGCGCGGCGGATTGCCGTCATAGACCAGATTCTGTCGGTGCATCAAATACGCGTCGCGCAAAAAACTGTAGCGGTCGATGATCGCGTCATCCAATACTTTTTCCTGATCCAGGAGATTCACGCGTGAATTAAACACCTTCATCACATACAACGAATTGCGGGTGGGTACATGTTGGGTGTTGCTGATCGCGCTAAAGAAAGAGTCGGCACCCAAGCCGGTGGTATCGCGCAGGGAACTGGGACCCCAGAACGGCAACACCAAATAGGGGCCGCTGGGTACGCCCCAATAACCCAAGGTCTGGCCGAAGTCTTCGTTGTGTTTTTCCAGTCGTTCGGTCACGTTGAGTAATCCGAAAATACCAAAGGTGGAATTGAAAATCACCCGGCTACCGTCGCTGGCGGCTTGAATGAATTTGAGCTGCAACACATCGTTTGCGGTAACGACCACATCATCCAGATTGGAAAAAAAATTGTTCACCAGCGTCTTTGCAGGTGCCGGGACAATATTGGCGTAAGCCTGTGCAGTGGGTTTGACGACGGCTTGATCGATGGTGTCGTTGAATACATAGACCTTGCGGTTGTACGGCTCGAAGCGGTCTTTTTCCAGCGTGTAGGCGCTGAGGTGAAGTGTGCTGCATCCTGTCAGAGCCAGGCTGGCGATCAGCATCGAGAGTCGCAATAGGGTCATTACGTTTGGAATCAGGAATCTGTCTGGGTTGGATTATAGGAGGAAACTTCAGCCGGTTGCAGCATTGCGCTGCGCGAAGACGGTGTTTCCAGACTGATGCGGCCCAAGGCGCCCGTTCGGTAGTCTTGCAAGAGCGTCATCGCTGCCTTTTCCAGATCCATGTCTTTGCCACGGATTCGGTAGCCGCGCAGCTTGGCGATGGCTTCGATGAGCGCGTATCCATCCATTTCCGCGGTATCAATTTTGTATCTGGCCTGGAGCAACTTCGCATACCTCGCCAGCAGGATGTCTCCCAGAAATGCGGCAACCTCTTCGTCGATGATGGCGTTGCGCCCGATGCTGTGGCTGGCGGCCAGCATCAAGCCGTCACTCTCGTGTTCGATCTTTGGCCACATCAAGCCCGGTGTGTCGATCAGTGTCGTGTGATCGTTCAGATCGAAGCTTTGCTGACTTTTGGTGATGGCGGGTTCATCGCCGACCGCTGCCACACGGCGCTTGAGCAGCGTGTTCATCAACGTGGATTTGCCGACGTTGGGAATGCCCATGATCATGATGCGCAACGGCTTGAGGCTGGTGCCGCGATGCGGCGCGAGCGGCAGGCATAATTTGGGGATTTTGACGGCGTCGCCGGATTTTTTGCACGACAGCGCAACAGCCTGCACGCCATCCTGCTTGTTGTAGTAGTCCAGCCAGGATTGCGTGGCCGCCGGATCGGCGAGGTCGGTCTTGTTCAATACTTTCAGGCACGGCCGTTGCCGATGCAGGCGCAACTCGCGGATCAGCGGATTGCTGCCTGCTTCCGGTACGCGTGCATCCAATACTTCGATCACCACATCGATGCGCGCCATGGTTTCGCCGGCTTTGTTGCGTGCCGAGGTCATGTGTCCGGGGAACCATTGGATTGCCATGCTGATAAGGAAGTGAAAAAGTGGCGCGCATTCTAACCGTTTGACGATGATTACTCACGCTCCCATAATCCGCGCATCCTTCAGCGGAGTTAGAGCATGACCACAATCAGACAGCAGGATTTCATCGACAGCATTGCCGAATCGTTGCAATTTATTTCGTATTACCACCCGCAAGATTATGTTCGTGCCTTGGCTGAAGCCTATCGGCGCGAGGAATCTCCCGCCGCGAAAGATGCGATGGCGCAGATCCTTACCAACTCGCGTATGTGCGCTCTGGGCAAGCGTCCTATTTGTCAGGACACCGGCATCGTGGTGGCATTTGTGCGGGTGGGTATGGGGGTGTCCTGGCCGGATGCAAGCATGAGCATCACCGAGATGGTGAACGCGGGGGTGCGCAAAGCCTATTTGTTGCCGGACAACGTGCTGCGCGCTTCCATCGTCAGTGATCCGTCGGGCAGGCGCAAGAACACGGGCGACAACACGCCGGCTGTCGTGCATTTCGAACTGGTGCCGGGTGACAAAGTGGACGTTCGTATTGCAGCCAAGGGCGGCGGATCGGAGAACAAATCCAAGATGGCGATGCTCAATCCCAGTGACGATCTGGTGGAGTGGGTGGTGAATCAACTTCCGGCAATGGGTGCGGGTTGGTGTCCGCCCGGGATGTTGGGCATCGGCATCGGTGGTACCGCAGAAAAGGCGGTATTGCTGGCCAAAGAATCGTTGATGGAGGACATCGACATGACCGAACTCAAGGCGCGTGGTGCAAAGAATCGCGTCGAAGAATTGCGCATCGAGATCTATGACAGAGTGAATGCGCTGGGTATTGGCGCACAGGGATTGGGCGGGTTGACCACGGTGCTGGATGTGAAGATACTGGATTATCCGACCCATGCGGCTTCCAAACCGGTCGCCATCATCCCGAATTGCGCCGCGACGCGGCATATCCATTTCGAGCTGGACGGAAGCGGGGTGGCTGAATTCACTCCCCCCAAGATCGAGGACTATCCCGACGTCCATTGGCATCCTGCTGCAGATGCGCGGCATGTGAACCTGGATACTGTGTCGCGTACCGACATTGCACAATGGCAACCGGGTGATACCTTGCTGCTCTCGGGCAAATTGCTCACGGGTCGCGACGCAGCACATAAGCGCATCGTGGAATTGCTGGCCAAAGGGGAGAAACTGCCTCCCGGCGTGGATTTTAACGGGCGATTCATTTACTATGTCGGCCCGGTCGATCCGGTGCGCGACGAAGTGGTGGGGCCCGCAGGGCCGACAACAGCGACGCGCATGGACAAATTCACCGAGGTCATGTTGGCGCAAACCGGTTTGATCGGCATGGTCGGCAAAGCGGAACGCGGCAAGGCGGGTCTGGAAGCAATCAAAAAACACGCAGCGGTATACCTGATGGCAGTGGGCGGTGCCGCCTATCTGGTGTCCAAGGCGATACGCAGCGCAAAAGTAGTGGCCTTCGCCGATCTGGGCATGGAAGCCATTTACGAGTTCGAGGTGTTAGACATGCCGGTGACCGTGGCCGTGGATACGCAGGGCCGCTCGGTGCATGAGACGGGGCCGGCGGAATGGAAGAAGCGCATCGGCATGATTCCGGTGAAACAGATTTAAAAGTAGGGCATGTGCTCTATCTAAGATTGGGAAGCAGTTCAGTAGCCGTAGCGAGCTGTGTTAGGGCAAGGCGCGAAAAGACGAAAAACCGGAATGTGCATTTGCACATGAGGATTTTGAGTTTTTTTGCAACGCCGCCATAACACGGCGCAGTAGGCTAATGAATTACTTCAAGAGTTTGGCGGGTCTCCCCGCATTGTACTTTGGTGAACCTGGTCAGGTCCGGAAGGAAGCAGCCACAGCCAAGCGGTGCAAGTGCCGGGGGTAAGGCTCGCCTCCTATTTTTCGAGGGTGTTGCACTCGATTGGAAAGTGATATGTCAGCGACGTCTGTCTTAGCCCGCAAATGGCGCCCCAAGAATTTTGCCCAACTGGCAGGGCAGGAGCACGTCGTACAGGCGCTGACCAACGCGCTCTCGCAGAACCGTTTGCATCATGCCTATTTGTTCACCGGCACGCGCGGTGTCGGCAAAACCACCATCGCGCGCATCTTCGCCAAATCCCTGAATTGTGAAAGCGGCATCACGGCAACACCCTGTGGTGTCTGCGGTGCGTGTACGGAGATCGACAGCGGGCGTTTTGTTGACTTGATCGAACTGGATGCGGCTTCCAATACACAGGTCGACAACATGCGCGAGCTGTTGGAAAGTGCGCTGTATGCACCGTCCAGCGGGCGTTTCAAGGTGTACATCATCGACGAAGTGCACATGTTGTCGAAGTCCGCATTCAACGCGATGTTGAAAACGCTGGAAGAACCGCCCTCGCACGTGAAATTCATCCTTGCCACGACCGATCCGCAAAAGATCCCCGTCACCGTGTTGTCCCGCTGTTTGCAGTTCAACCTCAAGCAACTGTCGCCCGCTTTGATTATTGCGCAGCTGCAATTTGTGCTGGGCCAAGAGGCTATTTCGTACGAGACGGGGGCGCTCAATCTGGTTGCGCGTGCCGCCCAGGGGAGTATGCGCGATGCGTTGAGTCTGCTCGATCAGGCGATCGCGTATTCATCCGGCAAGGTGGATGAATCCCTGGTGCGCACCATGCTGGGTGCGATCGACCAAGGTTATCTGTTCGATCTGTTGTCATCGTTAAGGGCCCAGGATGGGGCGGGGTTGTTGCGAATTGCCGATGATATGGCGTTACGCAGTCTGGCCTTTGAAGCGGCATTGCAAGACTTGGCGACACTGCTGCATCGCATTGCGCTGGCGCAAACCATCCCGCTGGCGATTGCGGAAGATGAGCCTGAACGCGAACGCTTGTTGGACTTGGCCAAACAGTTCACCCCGGAAGAGATCCAGTTAAATTACCAAATCGCCATTCATGGCAGAAAAGAAATCGACCTGGCGCCTGACGAATACGCCGGTTTCACCATGACACTTTTGCGCATGTTGGCGTTTGCGCCACAACGTGCCGTGGCAAGCGTCGTACCGCCCGTGCCACGCCCGGTGCCTGCCGCGATACAGGCTGTGAGAAATGAGATTGCAGAAGTAAAACCGCTTGCAGCAGAAACGCAAGCGGCGAGTCAGCCTGTTCCGCAACCGAGTGTTGTGAACTCAGTCAATCTGGACTGGAACGCCTTGTTGTCGCAACTCAATCTGCAAGGCATGGCGAGAGAGTTGGCCAAGAACAGTGTGCTGGCCAGCTTTTCGGAGAATCGGGTGGTGTTGAACCTTTCGCCGCAACACAAGCATTTGCAAAGCAACAAGATCGCGCATGACAAAGTGCAAACCGCGTTAAGCGAATATTTTGCCAAACCGATCAAACTGGCTATCCAGCTGGGTGCGGTGAATGACGTCGCCACCCCGGCAGCCGTTGAGCAGAGTGTGAAGCAAACGCGGCAACAGCAGGCGGAAGATGCAATCAGGCAGGACCCGTTCGTTCGCGAAGCGCAAGCGCATCTGGGTGCGCAAGTGATCGATAATTTGATTAAACCCGTATAACGAATTCGGAGGAAATTGGACATGATGAAAGGCGGAATGGCCGGACTGATGAAGCAGGCACAACAGATGCAGGCAAACATGAAGAAGGCGCAAGAAGAATTAGCCACGATTGAGGTGGAAGGTCAGTCCGGTTCGGGGATGGTCAAAGTGACCATGACGTGCGCACATGAGGTGCGCCGCGTGAATCTTGATCAGAGCGTGCTGGACGATAAGGAGATGCTGGAAGATCTGATCGTGGCAGCACTGGCTGACGCCAATAAAAAAGTCGCTGAAACATCCAAGAAGCGAATGAGCGGTTTTTCTGCCGGCATGAATCTGCCGCCGGGATTGAATCTGCCGTTCTAGTATGTGCCGATGAAGACCCTTTCCAGTCTTGAGGATCTGATCAAGGCGTTGCGCTGCTTACCCGGTGTCGGGCCAAAATCCGCGCAACGCATGGCGTATCACCTGTTGCAGCGTGATAAGCCGGGAGCACTTCATTTGGCGCAATCAATCGGACAGGCGGTTGCCTGCGTCAAACACTGCAGTAAATGCAACAATTTTTCCGAGGACGATATCTGTGACTTGTGTCGCTCGGCGCGGCGCGACACGGATCTGTTGTGTGTGGTGGAAATGCCTGCGGACCTGTTGATGATGGAGCAGGCGCAGTGTTTTCACGGCATGTATTTTGTGTTGATGGGCAGGCTGTCACCGCTGGATGGTATCGGTGCGAGGGAACTCCCGTTGGAGCGACTGCTCAAACGCGCGCTCGAATTATCGTGCGAGGTGATATTGGCGACCAACTTTACGGTCGAGGGTGAGGCAACCGCGCATTACCTCGCTACTTTGCTCCAGGCGCAGGGCGTAAAGGTGTCGCGTATCGCGCGCGGGTTGCCGGTTGGGGGTGAATTGGAGCACGTGGATAGTGGGACTTTGGCTCAAGCCGTCCTGGAAAGACGAATGGTGACGGAATGAATGAGCAAACTGGCGTGAATCCGCAAGGCGAACGATTGCAGAAAGTGCTGGCTCAGGCGGGTATTGGTTCAAGGCGCGAAATGGAGGAATGGATCAGTGCGGGCAGAGTCAATGTGAACGGTAATGTGGCCACATTGGGGATGCGCGTTTCAGACGGCGACAGGGTGCAGGTAGATGGTCGATTCGTGCGCCTGCAATTGCAAAGCGAACAAGCCATGCCGCGTATTTTGCTTTACCACAAACAAGAAGGTGAGATCGTCAGCCGGGATGATCCGAATGAACGCACCAGCGTTTTTGACAGTTTGCCCAAACTGAAAGGTCAAAAGTGGATAGCGATTGGACGTTTGGATTACAACACCAGCGGATTGCTCATCTTTACGACATCGGGTGAATTGGCCAACCGGCTGATGCACCCGCGCTTTGAGGTGGAGCGCGAATATGCGGTGCGGGTCCAGGGTGAGATGAAGCCGGAGCAGATGCACCAGATCACCCATGAGGGTATCGAGCTGGAGGATGGGCGGGTGATATTCGAATCCCTGAGTGACGAAGGGGGTGAAGGTTTCAACCATTGGTATCGGCTAGTGCTCAAGGAAGGCAGAAATCGTGTCGTACGCCGCACTTTCGAGGCATTGGGATTGCAAGTGAGCCGTCTGATGCGGGTGCGTTTTGGCATCATTCACCTTCCACCGAGGGTCAAGCGCGGAATGATGGCCGAGTTGGGCGAGGGCGAAGTGACGGATATCTTGGAATGGGTCGGTTTGCCAATCGGATTTGTCAGGCAGTTGTCTGATAATGAGCAGAAAAACAAGTCTCCAAGAGGACGCAAAAAAATAAAATGAACTGGCGGGAAAGGTGAACTCTCGTTAGAATTCGCGGGCTTATAGCGGGTGATTGGGCTACCCAAGCACGGCAGGTGTGTACATCGGACTGGATAAATGGAACAACGAGGCAACAAGACCATCATTTGTAGCGTTTTCTTCTTGGATATCGTCGAATATTCCAAGAAGTCTGTTTCCGGTCAAATATCCTTGAAGGAGCGTTTTAACGCATTTCTTTCCACAGCCATTCGGAATGTTCCAGTTGCGGACCGCATCATATTGGATACAGGAGATGGCGCTGCAATCAGTTTTCTCGGCGACATAGAGGACGCGTTGCAGGCGGCATTAAGCATGCGCAGCAGTTTGTTGAGCGAAGGGGTTCGCATGGAACCTGCTTTGCTGGTGCGTATGGGCATCAATCTGGGGCCGGTCCGGTTGGTCAAAGATATCAACGGCCAGCCAAATATTGTTGGCGATGGCATCAATGTTGCGCAGCGTGTGATGGGCTTTGCGGATTCGGGTCAGATACTTGTTTCTCGTTCCTATTTTGATGCCGTGTCGCGGTTGTCACAGGAATATGCGGGGATGTTCCACTACCAGGGGTCTCGCACTGACAAGCATGTACGTGAGCACGAAGTCTACGCCATTGGTTATCCGGGCGATTTCACATCCACCCAACGCAGCATCGTCATCAAACAACAGTTGGAGACGGCTCAGGGCTGGGACAGGATTGTTGTCCAAACCAAGAATTATTGGGGTGAGTTTGTCCACCATGCCAGCATGATGGAAAGACGGGGGTTGGAGACTTTCCGCAGAGCCTCACCCCAGCAGCGCGTCCTCTTTTTGGGATTTATAACGATTGTCTTATTGTCCATGGTGTTGGGTATTTATAAACTGACCCAGCGCGCTTCACTTTTGAACGATCAGTCGTCTGTTTCTTTATTGCCGTTGTCGCGCGTGGTGGCGGTCATACCCGCGTCCGCTCCGGTTGCCTCTTCACCCCAACCTTCAACTGCCTCACCGCGTTCAGTTCCTGTTACTACAGAACACCAGGAAATTAAGGCTGTTAGCAAGTCGGATAGTGAGAAAAAAGTACAGGGTGTCAAACAGAGTTCCCGAGTACGCACTTTGGCCGAAACCACCGGAGGGCCGGTAGTGGTGAGTTTAGCCATCCTGCCATGGGGTGAGGTTTATCTGGATGGAAAATTACAGGGCGTGAGTCCGCCTTTGCTTGAACTGCAAGTGGTTGAGGGAAAACACGTCATGGAAATCAGGAATTCGACTTTTCCGGCCTATAAACAGACGGTGATTGCGAAGCCCGGTGAACAAATTAAAATAAAATACAGCTTCAAGTAGAGCTGCTGAATAGGGGAAAGTGATGATAGTGCGTTGGCTGTTGGCGGGATTGGGTACCTTTGTGTTGGCGGGTTGCGGAACGCTGGTCAGTACTTGTGATGATCCGGGTGGCGGCATCAGGTTGTTTGGAAAAAACGTGGTACAACAAAAATTGGATATCGGTATCAGGGAGTACCAAGAGGGCAAATATCTGACTTCGATGGAAGCCTTTAAAAGCGTGTTGGAAACAAATGTGGCCGACAAGAGCGAAAAAATAACCGCATACAAGTATTTGGCATTTATACAGTGCATTTCTTCACAAGAAGTGCTGTGCAGAGATTATTTTAGCAAGGTGCTTGAACTTGATCCTAACTTTGAATTGACTTCTGCCGAAACCGGACACCCGATCTGGGGACCGGTGTTCCGCAGTGTAAAAAGTGCCGGATCGAAGTCGAACGCGACAACCAAATAGGATTTATGGCACCAGATATGATTAGTCAACTCGGACGTTATGAGGTCTCAGGTGAACTTGGACAAGGGGCGATGGGAGTCGTCTACAAGGCCAAGGATCCCCTCATTGATCGCGAAGTTGCGCTTAAAACAATCAATCTGAGTTTGGCGCAGGAGGAGCGTGAGGAGTTCGAGGGGCGTTTCTATCAGGAGGCCAAAGCCGCAGGCCGTCTCAGTCATCCGAATATCGTCACCATCTTTGATGTGGGTAGAAGTGAAGATATCGCCTATATCGCGATGGAATACTTGCATGGGCGAGAACTGCGCGACATCCTCAATGACAACAAGATGCTTCCTGTCGATCAGGTCATCGATATCACCTCGCAGGTAGCGCTGGGTTTGGCTTATGCGCATGAACATGGCATCGTGCACCGCGATGTCAAACCGTCGAATGTCATGGTCGGGCGAGACGGACATGTAAAGATCACTGACTTCGGTATAGCCAGAATGGCTTCGGCTGCTGTCAGAACGCAGACAGGGATGGTGCTGGGCTCGCCGAAATATATGTCTCCCGAACAGGTAATGGGTAAGTTGACGGATCAGCGCTCAGATATTTTTTCGCTTGGCGTGATGCTTTACGAAATGCTGACCGGTCAAGCGCCGTTTCAAGGTGAAAACATCAACGCCATCATGTATCAGACTTTGAATTCAATTGCGCCACCTCCCAGCAGTTTGAATTCGGCAGTGCCCGAGATGTTGAATTTCATTGTGGCGAAGGCTTTGGCAAAAGACCTGGACTCGCGTTATCAGAATGCGCGTGATCTGGCGAATGATTTGCGAGCGTGTCGAAATGTCATGCCACGTGTGGACATAAACCCTTTGGGAATTTCCCTTAGGGCGGATTCAAATTCCAATTTTTCGGAAACCGCTATTCCTTCTGATGGGCTTTCTGAAGATCAAACGGCGCCAGTTACCGCTTTGAATTTGTCCTCGGCGTTTGATTCTACCGAAGCAACAATGCGACTGGCTGCTATGACGGCCAGCCAAGAAGATATTGAAGAGCTATCAAGAACTTTGCGTTTTCCCCGCCCGAGCCTGGAGGAAATAAATCTTGCCGCATCCGGGTCATATTCCAAAAGCGGGACTTACCCCACCCCTTCCCAAGGTGCGCTTGGGCACAGCGCACCTCCCTCAAGTTACGGCGGATTTTTGCTGTTGGCTATCATCATCATCGTGGTGATAGGCCTCATTTCCACAATCGCTTTCTGATTCTTCCCCCGGCTATGGGGTCGTTGTTTCCAAGCTACTTTACGATCCAATGCTCGAGTATTTTGAAATGGTATCTGGTGGGAAGTTGTTTGTTCGTGCTTCTTATATTGGCACAACTCGATGTGGACACAGCCTGGGGACTGGCGGGCGGGCTTCTGGTGGTGGTTGCGGGCACCTCGGTATATTTGAACAAAGCCCAACTGATTTCAGCACGCTCGATTGTTGCCTTCAGACTTGAGCCGGAGCATGGAATCACACTGATCCGACGCGATGGAAAACTTGTAAACGGAACACTTGCCAAAAGTGGAATGGTCACATCCTTTCTGATTTTGCTCAATGTTAGTACGGGTGGAGTCGGGCGGATCAGTCTGGTTTTGTTGCCGGATAGTTTGGGCAGAGACTCTTTCCGCCGCTTGTGTGTCGTGCTGCGGTTGGGCAGATCAAATTAGTCTGCCGGGATCAGAATTGTCGGCAAAGCACTGGGAAGCATCTGCGGGTAATCTTTGCTGTAGTGCAAGCCACGGCTTTCATGACGTGACAAGGCACTTTGAACGATGAGATCGGCTGTCATCACCAAGTTTCGCAACTCCAGCAGGTCGGCGCTTACATGGAAGTTGCTGTAATACTCGTTAATCTCTTCGTAGAGCAAGCTGATCCGGTGTTGTGCTCGTTGTAAACGTTTTGTAGTGCGAACGATGCCGACATAGTCCCACATGAATCGCCTGAGTTCGTCCCAGTTGTGCGATATCACGACCAATTCATCCGCGTCGGTGACGCGACTCTCATCCCAGGGGGGTAGCTCCGGCATGGCGTTTTTCGGCTGTAGCAGAATATCCTCGGCGGCGGCGGCGGCGAACACCAGGCATTCGAGCAACGAGTTGCTGGCCAGTCGATTTGCACCATGCAAACCGGTACAGGCATTTTCCCCGATCGCGTACAAATCCTTGACATCCGTGCGTGCCCTCAAGTCGGTCATCAATCCGCCGCAGGTGAAGTGCATCGCCGGTACAACGGGAATAGGCTGCTTGGCGATATCGATGCCCAACGACAAACAGCGTGCGTGGATAGTGGGAAAATGTTCTTTCAGAAACGATTCTGACTGGTGCGAAATATCAAGATAGACGCAGTCAAGGCCGCGTTTCTTCATCTCATAATCGATCGCACGAGCCACCACATCACGCGGCGCCAGCTCGGCCCGCTCGTCATGCCAAGGCATGAACCGGGTGCCGTCGGCAAGTCTCAAGAGTCCACCTTCGCCACGTACTGCCTCACTGATGAGGAATGACTTCGCATGCGGATGGTAGAGGCAAGTAGGATGAAATTGCATGAATTCCATATTCGCCACCCTGCAACCCGCGCGCCAACCCATTGCTATACCGTCGCCCGTGGCTGTGTCGGGGTTGGTGGTGTAAAGGTAAACCTTACCCGCCCCGCCCGTTGCCAGTACAGTATTGTTTGAGGCGATGGTCAATACTTTGCCCGAGGAGGAATCGAGGACGTAGGCGCCGTGACAACGTTGTTCATGCTTCCCTATTTTTCTTCCGGTGATCAGGTCTATCGCAATGTGGTTTTCAAGGACGGTCACATTGGGATGCGACAGGATTTTTTCGGACAACGTCTGTTGCACAGCTTTCCCGGTCGCGTCGGCCGCATGGATGATGCGGCGATGACTGTGGCCACCTTCGCGGGTCAGGTGGTAATCATTGCTGTCATTTGCTTCTTTAGAAAAAGGCACGCCCTGTTGGATGAGCCAATTGACCAACTCGGCTCCGCGCTCGACCACGAAACGTGTGGTTACAGGGTCACACAAGCCGGCACCTGCAGTCAGCGTGTCTTGAATATGCTCACCCAGACTGTCTTCCGGACTTTGTACGGCAGCGATCCCGCCTTGAGCCCAAGAGCTTGCTCCGTCCAGCAGGGACTTCTTGGTGATGATGGCGACTTTTTGTCGGTCTGCGAGTTTGAGCGCCAGAGTTAATCCGGCCAATCCGCTACCGATGATGAGAGTGTCAAAGCGCAACACGTTGCTGACTTTAATTGGAATGGGGAGTGAGTCTATATTAAAAATTCGAACTCATTTCCGGAAATTGAACTAAATGTTTTCAACAAGGTCCATTGGCGCGTGTAGAGCTAGGCTGACGATGCTCAAGTGTCCGGTTATACTTGGAAGCCACGAAACGTGGCTCAAAATATTTGGAAGCCGGGAACGGAATGGGTGATAGAGAGGTCGACCAGCAGCTGGTGGAACGCGCGCAACGCGGCGACAAGCACGCGTTCGAGTTGTTGGTGGTCAAGTACCAGCGCAGGCTGGGCAGATTGATCTCAAGATTCGTTCGGAATGCCGCCGAGGCGGAAGACGTCACCCAGGAGGCATTCATTAAAGCCTACCGGGCTTTGCCCGGCTTTCGCGGTGAGAGTGCTTTCTATACTTGGTTGTACCGCATTGGAATCAATACGGCGAAGAATCATCTGGTCGCGCAGGGGCGCAGGGCTCCCACCAGTACAATGTTTGACACGGAGGAGGCGGAGTCTTTCGAAGAGGCCTCGTTGCTGCACGAAGTGTCGACACCGGAAAACGAGCTGATGAGCAAACAAGTGGTTGATGTCGTGAATGCATCTTTGCAGCAGTTGCCTGAAGATCTGCGGACGGCTTTGACCTTGAGAGAGATTGAAGGACTGAGTTATGAAGAGATCGCGGCGGTGATGAATTGCCCGATCGGTACAGTCAGGTCGCGCATCTTTCGGGCGCGCGAAGTGGTGGCAACAAATTTGCGGCCATTGTTGGGAACAAGTGAAGATAAGAGGTGGTGAAGATGAGACAGGAAATTTCCGTTTTGATGGATGGCGAGATGTTCGAGGACGAAGCTGAACATTTTTTCGATAGATTAAAACGTCATCCCGAATCTTCCCAAGATTGGAGTACGTATCATTTGATTGGGGATGCCTTAAGACAGCCCGACCATATCCACCGCGGCATCAGTCCTTCCTTCCGCGAACGTTTGCAAGCCGAACCTACCGTTCTCGCCCCCCAAAGACATACCCCGCAACGCGTGAAGCAATATGCACTTTCTGCAGCGGCTTCTGTGATGGCTCTGGCGTTGGTCGCATGGCTTTCGCTGCAAGTCGAGGGCGAATCAGTGCCGCAAGTCGCGGTTGTGCAGCAGAACAATGCAGTGAAACCCGCTTCTTTCCAGGAGAATGATTATCTGATGGCGCACCAGGAGTTTTCCCCCAGCGCGGACGTGCAGGGGGCGGTTTCATATATCCACACCGTGGCGGCCCGATAGTGCGAACAGACCGGCTACAACTTGGATTGTCCTGCCTGCTGCTGTCCTGCGCTACTTCGGTGTTTGCAGACCCGTTGCAGTCCGACGCCGAATGGTTGCGAACGATGGCTTTTGCCGCTCACCAGACCAATTATTGCGGGGTGTTTGTTTACCAGTCCGGCGGCCGCGTCGAAATGTCACGTATCACCCATATCACTGACAATGACGGGGAGCATGAGCGTTTGGAAGGGTTGGATGGCCTCAGGCGCGAAGTCATTCGCAACAACGAAAAAATCTGGCTTTACCTGGGTGATAAAAAGATAAGAGTCGAGAAGCGTCGTGCGCAACATTCCTTCCCTGCTTTGCTACCCGAACAGATACAGACATTGAAAGAAAATTACGAGATAAGCCAAGGGGAAGAAGACAGGGTGGCTGAATTCCATGCCCATACGGTCTTTTTTAAACCGAAGGATAATCTTCGGTATACGCGCAAGATGTGGGCGCACAGCGAATCGGGATTATTGCTCAAAGCGGTGGTGTTGGATGAGCAAGGCAGATTGATCGAGCAATACGCTTTCTCACAGTTGGAAATTGGCGGAAAGATCAATCGAAAATGGATACTTTCCGAAGAAGTGGAGCCGATCATTCAGGCGAAAAAGGGGGAGTTGACCGCGCTTCAAACGGATAACGTCGAAAGTGTTCCAAGCGGTTGGCAAGTCGACGCTGTTCCTTCCGGATTCAAAAAGTTGTTCGAGATGCGACGCACGATCTCCAGCAAAAAGATCCCGCTGGTCCATATCGTATATTCCGACGGATTGTCCGGTATTTCCATATTCATCGAAAAGATTAGTCAGGTTAAAGAAATCCCCGGATTGTCGAGCCAAGGTGCGGTACATATGTACCGCAGACAGACCGGTGAAAACCTGGTGACGGTAGTGGGTGAAGTGCCGCCGCGTACGGTCATCCAAGTGGCAGACTCGGTACGATTCGCGGGAGGTTGAGATGCTTGAGATGCGAGCCGTTGTATTGAATATCCAAGGTGAACGGGCAGAGATCAGTCCATTGGGTGGAGGGGGCTGCGGTCACTGCGATAGCGTGAACGGGTGCGGCAGCAAAAAACTGTCCAAAATGTTTTGCAGCAATCAGCCGCGCACGTTCCAAGTTCGCAATCCGGTTGGTGCCGTGGTCGGTGATGAAGTCAACGTATCCCTCCCGGACGGAATTCTGCTAAGCAGTTCCTGGCGCATGTATCTGTTGCCTTTGTTGCTCATGCTGGGTTGTGGGCTGCTTGGCGCATCGCTGGCTGTCGGGGCAGAACAGCGCGATGGTTTCGCGTTGGCGGGATCGCTACTTGGGCTCGGGGCCGGTTTTGCCTGGGGTAAGTTCGCGTCAAAGAATGACCGTCCGCAGGCCGTTGTGCAATCCATTGTTTCATCGCGTGTCAATTCCTGAAGTTACTATTTTGATGAGGAAGAAAATGCTTAAACGTTTTATCGTGCTGGTGGTTTTTGTCTTATTCGCTCAATCCCTGATTGCCAAAGAATTGCCCGATTTCATCGACTTGGTGGAGAAGCAAGGTGCGGCAGTCGTCAACGTGAGCACCACCCAGATCATCCGTTCTCCGCAAACCTTTCAAGGTATTCCCAATCTGCCCGAGAACGATCCGTTCTATGAATTCTTTCGCCGATTTGCTCCCCAGATGCCGCGCGAACAAGAATCCCAATCCCTCGGTTCAGGATTCATCATCAGCGCGGACGGTTATATTCTGACCAACGCACACGTGGTGGACCGTGCGGACAAGATCACAGTTCGCCTGACCGACAAACGCGAATTCAAAGCCAGGGTGATCGGAGCCGACAAACGCACCGATGTGGCTTTGCTCAAGATCGACGCGACGGGATTGCCCAAGGTCACTCTGGGCAAACCGGAATTGATCAAAGTGGGTGAATGGGTGCTGGCGATCGGTTCGCCCTTTGGCTTCGACAGCAGCGTGACCGCAGGTATCGTGAGTGCCAAAGGGCGTTCGTTGCCGCAGGAAAATTTCGTACCTTTCATCCAGACCGATGTGGCGATCAACCCCGGTAACTCCGGGGGCCCGCTGTTCAATATGAAGGGTGAGGTGATTGGTATCAACTCGCAGATATACAGCCGTTCTGGCGGTTATATGGGGTTGTCGTTCTCCATACCGATCGATGTGGCGATGGATGTCGTGGAGCAATTGCGCAGCAGCGGAAAAGTGACACGCGGTCGCATCGGTGTCTCGATACAGGAGGTCACCCGTGAACTGGCGGATTCTTTTGGCTTGACCAAAGCGGCAGGCGCGCTGATCTCCAGTGTCGAAAAAGCAGGCCCGGCGGACAAGGCGGGCGTAAAAGCCAGCGATGTGATTCTCAAGTTCGACGGCAAACCGATCGTCAGTTCGGTGGATCTTCCGCGCATTGTGGCAGCGACCAAGCCGGGGAATAAGGTGGCAGTACAGTTATGGCGCAAAGGCAGCACACTGGACGTTTCTCTGGTGGTCGGGGAGATACAAGAGACTACCGAAAAACAAAGGGCACAGGCCGGCAAAGAAAGTGAAGAGTTGTCGCAAAGCGTTAGCCGTCTGGGTTTGGCGGTCGTAGAACTCAACGATCAGCAGAAGACCGAACTGCAAGTGGAGGGAGGCTTGTTGGTTGAGGAGGTCAAAGGTGCCGCTGCCCGTAGCGAATTGCAGCGCGGCGACGTAATCCTGGCCATCGGCAATATCGAGATCCGCACGGTCGAACAGTTCAACGAAGTGCTGAAGAAGGTACCGCAAGGGCGCAACATCGCGTTGCTGGTCAGGCGCAACGAAGGAACTGTCTATGTGCCGATACGCCTGGATGAGAAATAATCCGGTCACGGACAGCCCACGTATTCCCTGAAAATCGGCTAGAATCCGCGCCTTACGCAACCGCCACACCCTCGCAACGATGCTCTGTCTTTATCGTCAGAGTACGAGCCTTCACCCACTGGGTGAAGGTCGGTGAGGGAGTGGGATTTTATATAAGAGCCTCATGCAGCATATCCGTAATTTCTCCATCATTGCCCACATCGACCACGGTAAATCCACGCTGGCAGACCGCATCATCCATCTGTGCGGCGGCTTGTCCGACCGCGAGATGGAAGAACAAGTGCTGGACTCGATGGACATCGAGCGCGAGCGAGGCATCACCATCAAGGCTCAGACCGCCGCATTGAGTTACAAAGCGCGCGATGGGCAGATTTACAACCTGAATCTGATCGACACACCCGGGCACGTGGACTTCTCTTACGAAGTCTCACGCTCGCTTTCTGCGTGTGAAGGTGCCTTGCTGGTGGTGGATGCCTCGCAAGGCGTGGAAGCGCAGACCGTGGCCAACTGTTACACCGCGCTGGACCTGGGCGTGGAAGTCGTGCCGGTGCTGAACAAGATCGACCTGCCCTCCGCCGATCCTGCCAATGCCATTGCCGAGATTGAAGACGTGATCGGTATCGACGCGCAGGACGCGGTGCATTGCTCGGCCAAGACGGGTTTGGGGGTGCAGGATGTGATTGAATCAATGATCGCCAAAGTGCCGCCTCCCAAGGGCGATACCAAGGCGCCGTTGCAGGGCCTCATTATCGACTCCTGGTTCGACAACTATGTCGGTGTGGTGATGCTGGTGCGCATCGTTAATGGCACACTCAAACCCAAAGACAAGATCTTGTTCATGGCGACCGGCGCGCAACATCTCACCGAGAATCTCGGTGTGTTTACGCCGAAATCGCAGCCGCGCGAAGAGTTGTCTGCGGGACAAGTGGGCTTTGTGATCGCCGGCATCAAAGAGTTGAAGGATGCCAAAGTCGGCGACACTATCACCTCGCTGTCGCGCCCGGCCAGCACAGCGTTGCCGGGTTTCAAAGAAGTTCAGCCGCAAGTTTTCGCCGGCTTGTTTCCGGTGGAGTCCAACCAGTACGAGGCGCTGCGTGACTCGTTGGAGAAGCTCAAGCTGAACGATGCTTCGCTGCTGTACGAGCCGGAAGTCTCGCAGGCCTTGGGCTTCGGTTTCCGCTGCGGTTTCCTCGGTCTGCTGCACATGGAGATCGTGCAGGAACGCCTGGAGCGCGAGTTCGACATGGACTTGATCACCACCGCCCCCACGGTGATCTACGAGGTGATACTGCGCGACGGCACCCTGCTGATGGTGGATAACCCGTCCAAGATGCCCGATGTGTCCAAGATCGAAGATATTCGCGAGCCCATTGTCGATGTCAACCTTTATATGCCGCAGGAATACGTGGGCTCGGTGATCACCTTGTGCACACAAAAACGCGGGGTGCAGAAAGACATCAGTTATCACGGCAAGCAGGTGTTGCTGAAATACGAGATGCCCATGGGCGAGATCGTGATGGATTTCTTCGACAAGCTGAAATCGGTGTCGCGCGGTTATGCCTCGATGGATTACGAATTCAAGGAATATCGCTCCGCCGACGTGGTCAAGGTGGACATCCTGATCAACAGCGAGAAAGTGGATGCGTTATCCATCATCGTGCACCGCGCCAACAGCCAGCATCGCGGGCGCGAAGTGGCGGCCAAGATGCGCTAACTGATCCCGCGCCAGATGTTCGATGTGGCGATCCAGGCCGCCATCGGCGCCAACATCATCTCGCGCGAGAATGTCAAAGCATTGCGCAAGAACGTGCTGGCAAAATGTTACGGCGGCGACATCTCGCGCAAACGCAAGTTGCTGGAAAAACAAAAAGCCGGCAAGAAACGCATGAAGCAGGTGGGCAGTGTGGAAATTCCGCAAGAGGCGTTCCTGGCCATCTTGCGTGTGGACGATAAATAACGGAACAAATTTAAACAAATGACTTTTGCCTTGATCATGTTTGCGCTGCTGGTGTTGACCGGTGTCATCTGGTTGCTGGACAAATACGTGCTGCGAAATAAGCGCGCGACCGAGTCCAAAGAACCGTGGTGGGTGGAATATTCCAAGAGTTTCTTTCCGGTCATCCTGGCCGTGTTCCTGTTGCGTTCATTCTTGGTCGAGCCGTTCAAGATCCCTTCCGGCTCGATGATCCCGACCTTGCATGTGGGTGACTTTATTCTGGTCAACCGTTACACCTACGGCCTACGTCTGCCTATCGTCAATAAAAAGATTATCGCGGTGAATGATCCGCAGCGCGGCGACGTGATGGTGTTCCATTACCCGAACGATCCGTCGATCGACTACATCAAACGCGTGGTTGGCTTGCCCGGCGATACTATCGTGTACCGCGACAAACAGCTGTGGTTAAACGGCAAGTTGCAAACCCAAACACGGGACGGTGATTACAACTACGTCGAGAGCGGGTTGAATTTTCTGCATACCGAGCGTTATCAGGAAGACCTGAGCGGACATGCACATCCGATCCTGCTGAATCCGGAAATGGCCCCTATCCATCTCGGCAATGTCGAGGAGTTTCCTGCATTCGAACAGTGCAGTTATAGTGCGCAGGAGATGCGCTGCACCGTTCCGGCCGGTCACTATTTCATGATGGGCGATAACCGGGACAACAGCCGCGACAGCCGGTATTGGGGCTTTGTTCCGGACGAGTTGATCGTGGGTAAAGCGTTTTTTATCTGGATGAATTTTGGTGAATTGGACAGGGTCGGTCTGTCGATCGATTGACATTGAAAGGGAAACACATGGGATCAACACATTTTCAGCAACGCGGACTGAGCATGCTGGGATTCATCGTGCTGGCGGCGCTGGGCATTTTCGCCGCCATTCTGGGAATGAAGCTGATCCCGCCGTATATGCACAACGCGCAGATTGAATCGATATTCAAGTCCATCGCGGCCGACCCGGCCATGCAGTCCGGATCAGTCAAAGACATCAAAGAGTCCTTCAGCAAACGCGCCAGCATCAATTACATCACCGACATTTCGGCGGAAGACATAGATATCAGCAAGAACGGCGCGGCGATCAGCCTGAGCGCGAACTACACGGTAAAGATTCCGGTCGCTGGCAATATCAGTCTGGTCATCGACTTCAATCCTAGCAGCGATTAAATCAAATTCAATGAAGCACGCGGCATTGTGCAAGCAACTCGGCTACCGGTTTTTGCAGCCGCAACTGTTGCAACGCGCGTTGACGCATCGCAGTTACAGCGCGGCGCATAACGAACGGCTGGAATTTCTGGGCGATAGCGTGCTGAATTTTTGCATTGCCAAATATCTGTACCAGCATTATTCGGACTTGGACGAAGGCGAGCTTTCACGACTCCGTTCCAATCTGGTCAACCAACAGACACTCGCGACGCTGGCCCGACAATTGAATCTGGGTGAGCAACTGCTACTCGGCGAGGGCGAGCTCAAGAGCGGCGGATTTAGCCGACCTTCGATATTGGCCGACACGTTGGAAGCCCTGTTCGGCGCAGTGTTGCTGGATTCTGATTTCATCTCGGCGGAGAAAGTGGTGTTGGGGCTGTATGTGCCGTTCATCGCCCAGGCAGACCTGCAAACACTGGGCAAAGACGCCAAGACGCTGTTGCAGGAATTGCTGCAAGGCCGCAAGCTGGCACTCCCGAATTACACGGTGGCCGAGATCAAAGGTGATGCTCATGCCCAGACATTTGTGGTGTGTTGCGAGATCGCAAAATACGGGATAAAAACACGGGGCGAAGGATCGAGCCGGCGCATCGCCGAACAAGCCGCCGCCAATCTTGCTTATCAACAAATCAAAGAAAAACCATGACCGAACCCAAAATATTTCACAGCGGCTTCATTGCCATCGTCGGTCGTCCCAATGTGGGCAAATCGACCTTGCTCAACCATCTGATCGGACAGAAGATTAGCATCACCTCGCGCAAAGCGCAGACCACACGCCACCGCATCACCGGCATCCTCACCGAGGAAGACACGCAATTCGTGTTTGTGGATACGCCCGGTTTCCAGACGCAGCACACCAACGCGCTGAATCGCGGCATGAACAAAGTGGTGACCAACAGCTTGCGCGATGTGAGCGTGGTGTTGTTCGTGCTGGAAGCGCGCCACTTCGACGAGCGTGATGAGCAGGTGTTGAAACTGTTGCCGCTGGATAGGCCGGTGATCCTGGTCATCAACAAAGCCGACTTGATGCAGGACAAAAATGAGCTGCTGCCGTTC
>CAYROQ010000008.1:89561-101937 GCA_964425955.1 uncultured Sideroxydans sp.
TATGTCCTGTGCGATCGCGGGAAGGTGCTCGCCCTGCTGCCGTTCATCCAGCAGATCGCCGCGTTGCGACATTTCGCCGCCATCGTGCCGGTCAGCGCGCGCCAGGGCAAACATCTGGATACCCTGCTGGATGCCATCCGCCCGTTCATCCCCGAGGGTGAGCACCTGTATGCCGAAGACGAGATCACCGACCGCAACGAACGTTTTCTCGCCGCAGAATTGTTGCGTGAAAAAATCTTCCGTTTCACCGGCGAAGAGCTGCCGTATTCGGTCAGCGTGATCATCGAACAATTCAAACTCGAAGGTAAGTTGCGCCGCATCCACGCCGCCATCCTGGTGGACAAAGATGCGCACAAAGCCATGCTCATCGGTGCCAAGGGCGAGAAGCTGAAAGAGATCGCCACCCAGGCGCGCCTCGACATGGAAAAACTATTCGACGGCAAAGTGTTTCTTGAAGTGTTCGTCAAAGTCCGCAGCGGTTGGGCAGACAGCGCGCACATGTTGAAATCGCTGGGGTATGAGTAACGTCACATCCAAACAACGCATCCAGGACGAACCCGCCTTCGTACTGCACAACTACCCGTTCCGCGAGACGAGTTTGGTGTTGGAGGTGTTTAGCCGCCAACACGGGCGTGTGCCATTGGTGGCGCGCGGGGCGCGGCGTCCGCGCTCGGCATTGCGCGGGTTGTTGATGAGTTTTCAGCCGCTGGCTTTGAGCTGGTTCGGCAAGCATGAGTTGCGCACCTTGCACAGCGCGGAGTGGCAGGGCGGGCAAGCGCAATTGCAGGGCACGGCGCTGTTGTGCGGCTTCTATCTGAACGAATTGCTGCTCAACCTGATGGCGCGCGATGATCCGCACGAAAGTCTGTTCGATTATTATCAGCAGACTTTGCAACGGCTGGCGCAGGAAACCGATCACGCGTTCACGTTGCGCTGTTTCGAAAAACACCTGTTGCAGGAATTGGGTTACGCGCTGCTGCTGGATACCGAGGCGGACAGCGGCAAGCCCATCGTGCCGGATCAAAACTATCGTTATATACTCGAACGCGGCGCGATCGAAGAGACGCGACACGCTTCACAGGGCATGCCGGTGCTGGGCAAGACGTTGCTGGATATGGCGGCGGATGATTACCGCGATGTGAACAGCGCGCGCCAGAGCAAACAACTGATGCGCATGCTGCTCGACCATCACCTGGCCGGAAAGATTTTGCACACTCGCGAACTGATGAGGGATTTACAGAAATTATGAAACTCGGACTGAATATCGACCACGTTGCCACCTTGCGCCAAGTGCGCGGGGCGCGTTATCCCAACGTCATCCGTGCCGCGCTGATCTGCGAAGAAGCGGGCGTGGATGCCATTACGCTCCACTTGCGCGAAGACCGGCGCCACATTCAGGATGCCGATGTGGAAATTCTGCGCGGCATGTTGCAGACACGCATGAATCTGGAATGTGCGGTGACGGAAGAGATGCTCAACATCGCGCTGCGTATCAAGCCGCATGACATCTGCCTGGTGCCGGAAAAACGCGAAGAGTTGACGACCGAAGGCGGGCTGGACGTGGTCAAACATTTCGGCGCGGTAGAGCGTGCCACGCAACGTTGCCGGGAGGCGGGCATCCGCGTCTCGTTATTTGTGGATGCCGACGAGCGCCAGCTGGAAGCCGCCTGGAAAACCGGCGCGCCGGTGGTGGAGATCCATACCGGAAAATACGGCGATGCCGACAGTGTGCCGGCGCGCGAGTCGGAGTTGGCACGCATTCATCATGCCGCTTTGCATGCCCATTCACTGGGCTTGCAAGTCAATGCCGGGCATGGTTTGAACTATCACAACGTGCGTCCCATCGTGGCCATCCCGCACCTCGCCGAACTCAACATCGGCCATGCCGTCATCTCCGAAGCCGTGTTCATCGGACTGGAGCAGGCGGTGAAGAAGATGAAGGCGTTGCTGGCGGCATGATTGCCGGGACAAGCACATCTCCCGATAGGGTGCCATGCGCCTACTCGGGAAGCACGGTCTGCTTTTACCCGTCAGTGTTTCACTCCGATCCGTTCGTCCCGAGTAGGTGTAGCCGTATCGAGGGAAGCGTAAATGGGGAAGCAATATGATCTTCGGCATCGGCACCGACATCGTCAACGTGGCGCGCATCGAGGCGGCGATGCGGCGTCACGGTGAGGCTTTCGCGCAACGTATCCTCAGTCCGCAGGAATATGCCGAACAGGCAGTGAATACGCATCCTGCCCGTTTCATCGCCAAACGTTTTGCAGCCAAAGAAGCTTTTGCCAAAGCCACCGGACGCGGGCTGCGCCATCCGCTGGGGCTGCGTCGCATGACCGTCAGTCACGACGAACTGGGCAAACCGGTTTTTTTATTCGATGCGGAATTGACAACCTATCTTGAACAACTCGGTATTGGTAACCACCATTTGAGTATCAGCGACGAGCGCGATACGGCGCTGGCATTTGTGATTCTGGAAAGGAAAGTCTGATGGGTAATGGGCCGGTAATGCTCGATGTGGCAGGCAAGCAACTGACGGCAGAAGACGCGAAACGTCTGTTACATCCGCTGGTCGGCGGCGTGATCCTTTTCGCGCGCAACTACGAAACCCCCGGCCAGTTGGCCGAGCTCACCTCCGCCATCCACGCGTTACGCAGCCCGCCGTTGTTGATCGCGGTGGACCACGAGGGCGGCAGGGTGCAACGCTTTCGTGACGGCTTCACGCGCATTCCGCCCATGCGCGAATTGGGCAAAGTGTGGGATGAACATCCCAAGCGCGCCAAACATCTGGCAGAGCAGGTCGGTTATGTATTGGCTGCTGAACTACGCGCCTGCGGTGTGGATTTCAGTTTCACACCGGTGCTGGATGTGGATTACGGCGCAAGTTCGGTCATCGGCGACCGTGCTTTTCATGCGGAACCGCAAGCCATCGCCGAGCTGGCGCACGGCTTGCTCATCGGTTTGAAACAGGGCGGTATGCCCACCGTGGGCAAGCATTTTCCGGGGCACGGTTTTGTGTGCGCCGATTCGCACCTGGAGATCCCGGTGGATGAACGCAGCTATACCGATATCGATCTGTGCGACCTCATTCCGTTTCGCCAGTTGGTCAATTTCGGCCTCACCGCCGTGATGCCCGCGCATGTCATCTATCCAAAAGTTGATGCACATCCGGCGGGTTTTTCCAAGGTTTGGTTGAAGGACATCCTGCGCGGCGAATTGGGTTTCGAGGGGTGTATCTTCAGCGACGACCTTTCCATGGAAGGGGCGACGGTGGCGGGCGGTATCGTGCAACGCGCCGAGGCGGCGCTGCTCGCGGGATGCGATATGGTGCTGGTATGCAACAAACCCGAATCTGCCGATGAACTGCTCGGCGGTTTGAAATGGGACATGCCGGTGACCGGCAAAGCGCGTCTGGCGCATATGCATGGACGTGCCCATCCCAAGAACCTTGCGCAACTGCATGAGGATGCGGAGTTCATCAAGGCATTGCACGAGATCGGCAAGATCGGCCAACACGAAGGTGAGCTACCGCTGTAGCTATTTGGCAGGGCGCTTGCGATAATCACGGCCGTGATTTTCCGTCCTGAACAGCTGAAGCTATGAGTGAATTCCAACTAAGCCTTGTGGTCATCGGCGTGATCGTGGTCATCGCCGTTCATGGTTATGGTTACTGGCAGCAGTGGTCTTACCGGCGCAGTCTTGCCGGAGAGGGCGAGTCAAATGTCGCCAAAGGTGACAGCAGTAGTCGGCGTGACTCTTTTCCTGCTTCTCCGGTCAATGACCCGTTCGATGAAAATGGTGCGGATCATTTCATCGCCGAACCGGCACAAGAATCATTCATGCAGCCCGACGATAAAACGGATTTCATCGTCAGCATGACCTTCAAATTCCCCCACAATGCACAAGTGTTGGACGGTTTCTGGCAGCGCCGTTTTGATTACGGCAAGACCGTGCTTGCCTGTGGGCAGAACGCGGCAAGCGGTCACTGGGAACGGCTTATCCCGGAGAGTCCTTCCACCTACCGTGAGATCAAAATTGCGCTGCAATTGGTGGATCGTAACGGTGCGATCACCGATACCCGTCTGGCGGATTTTCGCGAACTGCTGGGCGACATCGGGCGCAAGTTGGACGCGGATATGCTGTTGCCGGTAGCCGAATCGGCAATTGAGCGTGCCCGCGAATTGGACAAGTTTTGCGCCAGCGTGGACCAGGTGATCGGTATCAATATCTTCCCCGCAAGCGAACACGGATTGTTCGGCAGCGAAGTGGCACGGGCCATGCAACACGTGGGCATGAGTTTGCAGGCCGACGGCGCATTCCATTTGTTTGATGTCACGGGCGCGACGCTGCTCACGTTAAGTGCATCCGATGGAAAACCGTTCCAGCACCACACATTAGACCAGGTGCGGGTAGCAAGCCTGTCCCTGCTGCTGGATATACCGCGCGTCACTGAACCGGTCAGACGTTTCGATGAAATGATCTTGCTGGCCAATACAGTCGCCACCACCTTGCGCGCCACTTTGGTGGACGACCAGCGCGTCACCTTGGGCGAGGCCGCTATCGCGCAGATACGCGCCCAGGTCGAGTCGGTGCAAGAGCGCATGCTGGCCGGTGGTCTGACACCGGGTGGCGATCAGGCACTGCGCTTGTTCAATTAGATGGAAGCGACACAACGCATCGCTGAATTGCGGTCACGACACGGTGAGGCGGAGCCTTCCGGTGCGGGAGTGACCGCTACGCAGTTGCTCCCGCAAGCGGCTGACTTGGTCCGTAACGTGTCGCAACTGCGTGCCGAACTTGAGAGCCACAACCATGCGTATTACGTGCTGGACGCGCCGACACTTCCCGATGCGGAATACGACAAACTGTTCCGCGAACTGCAAGCCCTTGAAGCACAACATCCCGAACTGCTGACAGCCGATTCACCCACCCAACGCGTGGGCGGAAAAGTGCTGGACGGTTTCAAGCCGGTGCGGCATGCCGTGCCCATGTTGTCCATCCGCACCGAGACCGATACCGAAGCCAGTGGCGCCTCCAATTTCGACACGCGGGTGCGCAACGTATTGGGTCTTGCGGACGGGGTCGAATACAACTGCGAACTCAAGTTCGACGGCCTGGCCATCAACCTGCGTTATGAACACGGCGTGCTGGTGCAAGCCGCCACGCGCGGTGACGGCGAAACGGGCGAGGATGTCACGCAGAATATCCGCACTATTCATTGCATCCCGCTGCATCTCAAGGGCTGCGATGCGGAAGTGCTGGAGGTGCGCGGTGAGGTGTACATGCGGCGCAAGGATTTTGAACGCTACAACGCAAAACAACGCGAGCAGGGGCTGCCCGCATTGGTCAATCCGCGCAACGGGGCGGCGGGCAGCATCCGCCAACTCGATCCGGCGCTGGCGGCAAAACGTCCGTTGTCTTTCTATGCCTACGGCTTGGGCGAAGTGAGGGGTTGGTCGTTGCCTGCCACGCACAGCGGCATCCTCGATGCGCTGCTGTCCTTCGGTTTGCCGGTGTGCGACGAACGTGCCGTGGTGAACGATGCACACGCGTTGTCCGAATTTCATCGCCGGGTTGCGGCCAAACGCGATGTATTGCCGTTCGATATCGACGGTGTGGTGTACAAGGTCAACAACCTCGCGTTGCAGGCGCAACTGGGATTCGTCTCACGCGAACCGCGCTGGGCGGTGGCGCATAAGTTTCCGGCAGAAGAACAACTCACCGTGCTGCGCGACATCGAAATTCAAGTCGGCCGCACCGGCAAACTCACGCCGGTGGCCAAGCTGGAACCGGTCTTTGTGGGCGGCACCACGGTGAGTAATGCGACCTTGCACAACGAGGGCGAAATCCGCCGCAAAGACGTTCACATCGGCGACACGGTGATCGTGCGCCGCGCGGGCGATGTGATCCCTGAAGTGGTGGGGGTGGTATTGGAGCGACGCCCCGCGAATGCACAGGTTTTTGTCATGCCGGCGACGTGCCCGGTGTGCGGCAGCAAGGCGGTGCGCGAGGAAGGTGAAGCGGATGTCCGTTGCAGCGGCGGCCTGTTCTGTTCGGCCCAGCGCAAACAAGCCCTGTTGCATTTCGCCGGCAGGCGCGCGATGGATATCGAAGGTCTGGGCGACAAATTGGTGGAGCAACTGGTGGACGAAAATATCATCCGTTCACTGCCCGATCTTTATCGTCTGGATGGGGCCACGCTGGCCGCGCTGCAACGCATGGCGGCGAAAAGTGCACAGAATATCGTGGCGGCTTTGGAGAAAAGCAAACACACCACACTCAACCGTTTCATCTTTTCGCTCGGTATCCGTCACGTCGGCGAGACGACAGCGAAAGACTTGGCGCGCCATTTCGGCAAGCTGGATACAATCATGCACGCCGGTGTTGAACACCTGTTGGCCGTGCACGATGTCGGTCCGATCGTGGCGCAGAGCCTCGTTGATTTCTTCGCCGAAGCGCACAACCGCGATGTGGTGCAACAGTTGCGCGAGTTGGGTGTGCACTGGGACGAGCAGGAGATCGACAGAACACAAACCTTGCCGTTATCCGGCAAGACCTTCGTGCTTACCGGAACACTGCCCAGTCTGAGCCGCGATGAAGCAAAATCACGGCTGGAAGTATTGGGTGCGAAAGTCGCCGGTTCAGTATCCAAGAAGACCGATTGCGTGGTGGCGGGAACGGAAGCGGGAAGCAAACTGGACAAGGCGAAAGAATTAAATGTGCCGGTATGGGATGAGGCGGCTTTGCTCGAACAGTTGAAGGCTTATGAGTGAGGTGTTATGGCAATTGGGATGGAATTGTAGGGTGGGCACGTTCTTGTGCCAACGCGGTGGAAACGTGGACACCACCTTGTGACAAGGAACTCTGATGCTGACCAACCAACAGGCACGTGAGATATTGGCAGATGCCGAATTGTTGTGCAGCGCGGACGCAGTGCAAGCGGCGCTGCGGCGCTTGGCCGCAGAGGTAAATGCGGTGCTGGCCGACCAGCATCCGCTGGTGTTGTCGGTGATGGGCGGCGCGGTGGTGTTCACCGGCCAACTGTTGCCGATGCTGGAGTTTCCGCTGGACTTTGATTATCTGCACGTCTCGCGCTACGGTAACGACAAGCAGGGCGGTGAATTGCACTGGCGGGTGGCACCGCGCGAGAATGTGCGGGGCAAAGTCGTGCTGGTGCTGGATGACATTCTGGACGAAGGCGAGACGATGCACGCGATCCAACAGCGGGTGCTGGAACTGGGCGCAACGAAAGTATATTGCGCCGTGTTCGCCGACAAGATACAGGGCAAGGTGAAGCCCATCCGGGCGGATTTTGTGGGCGTGGAACTACCCGCTCGTTTCGTGTTCGGCTACGGTATGGATATCCACGGTGCGTGGCGCAATCTGCCCGCAATCTACGCAGTGAAGGAAACATAATATGCTGGCAATCATCGGAGGCACCGGCCTCAACCAACTGACCAACCTGCGCATCACCCACCGCCAAGTGTTGCGCACCCCCTACGGCGAGCCTTCCGGCCCGCTCACTTTTGGCACCATCAACCATCACGAAGTCATGTTCATCGCGCGCCACGGCTACGGCCACACCATTCCGCCGCATGAGGTGAACTACCGCGCGAACCTGTGGGCGTTGCGCGATCAGGGTGCCAAGCGGGTGATCGCCGTGGCCTCGGTCGGCGGTATCCGCGCCGATCTGGTTCCCGGCACGCTGGTGGTTCCGGACCAGATACTCGATTACACCTACGGACGCGCGTTCACCTTTTTTGACGGCCGTGAAAAATCCGTGACGCATATCGATTTCACTTGGCCGTACAGCAAGAAGGTGCGCCACGAGATTCTGGATGCGGCGCGGCGCGCGGGCGAGAAGTGCTTCGATTCCGGCGTGTATGCCGCGATTCAGGGCCCGCGTCTGGAGACGGCGGCGGAGATCAACCGCTATGAACGCGACGGTGCGGATATGGTGGGCATGACCGGCATGCCGGAAGCGTCGCTGGCGCGCGAACTCGGTCTGGACTACGCGGCGATTGCGGTGGTGGTGAACTATGCCGCCGGGCGCGGCAGCAGTGTGTCGAGGATTGCGCTGGACGAGATCGGTGCCGTGGCGCAACCGGCGATGGCGCGGGTGCGGCATATCCTGGAGAGTGTGGTGGAAAGCGATGGCGATTAAACCAATCCTGAGGATGGGTGATCCGCGCTTGTTGCAATGCGCCGAGCCGATCACAAATTTTGACAGTCGCGAATTGCGTGAGCTGCTCGCCGACATGCGCGACACCATGCATGCGTTGAACGGTGTGGGTCTGGCCGCACCGCAGATCGGCGTCGGCTTGCGTGTTGTCATTTTCGGTGTGGAAAAGAATCCGCGTTATCCCGATGCGGAAGAAGTGCCGCAAACTGTACTCATCAACCCGGTCATCACGTATTTGTCCGAAGAGATGGACGAGGGCTGGGAAGGTTGCCTCAGTGTGCCGGGCATGCGCGGTCTGGTGCCGCGATATTTGAAGCTGCGCTATCAGGGGCGCGACGAAAACGGCGCATCCATAGACCGTAGCGTGAGCGGCTTTCATGCGCGCGTGGTGCAACACGAATGCGACCACCTCGACGGTATCCTGTATCCGATGCGTATCCGTGACTTGGGCAATTTCGGTTTCAGCGATGTGTTGTTCCCCGATTCGGACTTGCAGGACGAATGAACATTCCAACCCGGAGTCTTCATGAACATCCCGGCACTGAGATTATTTAACCAGCAAATTTCCGGGTCACGCTTCGAAACGCCGGAGCAGGTCGTCGCGTGGATGGGCGGCATGCAGGGGCAAGACTACGCCGGGGCTAAATGGTCGATCGGATTGCGGTTGCCCAATTCGATCGAGTCGGATGTGGAACAGGCGATGAACGCGGGCACAATCATCCGTACCTGGCCGATGCGCGGCACATTGCATTTTGTTGCGGCCAAGGATGCACGCTGGATCCTTGCGCTGACCTCGCCCAAAAATCTTTCCGGCAGTTTGCGCCGACGCCAACAACTCGAACTCGACGACAACACGTTAGCCCGCAGTCACGACGTTTTTATGCGTGAATTGCAAGGCGGCAATCTGCAAACCCGCGACGAAATTTACCGGGCGATGGAAGTTTCCGGTATCTCCACAGCGGGGCAGCGCGGGTATCACATCCTGTGGAATGCCGCGTTGCATGGTCTGGTCTGTTTCGCCGCCACGCGGGACAAAGAACAGACCATCGCCCTGCTCGACGAGTGGGTTGCGCCGGTCAAAACAAAAACCCGCGATGAGGCTCTGGCCGAGTTGGCGCTGCGCTATTTCACCAGCCACGGTCCCACGACTCTTCAGGATTTCATCTGGTGGTCGGGCTTGAGCGCGGGCGAAGCGCGCAGCGGATTCGAGACCATCAAATCGCAGTTGATATCAGAGACTGTCGACAAATTAATCTACTGGATGTCACCCGTCTTACAGGAACCTGACGGGCAGTTAAATACTTTTGTCCTGCCCGGTTTCGACGAATATCTGCTGGGTTACAAAGACCGCAGTGCCGTACTCGAAACGCAGCACGCGCAGAAGATCTGTCCGGGAAGCAACGGCGTGTTCGCACCCACTATCATCCTCAACGGGCGCGTCGCCGGGACGTGGAAACGCAGCATCAAGAAATCATCTCTGTCCATCGTTGCTGTGCCATTCACTGAGTTGAACAAGAAGCAGAAGTTGGCTTTCAATCGGGCGGCCGAACGTTACGCTGCGTTCATCGGGCTACCGGCAAATTTTTCTTGAGAGGGGAGAAGCATGGAGAAGATCGACCTGAAAAAACAACTCAAGCACTTGTACCAACCTTCCGCCAAACTCGTCACACAGGTGGATGTGCCGCCCATGAATTACCTGATGGTCGATGGCAAGGGTGATCCAAATACCGCGCAGGAATTCGCCGATGCCATCACGGCGGCCTTTTCGGTCGCCTATACCCTCAAGTTCATGGTCAAGAAAAGTGTCCTGGCCATTGATTACGGCGTGATGCCGCTGGAAGCGTTGTGGTGGGCGGACGATATGAGCACGTTCAGCAGCGGGGACAAAAGTAATTGGTTATGGACAGTGATGATCGCGCAACCGCCATTCATCAGCACAGAAATGGTGCAGTCTGCTATCGCCGAAGTGAAAAAGAAGAAGGATCCGCTGGCGCTTGCAAAATTACGTTTCGAGGAATTTACCGAAGGGCAAAGCGCACAGCTGATGCATATTGGCCCGTTCAGCGAGGAGGGGCCGAACATCCAACGTGTGCACCAATTTATCGCGGAGAGCGGGAAGCAACGTTACGGCAAACATCACGAGATTTATCTGAGTGATATCCGCAAAGCGGCCCCGTCGAAATGGAAGACGATCATTCGTCAACCGATGCGATAGTAGGACGAAACATCTATGGATCCTGTTGACCAATTTATCGAGATCGCACCGGACTCTCCGACCCAGACCGCGATCATCCCCCGCGACAAAAGCGCCAAGCGATCCATCGCTTGCATCGAATATGAACTGTTGAGCAGCAAGCCCTACGGCTACACACTGGCAGAGTTAAAGTTCGCCACCCATGTGTTGCACAAACAGATACCGGCTGCTGAAGTAAAAGTGCACCGCCAGCAGCTTTGGGATGAGTATTTCGCCAAGCCCTATGCCTGCATGCGCGCCTCGCCACTGACCAAGTTATACGGGTGGGGCGCACATTATGACGAGAACGGCAAGATTGCTCTCTACGCGGTCGAGAGCGAGGAATATCGGCACTTCGTGAAGGATAAAAACATGAAGAAATTCTTCGCGATGCGCAGTAAAAAAGCGTGACCATGAACATCGCCGACCTGCCCAACTTCGGCCCCAAATCGCAACAGATGTTGGCGCAGGCGGGAATCGAAACCATCGGGCAATTAAAAGCTTTGGGCGCAGTGTCTGCCTATGTGCAAGTGAAACGTGCCGGTGTGAACGCAAGCCTCAATCTGCTGTGGGCGATTGAAGGCGTCTTATCAAATCGGCACTGGCAGGACGTGGCAAAACACGACCGCCTGCGTTTGTTATTGGAACTTGAGGATGTCGAAAAGGAAGCTGGGGTGACTGAGAAAACGACCCGTATGAAACGTGAGCGTTACCCCATGCCCGATTACATCCGCGAGACATTGGACACAAAAAACCTCACCGCCGTTTACGATGCGCGCCCACCGTATCAACGCAACGACTACATCGGCTGGATCACCCGCGCCAAATTACCCGCCACACAACAAAAGAGACTAGCCCAGATGCTGGACGAATTGGCAAAGGGTGATGTCTATATGAAGATGGCGTATCGGGGAAAGCGTTAGCGCGGAAGGATAAGGCTGGCTGGAGAGGAAAAGTGAGGTGCTGATGTCGGCGTACTTTGAGCAAGTCAGGGTTGCAAACCCGAAGTTAGAAAGCTAAGGAAATGCTGATCAATAACATCGCCGAATTTTGTCGGGTTTTAACCCGACAACTCGTTCAGAATCAACAAAACCGTCGGGTTGAAACCCGACCTACAAAAACCAAGCGAAAAAATCAGCGTCTCCCTAAAGAAAACTATCACTCGTATACGTCAACAAAGCGTCTGTAATTTACGTTCAAATTGAGGGGCAGGCTAGTGTTTAAGGTGTAGGGGGATAACGATTGAATTCACCGGCCTTGCGCGGTCGCCTGTGCGAGGACCAGTGGAATGATGAGTTGGGTGGTTTCACTTGATTTCAATTCCTGCCATCCGGGCAAACGCGACAAAATCAAGCGCTGTATTTTGGTCGTGGACGATGCGCCATTGGCCTTCTTGTAACTGAAAAACGTATGTAAGCCATGTGACGATTGGCGTAGCTTCGGGCTTGGCACGATATTGGTATTTGACAAGCGCCATTGCCACATCCTCTCCTACTATCTTGTGAACAACTGAACCTTCCCACACCCAATTGGGGTCTTTAAACCATTGTCTGTGAATTTCAATTGTCTCGGCCGGGGTGGTGAAAGCGTGCCCATTTTGAACGATTGTATAAAGGGTTTCGCCTTGGCTGAGATGTGATTTAAACGCCTCTATATCTCTATTGGAAATCGCTGCGAAGTGTTTTTGTAGAGCTATATCAAAATCTGGTTTCACGGTTGCGCCTCGCTACAAGCAGTAAGTGTAAAAATGGAAAAGTTACCATGTTAGATGCGAGTATGTTTTTGACGTGATTGTTTCGCAATTTTATTGGTAACACGTGACTCCTCCAACGCCTGGATTTAGTCGCGCCGCGTAACGGCGTCGGCTTGAATGAATTGTTAGGCCATGAATTTTTAGGCACGAACCGCTGCTTCGATTTCGGCAATGTCGATCTTCTTTTGCTTCATCATCGCCGCGATCGCCT